>JBAXBU010000025.1:0-35041 GCA_037141835.1 Armatimonadota bacterium | reverse complement strand
TGCTATCGGCATCAAAAACAACTTTGGTGACCTTCCCCGTCATTTTCATTTCTTCGTGCGACTGATCAATCCATTGCTGCCGATTCATGGCTTGGCCAGATTTACTCGTGAACTTGAAATCAGGAGTAAAGGTCTGCAGAACCATCGCATCAAAGCCCTTCATGTCCCTCTTCAAATTGAGGGCAACATATTTATCAAGAACCTTTTGCCAATCGGACTTGAGATCGGCATTGGCCGAAGCGCCGACAAGTATTGTCGCACTGAGCAATAAAAGCTTTGTAATTTTCATTGTAGTCTCCTGTTTCGCCTTCGATAAGGCCTTGAGTAAATTGACGATACCGCAAACGTAGAACCGCCCGGACATAAAAAAGGCTCCTCCACCAAGAAGGAGCCTTTCGGACTTGAATCGTTATTTAGGAAGAACCTTTCCATCGAAAGTCTTCTTTCCCGAGATAACTCGAATGTAATGAATAATTACTTTTCCGTTCTTAAGGTCAGCTTGAACCGTCCCTTTATAGGCAAAGTCAAAGATTCCGACTTTTCCGTTTGGCTCCATCTTCGTCTGCGCAGTTAGCCGATTTGAAGTTATGGCGGTGGCGTAAGCAGCCGAATTTTGGGCGACCTGAACCTTCATGTCAAAAACAGTTGTCTTTTCCGCCATCGTTGCCTGGGCAATCTCCTTGGCAAGCCATTGGTCGGCATTTATTGGCCCACCCTTGAGAGGAATAAAACGAAAGTCTGGTCCGAAGTTTGCCTTGACGAACGCGGTCATGGCTTTTGTATCTTTTCGCTTATAGGCGGCGGTGTAGGAATCAAGTTTCTTCTGCCAATCAGCTGCCGTTTGGGCAAATGCGGCTGATGTGACGAGAAGCATGCCACCAACGGCTAAAAATCGTGTTGAGTTCATCATGAGTTCTGAGGATATGATACTCGGAACGGTCAATTTACTGGTGCGACGAAACAGGGCACCTCACGAGGAAAAGTGCTCCAGGAAATGACTGTCCGGTCAAGAGCCTATGTTTGCTATGTTAACCAATATTTGCAAAGTAAGCTCAAATTGGCGTCTTCAACCCACTCTTTGCACTCTCAATCGCGCCGAATACCATCGCCAAGCTCTTGATGTTATCGTGACACTCGCCTTGCGGAGTTTCCCCGGTTTTTAGCGCGTTCAGGAAGTCTCGTAGGCTTCCGTCGATGCCTTCCGGGATATCATGTCGAGTCTCGGACATCTTATCCACTGGGCGATGAAAGCCCTCGTCGCCTGCAACGACTTCCGCAACCATATGGCTATGACCGTCCCATTTTGCAGTTCCCTTCGATCCCACTGCCCGCCATTCACCTTCCCAGGATGTGTGTAATCCGTCAGAGCACCACGAACCGCGAAAATTAAATCGAACTCCATTCGACATCTCGAACATGCAGTTGATCGACGAACCTTCACGGTACCAACTCCATTTCGGATTGAATTCGTCGGCGTAGACGCTAACCGCGTCAAGTCCGGATAGGTAGCGAGCCTGGTCGAGCGTATGGATTGCCATATCAAGAATCAGGACATGCGCCATTTCGTCTCGAAATCCACCGAAGTGGGCTCCAATATAAAAGTCAACATTCAGGATTCCAAGGTCGCCAATCTCGCCTAACAAAGACTTAAAGGCTTCTTGGTTGCCGTTGTATCGGCGACTCTGGGAAACCATATACAACTTCCCTGCCTTATCAGCGGCAGCAACCATTCGGCGGGCCGATTCCATGGAAGTTGACATCGGCTTTTCTCCTAGAACCGGCAGACCTGCTTCAAGCGCAGTTACGGTGACTTCTTCGTGGGCTTCTGGTATCGAAACATCAACCACAAAATCAGCCTCAGTCGCCAAAATGGCTTCTGACAGGGAGGTAAAAGCCGGAAAACTGGTCCCAAGTTCGGCATTTGATCGGTCGACTTGACCGGGCTGAACATCGACCCAAGCGACGATCTCGGTTTCGGGGTTCGCGATCAGGTTCTTAGCCCACGTTCGTCCCATTCCACCCGCACCAACTAAGATCACATTCATGTCAATGAGTGTATCCCTGATGTGGAGTGCGTCGAATTTATTCGCGCTTTTTACTGCGAGACTTGTCTCGCTGCAAACGAATTAGATCAGAAATCATCTTCAATCGAAATGTCATTACTAGGAAATGACATTACGGTTTCGAAGAATGACCGGTCAGCCCTTAGGTTGAACCAATGCATACTGCAGTAGGGATAGTTTTCTGGTGCAATATTCAAATGCTTCCGTGAATTCGTATGAACATAGTTCAGGCGAGCAAGATAGGATTTTTCATTGGTGAGCATTGTATCGCGGCACCGGTACCAGACCTTTCTGCCGGGAGTATTGTCAAGCTTGTTTAAGTACTGAGCTGAGGCCCCACGTAACCTTGAAGTCAGGCTCCGAACGACATCATCCGTCGGACAAAATCCGACTAAATGGTAATGATTGGAAAACAGTGCCCAAGCTTGCAACTCCCAGCCAGTTCTTAGAGCCGTTTCAAAAAGAATTTCCTCTAGGCACTTCAGCTTTTCAGAATTGTCAAATAAATGTGCTTTTTGATAGGTTCCAGACGTGATGATGTGCATTCCTGGTCCTTTTACGATTTTGCTTGGAGCATGGGGCCAACTCATCTTTTGTCAGTGTACATTTGCTCGACTCAGCGAGACAAGTCTCGCAGGATAGAGCGCCAACAAGTTGACGCACTCCACAATTCAGCCTAACTTCTAACGGTCACCGAAAATCTGTTTGAAGTGTAGAGGATCAAGGATCGCTTCTTCTCGGATATGCTAACAACTAAATGAATATTGTCGATTTGCGCAGCGATACCGTCACCCGCCCAACCCATGAAATGTATGAGGCGATGATGAAAGCTCCGCTTGGTGACGATGTGCTCGGCGATGAACCTACCGTGATGGAACTCGAAGAGCTTGCGGCGAAAATGGTCGGCAAAGAACAAGCAATGTTTGTTCCGTCTGGAACCATGGGTAATCAGATTGCAATCGCCACTCATACCAAGCCTGGCGATGCCATGATCGTCGAAGAAGAAGCCCACGTAATCTACTACGAAGTCGGCGCACCGGCCATATTTGCAAACGTTTTGACCTGGACTTTGCCATCGGAAAAAGGGGTCATGGACCCGACGACCGTTGAAAAGCGGATTACCAGCGCGAATCTACACACCCCCGGAACCACGCTAATTTGTCTCGAGAACACCCATAATCGAGCCGGTGGGACCATCATTCCGATGGAGAACATGAAGGAATATCGACGAATTGCTGACCAGCATGGCCTCAAAGTTCACGTTGATGGAGCGAGAATATTTAACGCCGCCGTCGCCCTCGACCGCCCAGTAAAAGACCTTTGTGAACATGTCGATACGGTTAACTTTTGCCTTTCAAAAGGGCTTCGCGCCCCGGTCGGTTCAATTCTCGCTGGGCCAGCGGAGTTTATAGATCGGGCCAGAATTTGGCGAAAGCGAATGGGCGGAGGTCTGCGACAGTCGGGAATCCTCGCTGCTTGTGGTCTGGTGAGTTTGCGAAAAATGGTAGATCGTCTCGCCGAGGATCACTCCCACGCGCACTACCTGGCGGTGGAGATCGGCAAGCTTAATGGACTTAATACCGACCCGACCAATACGCCAACCAACATCTGCCTAATCGAGACAGAACGCCCGGCTAACGAATGGCAAGCCATGCTTCATGGTCATGACATCTGGTGCTTCCCCGTGGCTCCTAACCGATTGCGATTAGTGACCCATGCAGACGTTAGCGGCTCTGCCGTTCAACGAACGGTCGAAGTTTTTCAAGAATTAGCTTCAAAGTCAACGAGCTGATATGCACAAGAAGACTCAGCTTTGGACCTGGGTCGTCCTCAGTCTCTTGGTTTTGGGTTTCATGGCATCAAAGCCAGTGGGAAGACTCATTCGGCAAGCTCGCGAAACGTTAAGAACTGAGCGGTATCTACGCGTTGAAAACGGAAGCCTCCTCTATTCGAGGCAGTCATTCGGTCGAGCGCCTGAAGTCAAGGTTCTGAAGAAAATCAAGAGCTCAGCCTTGACAGCCAGATTTACGGGAAAGGAAATTGAGATTAACTTCAACGGAAAGGAATTTCGACGGGCATCTCTGACCCAAACCATGATTGTCTCATCGCTTAACCGAGCGTTGTATTTCACGGAGTTGGAGACGTTGCCACCTGATTCAAAAGGTAGAGCAATGGCTGGTTTTCGGCTCTGGCAATGGACCGAATCAGGAGGCTTTGAGTCCATGACGCCGTCTGGGATATCGTCTGGATCGCCTAGGCTTTCGGTTGATGAAAAATCGCTCTTGGTCCAAGAATATGGGATGGGAGTACCGGACGGCCTTAGGATATACGATCTCAAGACAAAGCAATCCAAATTCATCCCTTTTGGAAAACAGACGGCAAATACTGACGCACTCGTTGACTCAGACACTTTTTTGGTCGCAACTATGGAGCCTAACGGCAATGGCGAGCCTCTCCGCCGAATTTACAAGACTCAATTAGCAAGCGGCAAAAGTGAGCGCCTGTTACCTGGTAGGGATATAGAAAGGGCCGTGGCATTTGATGGTGCAATCTGGGCATTAATTAAGGCTGGCGAAAGCTATGAAGTCTGCAGGCTTTCACCCGAGCTAGACGACGTTGATGAAGCAATTAAAGTCAACTAGTTTGCTTCTTTCCGCGACACTTTGCTCAGCTTCCAAGTCTTGGCCGGCACTTCATCAATACCAAACTGATTGCGATGACTAGCCGTGCAGTTCAGCAGTGCCTAGAAGTATTTGTTGATTATGAAATCTTAAGGTCCAACCTTAGTTACTGGCTTTCCTTTGGGCTGCTTTAAGTCAACGAAAATCGCATAATTTGTTTCGGCAAGTGCGGGATCAGGCATCACCAAAAGCCTCGAATTATCGGCCGAAAGTTGAACACAACCTTCCCAAATCCGGTCCCAAACATCCGGAAAGCTAGTTGCATATGTAAAGAGGTGTTTACCGGAATGGGCATCAACAAAGTGAATCCACTTAGGCTCGTGTAGCATCAACAATGTGCCGTCCTGACTTACCCACGAGATCGGAAATTTATCCAACTTCGGCTCAATTTTTGTGGTCTGCTTTGTCGCGAGATCGAGGATGTAGTTGCCTACCCGGTCGCCGGTCGCTCCGTAGGTTGAAAAAGCAACAGATTTTCCGTCCGGATTGATGACCAAAGAACCAGCCGATTTTCCAGGCAGGGTGATTGATTCACCAATTGGCTTTTTCGTGGCGATGTCGTAGAAGGACAACTTGTTTTTTGACACGCGAGCAACTCGCTTGCTGTCAGGCATGAACCCGACGGTGTCCATGAACGAGCACGGCACTTCGGATACCTTTTGTCCGGTTTCCAATGAGAAAATCCACTCGACTTCCTTATCCGTGTTCCCGACCATTACCATTTTCATATCTGGGCTAAATTCAGTAATAAATGGGTGATAGTCCTTGAACGGAATTTTGAGGAAGACTTTCTTGACCAGTTCGCCGGTCTCGGTGGAATAGAAGAAGAACTGATTGAGGCGGTTAGTCAAACAAAATTGCTTGTCACCCTTTACGAACATGGAAACGATTCCTTGAAGAGGGTGCGGGTCGCTGGTGCCAAACATTGCTTCGGTTAAGGCGCGAGCATTTTCAACCTTAGCCGCCTCTTTACCGCTGAAGTCAAAGGTCGGGTACTCGGTCAACTTTGCGGTCTTGGTTGGGGGAGAAGATTTTATGTACGGGTTGACCCATCGCAGTTCGTTATCTTTGGCAATGATCAAAACCGATTTTGGATCGGGAGTCATTGCCATCCTAATTGGTCTTGGATTATTTCGGTTGATCCTTTCGCCAGAGACGTGATACGGCTGATCAGACTGCAAGGGAATCATCGTAAGGGCAACACAAGTCAACATTTAAACTATTCTATCCCGCTGGGGGTCTTTGCGGTAGTAAAATTGCCCCATGAAGCTTTTGCTGACCGGGATCCTCTTTTTTCCTCTCCTTGTTGCCACCCCAACAACAAGAAAGGTTCAAGAGCGAAGTCAGGGAATTCTAGTTGGAATTGAAGAAGCGCCGTCCAATCTCCCGATTAATGGTGAAGCAAAATTTAGGGGTGGCGTTTTTGCCGGAGAGGTGTTAGCCGATCAAGCAGTAGTCGTGAAATGGACTGAACCAGACGGCTCCATCCACAGCGAAAGAATTCGATACGGAAACGATGGATTGTTTCAGTTCAACATCAAAATGCACCGTCCGGGAGTCTATCGATTCAATTTCACCGGAGCTGACAATCGAAACACCGTCACTCGAGAGGTCATTGTCACTGATGCCGTTGCAATCCGCCGTACACTTGAACGAAAAGCTAAACGCGCCCAAGAGTTAGCAGATCGGATCGCAGCGCGAAGTCGGCAAAGAGTCCATTCGGCACCTAATGGTCCCCGACGAGATGAAGCTGAACAAAGACTAGCCGAACTAGAACGTCAACGAGCCGTGGCAAATGAAGGGTTAAACCACATATTGGCGGCAGCAGACGCCTGTGAATCATTAACGGTAGCTCCGCCTGATATCCAAGCAGACGCAATGGAAGCCCTCGGGGATTTGGCGTCTTGGGCAGATTCAACCGACGATGAGGCTAATGAAATGGAGCAGTTTGAGCAACGGACGAGGTCTGATTCAGGGGTTTGCGATTCATTAGAAACTGCAGCAGAAGGGTTAAGATTTGTCGCTACTGCGACTGCCTTATTAACCAGACCGATGGCAGTTCTACAAGATACTATCAAGGGCCAATTAGTCCCTAAAGCAAAAGCAAAGGTTCCGCCTGTAAGCGAAGAAGTGAAATTTGCGGTTGATAGGGCGAAGGCAGAAGCCGATGCCGCACGTTCTGGAATCGATGGAATTATCCGTAGCTTGCCAACTCAAGCCCGAGAGACAAGCTTGTTCATTATCGAAAATCTGGTTAAGAGCTATTGTTCAGTCCTCGAAGGTCCTGTCACAGCGGAGTTGAATGTTAATGTGCCGGAGAAAGGTGCGATGTTTTACAAGTACAAGCTCATGTTAAAAGCAAAGCTTCGCCTCGTCGCGGACAAGTCTAAGCCAGCCGGACCGGATGGAGTTGAATACCACGGTCGCATCGAAGGCGGGGCAAGCAAAGTAGAGTTCGCGGAAAATATTTTCGCTGTTGAGCCTATGCCAAAAGGATCGAAAATACTTTTAAGGAAGGTCGTTACGCCGCCGGTAATGAAGGAAGCAGGGGGAGACCTTATTGGGTCTGGGCAGATTGCAAGGATAGCGAGCCCTGGTCATTTTAACGTGCAATACATTGGACTGCTCAACGAGCAAGGCATGAAGCTGAAACAGGACCGGGTGGTTGACGATTTCACTGCTTTATTCAAAAATCGTGTTGGCTTGGTTGTTCTGCCTGCCGGCGGATTAATACCTAAGGTCACGAGCTTTGACTTCCCTATTCAAAAAGCGGCCTGGGTTCTGGATCGATGCACTAAGGGTGCGTTTGAGCTACCAAAAATTTTGGACGGTAACAAACTGCACTTGCAAAAAGAGTTCACCCGAAGCGAGACAACCGCAAACGGAATAAAAGTGGACTGGAAAGTCAGTTACGACGCAGTTGGAGACAAATAGCCTTTGTCGTGACTCCTCTTCGGAGTCACGACAAAATGACCAAGATTAGGCTCTTTTTCGGCGCCTCCACAATTTTGCTTGGGGCATGGGGGCAACTCATCACCTGAATTCTACTATCAGGCTATTCAGCGAGACAAGTCTCGCAGGACAAAGCGCCAACAAGTTGCTGCACTCCACATTTTGGCCTCACTAAACAATGGCTTATTTCGCTTGAGCAAGTTCCAACAGTTCCCTGTTTGGCTTGAACGCTACGTCTTCCTTAATCGTTTCAAGGATATCGACTGGAATTCCAGTGCGTCCATTGAGCAAGGCTCCAATAATATCCTCAACCAAGATCTCGGGAGTCGAAGCTCCGGACGAGATTCCAACAGTTTTGTAGTTCGTTCTCCACTCAGGGCGGACTTCCTCGATCGTGCTGAGCAAATAAGACTCAGTGCCATATTGTTCGGCGACTTCTCGCAGGCGGTTTGAGTTAGACGAGGTCGTTGAACCAACAACCAGAACCAGATCAGATTCATTTGCAAACTCACGAATTGCCATTTGAAGGTTCGTAGTCGCATAACAAATATCGCCTTTCGCGGGCTTCTGGATGTGCGGGAAGCGGCGTTCGAGAACCGCCATCGTCGCCATCACTTCATCAACCGAAAGAGTCGTCTGGGACAATACAGCCAAGTTTGGATAGTGTGGAATCTCAAGTTCTTCGGCATCTTGTGGAGTCTCGACCAGAACCATTCGATCCGGTGCCTCGCCCATCGTGCCCTCCGCCTCGACGTGGCCGCGGTGGCCGATATAGATCATAAAGAAGTCTTTAGCAGCGTAGTGCTTGGCTTCGCTGTGGACTTTGGTGACCAACGGACAAGTTGCGTCAACCATTTTCAGATTGCGTTCTCGAGAGACTCGTCGAACCTCAGGCGAAACCCCATGCGCACTAAAAACAACGGTCGCACCTTCAGGGATATCTTCAATTTCTTCGACAAAGATCACGCCTTGGCTTTCAAAATTCTTTACGACCCATTCGTTATGGACTATTGCATGCCGCACATAAAGTGGAGCGCCATAAACCTTAAGGGCGAGATCGACAATTTCAATTGCGTACGCGACTCCGGCGCAAAATCCTCGAGGGGCGGCAAGCAAAATACGATCCACGCAGATAGTTTACAAGAGTTTGGAGTTGGGAGTTAGAAGTTCTGAAGCCTGGAATGACACTAGGAAGCCAGGATTTCGTCAATTCGGCAGGCAAAAAAGCTTCAATGTCACTTCATCCAAACTCCCGACTCCTAACTCCAAACTTGTCCAGTATGCTACAATAACATCAGACAGTTCGGGCAATCAATCCTGGGTGGCTTATAGCCGCCTTTTTTGTTCCCGGATTTCTAGGATAAAAGGAAGAAGCACGATGGAAGGCGATGTATTACATCAACTAACTCAGATTGCGCAAGAGCGTGATCTGCCACTTGAAGAGCTTCAAGCTGAGCTTGAGGAGGCCCTTGCCGCTGCGTACAAGAAGTACGTTGGCGCTCGAGGCGAAGTGAATGTCAAACTCGATCCTAAGAAGGGCATGACTGCCAGCGTTGAGAAGGAAGTGGTTGCCGTCGTTGACGAACCAAGCTTCCAAATCGGCCTCGTCGAAGCCCTTAAGCGAAACCCCGAAGCAGAGATTGGCGACTTCATCCCAATGGATGTTGATCCTAACCGATTTGGCCGAATCGCTGCCCAAACTGCAAAACAGGTTTTAAGCCAGAAGCTCCGCGAAGCAGAAACTCGAAGAATCCATGACGTCTTTGCCGAAAAGATGGGCGATATTGTTACTGGACAAGTTTCTCGACGAGACGAGCAAAATGTTTACATTCAAGTCAACCGAGTTGAAGCCGAGCTGCCAAGACGAGAGCAAGTACCGACCGAAAAGTACACGGCAAATACCCGACTCAAGGTTTACGTTTACAAAGTAGACGACTCACAAAAGCGACTCAAAGTGATTGTAAGCCGAACGCATCCTAACCTACTTCGCAAGTTGTTTGAACTCGAAATTCCAGAAATTGGAACCGGCATTGTCACGATTAAGAGCATCGCCCGTGAGCCAGGTCAACGCAGCAAGGTTGCCGTCCACTCAACCGATGAGCGAGTCGATCCAATTGGCGCATGTATTGGCCCGAGAGGCGCCCGCGTTCAAGCGATTGTGGACGAACTCAATGACGAAAAAATTGACGTTGTTCCTTATAAGGAAGACGCAAGAGAATTTATTATTGAAGCCCTTTCACCGGCCAAGGTGAACAATATCAAACTCTCTGAGAAGCAAAACGAAAGAGGAGAAATGGAGAAGCACGCTTACGTGGTTGTTCCAGAAAATCAGCTCTCGCTTGCCATCGGAAAAGGCGGCCAAAATGTCCGATTGGCAGCACGTCTTACTGGTTGGACCATCGACATCCGCAGCGAAACCCAAGCGGCCGCTGAGCGGGTACGAGGGTGAGGTGATGTTCAACTGTGCCAAGCCATACACCAATTCGGACCTGCGTTTCTTGTAGAAAGAAACAATCCCAAGAGAGCCTTTTCAGGCTCTCCCTATCCGTATCAGATCAGACTCTCTCAACCACCTGGACAGGTGAGGGGCGGAGTGCTTACGTCTGCATGTCAACACCCTGTGTCGAGTCGGTCCTTCAAAAAGGCCGGTTGCAACGGGCATTCAAAACAACGCACATTGTCTCTCACGAGACCCAAATCCAAGACTTATTATGCAAACTGAGGTAAAGAAAGCAAACATGACAAATATCGCCGAGATCGCGAAAGAATTCGAAATCACACCGGGACAAGTGTTCACCGTGATGAACGATCTGGGAATCAGCTACGAGGGAACAACTTTTGACGCTGATCCTGAAACGGTGGAATTGGTCAAAAGTGGCTGTCTGGAAGCCCTTGACAAAAAGTTGGTAACTCTCAAGCCAAATTCAAGCCCACGAGACCTTGCTTTTGCGTTAGACGTTCCGGCTACCGACATGCAAAAGAGCTTGATTGCCAAGTTCCGAATCATGAAGGCAATTGGTAATCCACTTACCGAAGATGAAACCAGGAAAATTGTTGAAGGCTATGGTTACGAATACGCCGTGGCATCTGCAACCGCCTCAAAACCAAAACCGAAAGTCGTTGCTGGTCCTAAGCCAGGTGAAAAGATTCTTCGACCACCCGTTGTCACTATCATGGGGCACGTTGACCACGGCAAGACTTCCCTACTTGACTATATTCGAAAGGAGAATGTAGCCGGCAAAGAATTTGGTGGCATCACTCAACATATTGGTGCCTATCAGGTCACGTTGCCCGAAGGTGTGATCACGTTCCTTGATACTCCCGGTCACGCCGCTTTCACTAACATGAGAGCTCGTGGAGCGCAAGTTACTGACATTGCCATCCTTGTTGTTGCGGCTGACGATGGAATCATGCCCCAAACGATCGAAGCGATCCAGCACATTCAGGCAGCTAAGGTGCCTCTTATCGTAGCCGTAAACAAGATTGACAAGGAAGGCTCTAATCCAGATCGAGTTTTGAACCAGCTAACCGAGCACAACGTCATCGCTGAAATCTACGGCGGTCAAACCATTATTGCCAACGTTTCTGCTCTTACTGGTGCGGGTGTTCCTGAACTTCTTGAAATGATTCTTCTTCAAGCTGAAATCATGGAGCTGAAGGCCGATCCAAAGGGTCAGCTAACCGGAACCGTTATTGAAGCTAAGCTTGAAAAGGGTCGTGGCCCAGTTTCGACTCTCCTCATTGAGAACGGAACTCTCCGAGCCGGCGATGCTTTGGTTGTTGGCAACACTTACGGGCGAATCAAAGCGATGACCGATTATCGGGGCGATAAGATGACCGAAGCCGGTCCATCAATGCCAGTCGAAGTTCTCGGGCTATCCGATGTTCCGTCGGCCGGTGACAAGGTTGAATTCTATGAGGACGAAAGAACGGCTCGAATTGAAGCCGAATCGCGGGTCCAAAAAGAACGAACCAAGAACCTCACCAGTGGTGGAAGAGGATTAACCCTTCGAGATCTTCGAAACAGGTTGAAAGATGACGGCATTCGCGACTTGAACCTCATCGTAAAAGCTGACGTTCAAGGTTCGGTCGAAGCGGTTAAAGGAATGCTTGAAAAGGTCAAGAACGACGAGGTCGAAGCAAAAATAATCCTCAGCGGTGTTGGTCAGATCACTAAGGCAGACATTGACCTTGCCGCAGCTTCCGAATCCATCGTTGTTGGATTCAACGTCAAGCCAGAAGGCGAAGCCAAGAAAGAAGCCGAAAAGCGAAAGGTTGAAATTCGAACTTACTCGATCATTTATGAATTGATCGAAGACATCGAAGCAGCGGTTAAGGGAATGCTGAAGCCAAAGTTCGAAGAGCAATTCATCGGAGAAGCCGAGATTCGAGTCAAGATGTCATTCTCGAAGAAAGGAATTGTCGCCGGAAGCTACATCACCGAAGGAAAGGTCACCCGTGGAGCCAAAGCTCGCGTTTATCGTGGCAAGGAACTTATTCACGACGGTGAAATCATCACACTTAAACACTTTAAAGATGACGTTCGCGAGATGAGCGTTGGTCAAGAGTGTGGTATTACTTTTGGTGACTGGGAAGGATACGAAGAAGGCGATCGAGTCGAAGCCTTTGAAGTTGTCCAAGTTAATGCCTAACAATAGTTGTCAATTGTCATGTTTGTCATCCGTGCCTTTTATAAGTTTGTAGCGATGTCGCCTGAAAGGGCAGATTTCGTTACCGCCCAAATCAAGCTCTTGTGCGAGTCACTCTCGTTCAAGGGCGCGATTACGTTGGCGACCGAAGGAATTAACGGGACCGTCTCGGCGACAGCTGAAAACATGGAAGAATTCTGGTCAACACTATTGGCTTATCCTGAGTTCGCGGTTTTGGACTACAAAGATTCTTCGCACGAAGTTCAACCATTCGGGAAGCTACGAATTCGCCACCGCAAGGAGATCATCACGATCAAAGATCCAAACGTAGACCCCAATAAAATGGTTGGAACCTACGTAGATCCGACGGATTGGAACGAACTTATTTCAGATCCCGATGTTTTGGTTCTCGATACTCGAAACCACTATGAAGTTGTTGAAGGGTCTTTTGAGGGTGCGGTTGACCCCAAGACTCGCAATTTCTCTCACCTTCCGGCTTGGGTAGACGCCAACCTTGACCCTACAAAGGTCAAGAAAGTGGCGATGTTCTGCACAGGCGGAATCCGATGCGAGAAGGCATCGGCTTTGATGCTGATGAAGGGCTTTGAGGAGGTCTATCACCTTAAGGGTGGCATTCTTAAGTACCTCGAAGAAGTTCCAAGCGAGGAGAGCAAGTTTGAAGGCTCCTGCTTCATCTTCGATGAACGGGACACGGTTGTTTCGGGCTTAGCGGTGGAACCAAGGAAGTTTGATCAGAATGAGTTGGATTCAACGGCTGAAATCTTCTCACCGAATTAGCCGCAGAAATTCTTGAGACGAAAAATCCGTCCCAATTGAGACGGATTTTTCTTTCAACTACTTGCTACGACTTTACGAGCGGTTGCCACGAAGGGCTTGTTGAGCTCTAGCCTGTTCAAGCTTCACCCGCAACGCCTTGTGCGTTCGGTGAAGTCTTGACCGGATCGTACCAACCGGAGCACCGAGCATTTCGGCAATTTCCGTATACGGAACTTGCTTTACATCGGCCAACTCGATCAACTCTCGTTGGTCTGGGGTCAAGGATTCTAGTGCCATTTGAAGAGGTTCACTGTAGGCGTTCTCAATCATCACTTGCTCAGGAGATGGTTGATCGTCGGCAATTTCAAACCGAACCGAATCACCACCTATTTCTGAAGGCAACGTGTTGTCATAGCTGACCGTTTGAACACGTCGTCGTCGATTTCGCAACAAATCAAGATAGAGTCGAGTGACAATTCGGAAAATCCAGTTCTCGAACGGTCGGTCTCCTTCAAAGTCACCAAAGGATCGGTAAGCACGGTAATAAGCTTCCTGAGTCAAATCTTCAGCATCTGGGCGGCTACCGCTAAGGCGGAATGCCATGTTGTAGACCTTTCGGTAGGTCTCATTCATTAACTCATTGAATCGAATCGTCTCGGTTTCGTTAAGGCTGTATGTTGTTGTCATTGCTGTTTCCCTCCAGGGTTGTAGCGGTTAGCTATGTATAGTTAAACGAGTGTCGCAATCAGTAAGTTCCACAAATGTTAGTCTTTTTTTATAAAGTTAGTTGAGTCTATGAGACTCAAGTCCCGATATTTCTACTCCTTTTCTCCTGTATCAGGTTCAACGTGATCGAGGAACGGGAGGTTTCGGTATCGCCAAGAAGATCAAACTTTCATCAGATATGGGCATAAATTCGGGATGCTGGGCAACATTTGGGATGTAAAGCCTGTTTTCGCTTTCGCTTGATTCCCTGAAAAAACTAAAAATGAGCCATTTTTCGAGGCTTGGAGATCAGCAATCTGTCTCGAATGCTCTTAATTTCAGCGGAGCAGGCTCCGCAGCCTAAAGCTGTTGCAGGCAACAGCACTCCCAAAATTGGCTTAGGCGCCGCCACCAGTTGGCGCAAATTTCTCGTATCCCTTTGGTAAGGCGTAAGGGCGGGAAGGCTCAAAGGCATTCCAAATGATATTGCACATCTTTCGCAACGCAACCTCGCCTTCGTTATCATGTACCCATCGCTGATCAACTTGATCAGCGGTATAGATGGCTAAAACGTATGGTCGAGATGCGTATACAATCGATACTTCCGATCGGCTTTGGTTGACTGCACCCGACTTGGCACAGACTTTTACATCAATCGGGCACGACGCAATTGAAACATCATCCCAGTACTGACGAGAAAGGATGCGCAGTAGCTTTTCGCAAACGGCTGGACTTGCCGCCTTATAGTTATAGAGCAACTCATAAAAGCGAGCTTGCTCTCGAGGAGTCGTCATTCCCCAGCCATATTTTGTCCGCCAAGCGGTTTCCTGACCGTCACGATCGTCTCGGTGTCCAAGAATCTTAGTATTGAGCAATCCTAACTTAGACATGCGAGCATTAACCGTTTTGCTTCCAATAAAATCCTGCATAGTCATAGTGGCTGTGTTGTCGCTTACGCCTATCATCAGATTAACGTAGCCATCAATATCCAGGCTTGTTCCATCCTTCATCTGGAAAGTCCACATGCTGGCCTGCCGCTTCTCGGTAGGTAACAGAGGATATTTGTCCGTCATTTTGTGCTTGCCTTCGTCAACCTGGCACAGAGCTTCGAAAGCTACGCTGGTTTTGATTGTTGAAGCGGTCGGAAAGATCTCTTCGCCACGGAATGAAATGCGCTTTCCGGACTTTAGATCCACCACGCAATAGCCAAGGCGACCATGAAATGGCTTCGCAATTGCTGTCAGTGTCTGTTCCAATTTGGCTAAGTTTGGAGTCGCAGCCAATGTAAGGGCGAGCGTGGCAATCATTGTTCAATAATACTCTCAGCCGCAATCATTTGTCTGAGACCACCGAAATCACCATTGCTAAAAGTAACCAATAGATCATCAGGTTGGACGATCGATTCAAGCCAATCCTTGATAAAGCGTCCCCAGTCAGGTTCTTTGCCTTGATCGAGGGAAAGGACAAAGTGAGGCGACGGCAATGCCAAAGCAAGTTCTTCAAGATTTAATCGTTCGGATTCCGAATATCTCCAAGGTCGATCGAGAGCACCAATTGCAACCGCACCCGCTCGGGAAAAGCAATCCGCAAGTTCTTTCTGATAGAAGTTCCGCGTGGTTGTATTCGATCTTGGCTCAAAGCATGCAATCAATCTTCTGTTCGGATACCGATCAATAATTGCATCAATTGTTTGTTTAATTGCGGTTGGATGATGACCAAAGTCGTCGATAATTAAGGCTCCTCGCCAACTTCCCTTCTCTTGCATTCTCCGCTTTGGAGATTTGTATGAGGACGTCCCTTCTTGAAGTTGCTTTAAGGACATTCCAAGTCGATGGCCACAGACGATAGCAACCAGCATATTCAAGGCGTTAAAGCCTCCCGTTACCGGGCTATGAAATTCACCGATCGACGTCCCTTCACGAAAAACCGTAAAGGATGAACCATATGCCCCCGCAACAAAATCGACGATTCGCCAGAAACATCCTTCGCCAAACCCAAAAGTCTCAACCGGTGAACAGGCATCTTTCAGAACTTCCAAGACAACCGGGTCATCGCCATTAGCGAGGACAACTCCATTCCGAGGAACGAGCCTAATAAAGAGTCGGAATGACTTCTTGATCTGTTCGAGATCATCAAAGATATCGGCGTGGTCAAATTCAATGTTGTTGACAACCGCAATGTCTGGTTTGTAATGGAGAAACTTGGAACGCTTGTCAAAGTACGCCGAGTCATATTCATCCCCTTCCGAGATAAAGACAGAACCAGAAGCAGAAGCAGGGCGACAGGAAACGTCAAAGTTCCCTGGCACTCCGCCAATCAAGAAGCCAGGTCCAAGTCCGCCGACTTCAAGCATGTTGGCAGTCATCGCAGTAGTCGTCGTCTTGCCGTGGGTTCCTGCGATCACAATGCTGGTGTGAGTTCCAATCAGCTTCGATGCAATAACTTGCGGCAGAGAGACGCAATTCATCTTGCGTTCAAGGGCAACCTCCAATTCTTCGTTTCCTCGCGAAACGGCGTTACCAACGACGACGATATCTGGCGACGTCTCAATCAACCGAGATCCGTCAAACGTAGGGAAAACAGTTACCCCACAGTCAGCCAAATAGGACTTCATCGGCTCAAAGATCACTTCTTCCGATCCAAATACTTGCTCGCCAGCCTTGGTTAATGCCCCAGCAACACCGCCCATTGCGGTGCCACCAACCCGAATGAAATACAGTTTTTCGACCACTTTGCAGGAAAGTATGACGTAGAATCTTGTTATGGTTACATCCCTAGCAATCGCTTCATTGATGGCAATGAAAGTAGGCACCCCAATGGCAGGTTCAATTTACGATTTTACGATGGCAAACATCGATGGTCGCCCGACCAGCCTCAAGAAATACAAAGGGAAGGTTTTGCTCGTAGTGAATGTCGCAACAAAGTGCGGCAATACTCCTCAATACAAGCAGCTCGAAGAGGTTTACCAAAAGTATCAGAAGCAAGGATTGGTTGTTCTTGGTTTTCCGGCAAACAACTTTGGCGGTCAAGAGCCAGGGACCAATGAAGAGATCAAAACTTTCTGCACGTCAACGTATGACGTCAAATTCCCTATGTTCAGCAAGATCTCCGTAAAAGGTGACGACATCGCTCCACTTTACAAGTGGCTCCTTGCACAATCGAACAGCACAACAGATGTAGATTGGAACTTCGCTAAGTTCTTAGTTGGAAAAGACGGAAGCACCGTCAAGCGATATTCTGCGAGAATAAAGCCTGACAGTGCTCAGGTTGTTGCCGATATAGAAGCGGCTCTTAAGTAGTCGGACTTACATCCGACCGTTTTCTATTTCTTTCAAAAAGCGTTTGCTGAATTCTGGAACTGGAGTGCTTTTCTCAATCTTATATTGGAAAAGCTTCCAGCCCATGAAACCGAGTCCGGCTATCAACAAACCATAGAACCAGGCGAACTTTTCCGGTTGTTCTTCAGACTCTATACGCTTACCCACCTGGGCGATAGACGCACCGACCCTATCGGCACTTTTGGTTCCAACTTTCACTGAGCCTTGCCCAGCTTTGTCAGCACCCTCCAGGTTCTTTGGTGCCAAAGCCATTCCACCTTGGTTAATGACTCTTGGTACCTGACCAACGACGGGAGCAACTCCATTGAATGTCATTTCCTTACCAACTTGCTCCTGGGACTTTTCGGGATGAAAAGTCCGCGGACCTTTGGCCTTATTTATTGGGGCCGGGCTGAATGCAGCCAACCCCAATACGATCAATGCTATTCCAATCTTACGTTCCATATGTTGTTCCCCTATCTTGCCAAGTACTCTTCATGAGCACTGGACTCCGTGGCAGCTTAACGTCCACCAACGGCTTTTGTGTCAAAGATCTCTCTTTGATTCTTGAGTCGTAGTTCATCGACATCGGCAAGCTATAGATAACCATGGCCTCGTCTCGACTAATGATCGTGCCGTTTACGGCAACTCCGCCACCAGAGGTACCTAGATTTCCACCACCAACAAAGTTGGTGTACATAACCGCATCAATTTGGTTTACTCCTTCGGCAATGCTGTTCATAGTGGTGTCAGAAATAACGCTTTGATATCGCTTCCTGCCACTCGAGTCTGTTTCATTTGCGTTGAACGCCGGAATAACGTTTCCATTCTCATCCCTTCGTTCCTTGGTAAAAGGAGGACTCATGTACTGCAGAGTAGTATTTGTAAATCCATTTGGATTTCCCATCATTACGGATGCTCGAGCGGCAAGTCCCAGCAAGTCTGCTTTCTCATTTTGCTGATCAATTGTGGTTGGGTTATTCCCCCGGAAATCTGGTGGATTCTTGTAGCGTATGGAACCAACTATGTGAACATTTCTTCCAGTGTAAATGGCTCCTTGACCAGTAACGAAACCCTTGATTACCGCATCCTGAGCAACAGTTATCGGACCATGAATCTTAATAGGACGATCCGAGGTGCCAACCAAAACGGCTGATCCATTGATATATCCGTTTGTGTCTAGTCGCACGTACACATTGGTTGACGAGTTCCAAACCTCAATTGAAGATCCAAGGTTGTATCCTGGATTAGAAGTTCCATCGGCAAAGAACGCTTTGGAATCAACGTATGTTGTACTGAGCGTCTGGTACTCACTGATGTCACCCAGGTCAGGCATGACAACTTCCTGAGTTGGAGCAGGGTCAATCATGTTAAATGTCGGATTGTTGTTGTCATCAGTTCGCACCCAGCCTTTTGAACCAGATGAATCGCTGAGAGTAGCTCCAGTTAGTTTATTGTTGAGAACACTACCAGTCGTATCGAACAAAACGTCTCTCCACTCTTCGTAGGTATTGCTTCCTCTCACACCATGCTTTGTAGAATCATAGGCTTGTCTCATGCGAGAAACGAAGTTTGAATTACCATTTTGATACGACTTGTATGTTGCGTCGGTCCATTTAACCGGAGTTCCGGAGATGTTTCCCGCAGTGCCGGAATTAAGCTTATCGTTTGGTGTGGCAATGACGGTTCCATTGATGGTTGGCGTTCCATTCGATAAAGTAAAGTCGCCGTTGGCACGAAGATCACCATTCATATAAAGGTCATTTTTACCAAATCCGTCCATCCATCCGTAGTTGTTAACAAAGTAAACATAGTCAAAAACTTGGCTCCTCTTCAGTTGAAAAGTTACTTTTACGTCAACGACCTTCGCCGGCTCATTCGAATCCAATAAACTATTTGCGTTACGATCAATGAATCCAACCGCACGCACAGTCACAGTCCTGGAAAAGTCGTCCCCTACTGGCTGGGCAAAGCTTGTAATAGCAGCCGAGTACATGCCAACCCCCGGTAAAGTTCCAGTCATTGCCGCCGCCGGCGATTCCGGGCTCGCAGCATTACAATCCGCAGTCAAATCGTCAAAGGATTGCGTCTGCTTAAACGATCTCCAATAATTTCGCAGAATCGTTTGAACGCCAGCATCACAAAGCTGGGTCATTTGAATGTCAAGAGCCTTACGCTTCGCGGTCTTCATGACACTTGATGCGGAACTCATATAGGTCATACCAGCTACACTCAACAGCGACATGAGCATTGTTGCCGCCAAAAAAGTAGAGCCTCGTTTTCTTCGTAGTTTATTCATACTTACCTTGACAGTTGGGGCACATTCCTCAGGTACACGCTTTCACGTGATCGAGACGGGGTCCAATTGTTTCGAAATCCTTGTCGTGAGGTAATCAAAGTAATGACTACCTGTCGGGTTACATCTCCATTGTTAGCACTAAATACTTTATATGCGGATCCAGTTTGTGGATCGGTTGACAGAACATTCGAGGCTACAACTCGGGA
This sequence comes from Armatimonadota bacterium, assembly GCA_037141835.1. GTDB lineage: Bacteria > Armatimonadota > Fimbriimonadia > Fimbriimonadales > Fimbriimonadaceae > Fimbriimonas. The sequence continues at coordinate 15,392 of JBAXBU010000025.1, read as the reverse complement.
GTTGCCGCCAGTTATCTGGGACAGTGTTCCATTCTCAAGCTTGAATTGGCGGGTCACTCCGTCAGACGCAAGTGGAAGTACATAGCTACCACTTTGGTCCTTCGATGGAATCTTGTAGGTAACGGTCGCTCCGTTGTCGCTGATGGTAACGGACATTGATTCTCGTAGTTGTTGTGACATCAACTTGATTGAGTCTTGAGATTTGGAAATAGAATCCATCGCTCCAACTCCTTTCATCCAACTCATCATGCCGGCCATAAAGCAGCCAACACCACCGATCAGAGTCACAACAGATATTCCGGAACCGACCACGACTTCAATCATGGTCGCACCGCGCCGGCGATTTCGTATATTTCTTTTCATAAATTTGCCACCAGCGAACCAACCACATATGATCGACTCCGTCCTTTTTCAGACCAGTTAACGGTGAGGGTGATTCTCTTCAGTTCTAAATCCACTTGTTCAATTTTCACTGAAGCTGTTCCGTTCGGCAAAATATCTGAAACTCGATCGCCTACCGCAGCATCAGTATTGTTGCAAGAATAAGTATTGGTAGCAATCGTCGAGGTGCTGTCGATGAGATCGGCAGAAAATAGTTTAGTTGCAGTCAAGTTGGAATAGGTCTGGGCTTTCATCAACTCGACTTCCTTTTGGGCGAAGTTTGCGGCTTTATTAAGGTAATTGCCTTTCATTCGACTTACAGTTGCAGCGGGCATTGCACTGGCAAGGATTGCTCCTGCACATGTAACCATGAATACTGAAAGCATTACTTCAATCAGTGTAAATCCATTATTCTTTCTTCGTTTCACGTACATTGCAAAGGCTTACTTCCGCATCTCAGCGAAAATAAGCCTGGTAGTTTTGCAAGAAATAGAATAAACCTGGTAATAAAGCTTATGGAAGCAAATGACCAGCAATGTCGCAAGTTGGCTTAGTGCCAATTACATTGATTGCATAGGTCCCGCTGGCGGGGCAACTTGGAGTGCCTTTCAAGTATAGCGTTGCGCCGACTAAGTCCGTAAAGGCAACGGCATCCCCGTTATTTTTCTTGTTATCCATCGCCCATTGTTCCTTCGCATTTTCAATTTGCTTTAGTGAACCAATGCAGGATGACTTCCTTGCTGATTGCCTCGATTGAAAGAAACTTGGTACGGCAATTGACATGAGAATTCCAATAATGAGAACCGCAATCATTATTTCGACCAGCGTAAAACCCATTTGACGCGGTGAGGCAGTTTTTTTCATTCAATCTCCACTGTGTGATTCATATATTCCACAAAGGCACGTTGAACTACCATAACATTTCCAAATTCGATCTTCTCTCCTTTCTATTCGGCAAGTCTTGCCCTTCAACCATTCACCGTGACTTTGCTCCGATCCGACCAAGAATGTACTTTCCAGGTTTGGGGAAGGTCGGTTTTGCCTTCATATAAAGCGTTGGGCCAACCAAGTCAGAGAAGGTTACTTTGGCGCCAGTTGACTTATGATTGTCCATTGCCCACTGTTCCTTTGCCGAATCCATCTGCTTAAGATTTGCGATACATGAATTCGTGCGCGGGCTACCATTATCGGGACTAAAATTAAGTACGTGCTCACCAATCATCATACAAAAGACGATCAAGGAAATTAAGACTCCAATCAGTGCAAGTCTCCACATATTCTTGATTTTCGGAGTGAAAGTGAGATCGAGCTACATAAAAAGACACCCGCACGGTTTTGTGCGGGTGTCTGAAATTTTTTGAGCCTAAGCGTTGATTAAGGCAGGACGTGAAGTGCCTTGCTGCAAGTTGGGTTCGTACCAATAACTGCCACAGTATAAGTTCCACTGCTAGGACAAGTTGGAGTTGACTTCATGTACGATGTTGCACCAACGAGATCGGTGAAAGCGACAGTTGCGCCAGCATCTTTCTTGTTGTCCATTGCCCATTGCTCCTTAGCAGAGTCGGTTTGCTTGAGGTTAGCAATGCATGAATTCTTTCTGCTGCTTTCTCGTGCTTTGACAAAGTTCGGTACCGCAATTGCCATCAAGATTCCGATGATCAATACGACGATCATAATTTCGACGAGCGTAAATGCTCCTTTTCGCATGTTGTTTCGCTTCATTTTGGTTTGACGATTGGGTCTCGACAATCGAGAATTGATGAAAGTGGCGAAAAGCCCAAACTAAATAGTTTGGGCTTTCGACCAAAAGGAACTTGATTCCTTATGGCAAGACGTGAAGAGCCTTATCGCAAGTTGGGTTCGTTCCAACAACAGCGACTGTATAGGTTCCGCTACTTGGACAAGTTGGAGTTGACTTCATGTACAATGTTGCACCAACGAGATCGGTGAAAGCGACAGTTGCGCCAGCATCTTTCTTGTTGTCCATTGCCCATTGCTCCTTAGCAGAGTCGGTTTGCTTGAGGTTAGCAATGCATGAATTCTTTCTGCTGCTTTCTCGTGCTTTGACAAAGTTCGGTACCGCAATTGCCATCAAGATTCCGATGATCAATACGACGATCATAATTTCGACGAGCGTAAAAGCTCCTTTTCGCATGTTGTTTCGCTTCATTTTGGTTTGACATCCTCCCAGTCTAATCCGGGATGCTCCCATTCAATGTTTCGGATTCCATTTCGCATTTCCTTAGAGATAAGTATTATTTCTAGGTTTTCGAAATTGACTCTTTCAACGGTCACCGAGAGATATTTCTCTTATTCCACGTTCCAGCAAGAATTTGAGCAAACGAAACAAAAACTCAAATATTTGAGCAAATTCAGGTTCAAATTTGATTTCGACGCCGTACACTAGACGTCAAATACCCATGAAGATGTTTAAATTTTTTGGCTCCGTTTCCGTTTTTACTTTTGTCGTTGTTAGCAACGCACAGTTCAAACCATCAAAGGCAGATCAGATCAAAGCAGGCAAGGAATACGCAATTAAAATTCGAAAAGAGAATAAAGTCTTGCCCGACACAGACCCTCGAGTAAGGCTTCTAAGGTTAGTCGGTCAACGGTATTTAAACGCTCGAACGCCTGAAGAAATCAAAAAAGAGCCGTGGGAATTCACTTTCGATGTGATCGACTCTAAGGAAGTCAATGCTTTCGCCATCCCAGGTGGACCAGTGTTTTTCTTCACTGGATTGATCGATAAGCTAACAACCGTTGATGAAATTGCGGGAATCATGGGGCACGAACTAACTCACGTCCGCCGGGAGCACTGGGCAAGCGCAGTCAATGCCCAACAAACGAGGAGTCTTGGAATTATCGCCTTAGGAACCATCTTTGGCGTTGGTAAAAAAGGCATGGACCTTGCTCAGATCGTTAATGAAATCGGATTCAATCTAGAGGCAAGCCGTGGGCAAGAGAAGGAAGCTGACCAATACGGATTCGACTTCGATTTGAAAGCAGGATATAACCCTGAGGGAATGATTTCTGTGTTTGAACTCTTTCGGAAGCTAAAAGGTGGTGGTGGCAACGTCGAATTTCTAAGCACCCACCCCGACGATAAAAATCGGATCAACGCACTCACAAAAAAAATCGATGACTACAAAAAGAAGGGTCTTATTGTCAAGCTTCCGCCATTAACTCCGTTACCTTTTGAGACAACGGCAACGAAAGCCGCTAAGCAGCCAATCATTAAGTCCTCTGCCCCAGTTAAAGGCTTGGGTGGAACGAAAGAATAGCTTCTTCCGTCATATTAGTGTGAATCAAACCGTTCGGTTTGCCAAGGCTGCGAATAACAAGGAAAATCCTTGGCCAGTTAGGCTTGTTTGCGGATTCGCAACTCTCTATCTAGTTTCTCCGATTGATATCGTTCCAGACGTGATACCAATTCTCGGATGGCTTGACGACTTCTTGATCGTCTTCGGCGCCATAATGTGGGTCATCAATCGTCGAAAGAATAAGACCTTACAACCGTAAAGTTACCGGTGTCATGAGCCGAAAATTAAGTTGGACGACTCATGACAGGAAGACAAGACCAAGCACTCGCAGACGCAAAGTCAGCACTCGAATTGAGTAATCGAGTTCCCCACCAAGCATTAGAGCTGGCAAATTCAGCCCTAAAATATGCAAGCGTAGGAGATTGGGAAACTCAAGCCTATGCATATGCCGCGCTCGGTTCGTGCTACGCCAGTCTTGGGCGTCACGACGAGGCCACGCGACACGTCAATGAAGCACAAAAGATAGCGTTTGAGCTGAGACTCACATACGTGCTGGCAAGAATCCATCAGGCTCGGGGTTGGGTTGCCTACACGCAGGACAATTCTGTCCTCGCATTTTCCGATTGGCAAATAGCATTTGACTACTTCCACCAGATTCGCGACATGCGTGGTACAGCGTGGATCATGATGCACTATGCAGCCAATTATGCGTCGTTGGGACTCATTGATCACTGTATACGATGCCAAATCAGTGCCCTTGATATAGTTAGAACCCTTGACGATGCTGACGCTCTTCTAGAGCTAAAAGTCGATCTTGCCAAGAGCTATGTTACGAAGGCGTGGGAAAAGGCGTTTATAGGCGACAAAGGATTCTCCCAAATTGATGCTCAAATAGCTTCATCCCTGCTTCTTGATGTATTGTCCGAAAAGCTTGAAGACTTTGCTCCTTCGTTAGTTGAAATGGCATTTCAATATCTGGGTGAATCCTTACTAATCCAAGGAAAACCCGACCAAGCACTTCCGAACCTTCAGATAGCCTTAAAGTCTTCCACGAAAAATGGTCACTACAGCTCAGAAGCACGAGTTCAAGGAGCGACAGGTTATGCGTATTATCTCTGTGGCAACCTAGAAAAGTCGGTGGAATTGCTGACTGATTCAATTGATACGGCACCAGACGCAACATCAATGATTGACCTGGCGCTCATTCACTTCTGGCAATCGCAGGTTTTGGAAAAATCTCAGAACCCATTGTCCTCCCTAACTTCTATTCGCACTGCAATCGAATTTGAAAAGCGAGTTCACTTGTCAAGGATGGAACGCTGGGCGAAAGTCCACGACTTGACCCTAGGAATCAACCCGTCCTTAGTTTCAATAGAATCAATCTCGTGTCACGAGAACGATTGGGTTTATTCAGAGGCTGACCTAGCCAACCATCTTGACTTAGTAGAAAACCTTCTTAAAGAAGACCCCCTCACCGGAGTCCTTAGCAAGACAGAAGCGCTCGAATTATCTCAGTCACAGGGTTGTTCATTTGCAACGATATATGAGATCCAGAACCTGGACCATATCAATCGAAAATTTGAACGCACAGTTGGAGACGAAGTTCTCCGGCACGTAGCCAGCGTCCTTTTGGCAAACAATTCGGAAAATTCTGTAGTTGGCCGTTTTTCGGGCAATGAATTCTTTGTTGGATCAAACGAAGATCAGCTAGAACCCACGATGAAAGCGCTCAATAAATTCCCTTGGCTCGCAATTGATCCAGAGTTAAACGTAAGGATTGCCTATCGAAGGGTCATGCCGAACAAGCCCCATTTGTTGGCCGCTTAGTTCTGACTTATTCGTTAATGGCAATGAGGGCACGCTCAATTCCGCCGCTTAACGCCGCCTCGATGCCGTCAATTGTTTTGGCGATGGCTCGATCAATATCAACTCGTTCGTCAGGATGGAATTTGGAAAGTACAAAGTCAATTGTCTCGCCACGTTCCTCTGAATGGATTCCAACGCGTATTCGAGCGTATTCGTCCGTACCAAGTGATTGAATAATGCTTTTGTGGCCGTTATGCCCAGCCGAACCACCCTTAGGCTTCATTCGTACCTTACCAACCGGAAAATCAAGTTCATCCGCGATAACAATTAGGCGGTCAGGCTTCACCCCAAACTCACGTAATGTTGGCGCGATTGACTGCCCACTGAGGTTCATATAAGTCATTGGCTTAACCAAGGCTACTCCGACTCCATTAACTTGACCGGTACCAATTCGGGCCTTATGTTTCCCGCGATCAAGCTTAATATTGTGTTTGGAGGCGAACTGCTCAATCGCATCAAACCCGACGTTATGACGAGTCCGGGCATACTCCGGACCAGGGTTCCCGAGTCCAACGATAACCCACTCAATATCAAACTGAGGTTGTTGAGGTTTCTTTCGGAACATCGGCTTTCTTAGCATTAGAATCTGGGTTAATGGTGCCAGTTGCACAAAGGACGAGGATCAAGACGCCGAGCACAATTCGATAGGCCACAAATGGCTTAGTACCTTTCGTCGACAAGAAGTTGATCAGCCAACTAATACAGGCATATCCAACAACAAAGCTTACAATCGACGCAATGATAGTCGGTGTCATCATTCCATCGGCAATTTCCTTATACTTCTTGAAACCTTCATAAAGTCCCGCCAGTGTAATTGCAGGAACCGACATGAGAAATGATAGACGAGCTGCAGATCGGCGATCAAATCCGCCGAACAGAGCTCCAGTAATGGAACTACCGCTTCGACTCATTCCCGGTATCAACGCTAGGCATTGCCACAAACCAATCTTTATTCCATCCGTGGTTTGTATCGCCTCGATGGGGCGATCATTGTCCTTTCTGCTATCGGCAATGTACATAAGAACTGCCATTACGATCATCGAACCTGCTACCACATAGAGGGACCTAAACGGACCCTCTATGTATTTCTCAAGTAACTTAGCGACAACTGCAATGATGATTGTTGCGTAGAAAACCGCCCAACCGGTTCTAGCCTCAACCGTATTCTTGTCACCCGTAAATGACCTTACCCAACCGATAAAAGCAGCCGAAAGGTCCTTCCAAAAATAGATAAGGACTGCCAAAACGGTACCAAGTTGTATAACCGCAGTAAACGCAGCTCCAGGATCGGGCCAATGCATGATCGCTGGCAGAAGCCTAAGGTGAGCAGTTGACGAAACGGGAATAAACTCGGTGAGTCCTTGGACAACACCATAAATAATTGATTGGAAGATGGTCATTTATGAGTTCCGAATACCCGGATTAGGAGTAAGCCGATGACGCAAAGTATTGCTGCGGCGGTATAGAGTACCGCAACGGTTTGTCGCTGGCTGAGGCCTCGAGCTAACAGGCCATGATGGAAATGTCGTTTGTCTGCTTGAGTGATCGGCACACCACTCCTGATTCGCTTAATAACTACCACAACGGCATCAACGATTGGCAGCCCAAAGATCAAAAGAGGCATAAATATTGCGCCAGCCGCGGCGGTTTTTAGAGTCCCAACGACACTGAGGCACGCCAAAGTAAAGCCTAAAACATAGGCTCCACCTGTTCCCATAAAGATCTTCGCAGGATTATAGTTGTGCCTAAGAAATCCTAAAGCAGCCCCACACGTTGCGCCCGTCATGATTGCTACTCGACCTTGCCCTTCGTAAACTGCAATCAGGGAAAGAGTGCCGGCTGCAATTGTCGCTATTCCTGCCGTAAGTCCATCAATCCCATCAATCGTATCCATGGTTTTCGTAACCACAAATATATAGATTGCGGTCAACGGAATTCCTAACCAAACGAGGTGAACATAATTTCCTGAAAAGGGGTTGTCAAATCCGTAAATATGAACGCGCGCATTTTTTCCCCCGTCATCGAAAAATTGTATTGCGACACCAGCAAGAAGTAAAACTAACGCTTGAATTTTTGCTTTGTATTGATACAGGTCATCCAGCGCACCAACAACCACCAAGACACTCGATATGATCAATATTCCCCACATGTACGAACCTGCAGGACGGTGCCCAATAAGCATGGTGATGATTGTGGAAATGACGATTGCCGCGAAAATGGCTAATCCACCCCATCGTGGCGTAGGTTCCAAGTGAACTCGTCGATCATCTTGTTTTGGATCGTCGACTGCACCCTTCTTGATTGCAAATTTTCGGACAACTGGAGTTAGAAAGAAGCTGATTGCACCGGCAACTCCGCACCCAATTGTGGTCAACTTGATGTTCTCCATCAATGACGGATTGTTAAATACGGACATCAGTTAACAATCTCCAATTCTCCATCCCTGAATCGGCAAAGTTCAATTCCTGATTCTCGGAAAAGCTCCAACGAGAATTCATCAAGATATTCACCTTTATAAATCACCTTATCAATTCCGGCGTTGATGATCATCTTGGCGCACATATTACATGGCTGATTAGTGACATAGATTGTCGATCCCGCACACGGTGTTCCGATCATCGCTGCAGATAGCAACGCATTTTGTTCGGCATGAAGTGCCCGAATACAATGCCCAGCTTTAAGGCAGCCACCTGGCCAATCAGTTTTATGACCATCTTCCGGACAATGAGAAATGCCTCGAGGCGCGCCGTTGTAACCAGTTGCCAGGATTCTGCGATCCTTAACGAGCACGGCACCAACACTAAGTCTTGGACAGGTTGCCCGGGTCGCCACCAGATGGGCGATATCCATAAAGTAAGTATCCCAACTTGGCCGATCTGCCATATGAGAAGATTATGAAGCACAAAGCCCCTCTTTTTCATTGAAAGAGGGGCTTCGTTGAAGAACTTGAGTCCCTAGTTTTCTCCAGACTGACCAAAGAACGTTCTGAGGATATTAAAGTCAGCGGTTCCAACTGTTCCACTGCCATCAAGATCACAGTTTTCATTCCATGTGCCTGACCCAGTGCTTGAACCAAAGGCCGATCGCAATAAATTGAAATCAGCGGTCCCAACAACATTAGATCCGTCACAGTCGCCGTTCTTTAAACTTGGAGCAAGACCCGCCACACCGGAGTTCGTGATGTTCACATTCGTCAGAACTTTTCTCATGAAATGAGCTCCCTTGAACGCGAGATCATAGTTGCCTCGCAACGAGGTGTTGATGTTGAATGTCGAACCGTTGTGAACAGTTAGATTGTATGTTTCAACAACCGTCGAAGTTCCTGGATTCCTAATTTGCATGACAATGGTTCGGTTGGTAACCGCGCTAAAGTTCTGCAAAGTGATCGTGCCACCAACAGAAACTGGGGTGTTTCCAATTGTAAACGGCTTGTTGACAATCGTAGTGAAACCTTCACCGTTTGTGTAGGTCGCTCGCAACGTATAAGTACCGCTCGGCAAAGTTGATCCAAAGGAAAAATTCACAAGATTTGTTTCAAAAATGATTCTTCTTGGATTCACAACAACCGCATTGCTTGAATTGAGGACTTGGAATGTGACATCCTCTAATCTCGTTTCTGGGTCATAAGCAAAGTGATCTACTGTTAGATTTGTCGATGAAGAAGCCGTGATATTGCACTTAGGCACCACTGGTCCGTCGGAGTCGATAACAGGAGGTCCACAGTAGAAATCAATTCCGCTACGATCTGATCCCGTCTTAACTTCAATAAAGAAGTCTTTCCGAGCCCCGAAAGCAATTCCCCAGACATTGTAAAAGCCTGGTCCCATGCCGTCGAATCGAAAGTTTCCATTGGCAAACGTTGACGTCGTAAATGTCGCTCCTGATAATACGCCCGTAGCTGGATCCCATTTACGTGCACGAACGGTTGCATTTGACACCGGTGTTCCACCAAAGTAAACGATTCCTTCAGCTCCTCCAATTTGAGCTCCACGAGAGTCTTGATCAACCATCATCGCTTGGAAATCAAAAAATCCATATCCATTGACTAGTTCCCAGCCTCCAAATTGGGCACCTTGACTCTGAGCACCCTTTTCTGCTGCTCGATATACCTGAAGGTTGGTCCAGTTTCCTTGACGAAGATTATTCTTACCCATGTAGGTTCCTAAGGAGCCGGAAACAATTGGGCAGGCCATGCTGGTACCCGGAAGATATGTGTAGTTCGTCGTGTACGGTGGAGCAGCTAGCGCATTGTCAATAATATAGTTGTTGTAGCGAGTTGCAGTGGACCAAGGAAATTGAATCTTGTAATATGCGTCGCCTCCAAATGGATCTCCAACCAGTTGGATGTCTCCGCCTGGGGCACCTAGGTCAACATAGAATCCGTACCCTGTAAACGTCGTGGTCGCTGGTATCCAGTCTGGACCGTTTGCAGTTACGCCTAAAGCACCGCTACAGGCAGCCGGCCAAATTGGACCAAGATCGCCTCCACCAGCTCCATTCTCATTTCCGGCAACAACCACAACCGAACCTTTTTCCGTTGCATAAGTTACGGCGTCCTGCATGACCTGACTGAAGAAAGTGGTTCCTAGGCTGATGCTTATTACATCAGCACCTTGGTCAACAGAGTAGTAAATTGCTTCCGCAACGTCAGAGTCCAAGCCAGTTCCATTGTCTTGGATGCACTTCACGATCATTCCTTTACATGCATATCCGGTTCCAAGTGTTCCGTGTCCAGCAAACGAGCCATTATTAGCTGCTGCCAAAGCAAGACCTGCAACGTGAGTTCCGTGCCCGTTATGATCGGTAACATCCCCGCCTTGAGTCACGGTTCCAATAACTACAGTAGCCGACTTTGACTTGTCGAATTGCCCGCCTTGAGAAATGTCCGTTCCGACTCCTCCGGCATTTCGAAAATCTGGATGGTCCATGTCGCAACCACTATCAATCACCGCAATCAGGGGCGTGTTGGTTGGCTTGTTTGCGGCTGTATAGTATTGATTTGGCCAAACTGACCAGGCATTCAACGCATCAATGTCATCCAAATGCCAGTCTCTCCTAAACTGCAAGGGAACTGTTGTATCATCTCTCAAATCTAAGAAGAAGTCCCCAACAGGATCATCGTACTGAATATCGTCAAAATCAGGATCATTTGGTGGCAACAGCAAGGTGTGAACTTCTTTGACTGTATCTACGTTGATCGCGCGAGGCTCATTATTACGAACATATTCGGCGTAGGCCACTGGGTCAACCACGCTTGGAATCTTGTACATGATCCAACCGGAATTACCAATTCGTGACTGGAATTGCATGCCACTAATTGAACTGCCCTGCTGACGACCGGATTTCAATTTACTTTTGGTGGCAATGACGTCCGCAACTTCCTTCTTGTACTTCACAAGAATAAAGCCATGTACCGCACCCTTGCTCAGTTGAGCCTGGGTTGGAACGCTGATCTTAAATGTATTATTGGCAAGACCTACACTTGCTAAGGCGAGAATTATCGATGTAGAGAATAACTTCAACTTGAACCTCAAAAAAACAGATGGTATAAATGCGAGACACCGCTATTCTATCAAAAATCTAACGGTGCGGTAACTGGGACTTTTACCAGGCGTTAATAGTTCCCTTGGGATCGTTACCGTGAACTCAAAAATTAGTCCTTTGTACCCACATACTTTCGGTCCCTCAAATCACAAATTTGACCTTGACCAAACAAATTTTAAAAATATATACACAATTCTCATTTAAGTTGGTGTAAAGTAATCCGAAACGTTTCGCGAAACGTTTCGGATTCATCAATGGCGACGATCAAAGACATAGCGAGAGAGGCTAAAGTTTCGGTAAGTACCGTTAGCTATGCTTTGAACGATGGTCCGCGATCGGTACCCACCGAAGTAAAAGATAGAATTTTGGAAGTCGCGGCTAAACTCCACTATCGTCCAAACCGACTTGCTCGCTCTTTAATCACCCGCAAGAGCCATGTCATCGGGATCGTTCCTCCAAGGGTCGAAATGGACATGATCGTTGGCCCGTACTTCGTCAGTATGCTCAACGGCATTGTCAATACTTACGAACTCTTACAGCAAGACGTCCTGATTCTGACTCAAATCAAATCGACTGAATCCCGAGAAGCCATCTACCCTCTGCTTGATGGCCGATGCGACGGGGCCATATTTTTGGCCCCTCCACAGGATTCTGCCGGAATCGCATATTTGTCAGAAATTAACTTCCCCCACGTTGTGCTGAGTGGACGGAATTCGACCTCTCCAAATTTTGACATTGATAATCAAAGCGGTATGAAACTCGCAGTTCAGCATCTTGCAGATCTTGGCCATAAAAAAATAGGAATGCTACTTGGCCCAACCAATCATGTTGATGGTTTGGAACGAAACGCTGCATTTGTCGAGTCAATGAATAGTCTCGGTCTTACAATCAATACAGACTGGCTCGTTGAGGGTGGTTTTCAACAAAGCCTAGGGATTGAAGGTGGACGAAAAATATTGGCTCTGAAGGAACGACCGACGGCAATGTGCTGTGCAAACGATGAATCTGCAGTTGGCTTGTATACCGCCTGTAAAGAACATGGAATTCGCATTCCCGATGAAATTTCTATTGTAGGATTTGATAACGTTCCAATGGCATCGCTAGTAGAACCAAATCTAACCACCGTGAAACAACCGTTTGATGAAATGTCGAGGCATGCTGCAAAGTCACTTATTGCGCTGATCGATGGCTGCCTCATCACTCAATCAAAACAATTTGCTACATCTCTGGTCGTGCGAAGCTCGACCGCCCGTCCAATGGAGGACAAATAAGCAATGATGAAAAATAAAAAAGGAGCGTTTACGCTCATCGAACTACTCGTCGTAATTGCGATCATCGCAATTCTCGCGGCGATTCTTTTCCCAGTATTTGCTCAAGCAAAGCTTGCAGCAAAGAAAACGCAATGTCTTTCCAACCTTAAACAGATTGGACTTGGCACAATCATGTATTCAAGCGACTACGATGATTACTTTGCTCGTGGCGGTTACCCTGCTGACATGGGTAATGTTGGCGGATATTGGTACTCATGGAGAGAATTCACCATGCCATACATCAAGAGCGGTAGCGACAAGTCAAACCCATACACCGTTGGAAAGGAACGAGCTGTTGGCGGAATTTGGCGATCTCCAACCGAGCCAGGTAACTCTGTAAACGGTTATAGTGCACACAATGCAATCTTCCCTGAAATGATCTGTGGTGGATACTTCGGATGGGCAAGCGAAACTGGTTGTCCAACTGGTGGTACAGGCAGAGGTCGACCTTCGATCTCCCAAACTGCTCTTAGCCGACCAGCAAATCAATTGATCGTAACCACAATTGGTCTTAACCCAGATTGGGCTAATTCAGGCACCCTTACGATGGAGACCGACTGGTGGTTCCACGGTGGAGAAAATTGGCCACCAGCTCTAACTGGCGGACCTAACTCAGGTGCAAAGAACGAAGGCGACGGCACTAACTACAACCAGCACTCAATGCCAAGATATCGATACAGTGGAGTTGCAAATGCAGCATGGGCAGATGGTCACGCTAAGAACGTGAAGAAATTCGGTTTGAACTGGTGTACCCAGATCTATGCTGGTTTCAACCACTTCCCACCTGAGGCAAATGAAAACTGGAACTGGCTATTCTCACCAGGTAATGCCTGCGCAGGACAAGACCAACCATAATGCAGAAACTAGCTTTATTGTTAGGAATTGCATGGGTGCTGGTTGGTTGTGGATCTGAACTTCAGGTCACCAACAATCCAGAAACGCCAAAGCCTACGCAAGCTCAAATTGATGCAATGCCTCCAGAGGCACAAAATCATGCTAAGGAAATGTCAGCCTATGCGAAAGCACAGTCTGAAGCGAACAAAGGACGACTCGGCCCAGGCGGCAGATAGTTCTATAATTGGTCGGGTGGATTTACCACCCGACCAAAACATTTAACAATGAAAAACTTTGTACCATCATACAAACTTGCTCCCTTGCTTTGCTTTCTCGGCATCATAACCGGTTGCGGACCGAAAGAGGAAATTGAAGTGCTACAGCCAATTCCAAAGCCAGGAACTGAGTTTGTTGGATCGGTAGACTCTAAGTTAGTTGGCCAATGGGCAACGAAGGACGGCAAGATGAAGCTGTCTCTCAAAGACGATGGGAAAGCCCGAATGCAGGCTACTGTAGGTACCCAGATTGGTCCCCAAAAGGTGGACAGCAGCCTAGAATGGAAAGTTAACGGATCTACAATTGCATTCAAAGATGAGAAAGAAGCTGTCGCCCAGTACCAAGTGAAACTAACTGGCAACGAACTTAGGCTTAGTTCTCCAAAATCCCTAACCATATACTTCAAAGAAAAATAAGCCATCTTGTAAAATCAACAGATGCAACTCTTTGAAACTGAACGCCTTTACGCCCGACGTTTGACGCTTAGCGACATTGAGCCGATGCTGTCAATCTACGGCGACATCGAAACCGTTCGATTTGTTGGCGATTCTTCTCCAATTACACGCGAAGAGTGCCTTCAATGGGTCGAGGTGACAAACAGCAACTTCCTGCTCCGTGGTTACGGCATGGTTGCCTTCTGCAACCAAGAAACGGATGAAGTAATTGGATGTGGTGGCATCGTTCACCCTGGCCAACAAGATCAGCCCGAAATTAAATATGCGTTTCGAAGAAACTGCTGGGGGCAAGGATATGCCACAGAAGCAATAACGGCACTTGTCCAATTTGCCCAATCAAACTGGAATGTTGGCGAGATGATCGCAACCGTCGCTCCCGGCAACAGCGCCTCTCAACATGTCCTCTCAAAACTTGGCTTTATCCATGTTGAAGACCAAACAAATGAGGACGCCTCGATCACCCAGGTTTGGGCAATCAAGGCACAATCCTAGTTTAAATTCCGTACAATTCTCGGTACTTCGCACCAAGACCATCTAAATAGTACTTTGCGTTCATCGGCTCGCCTGTCGCGTTAAGAATCAGCTGCTTCGGTGTGAACTTTCGGCCTTGAGAATAAATGTTCTTTTGAAGCCAATGAAGAATTGGCTCGAACTCGCCTTTCATCATCAATTCTTCGGTATTTGGCACATCCTTTTCCAATGCATTCCAAATTTGGTAGCTAAGAATGTTGCCCATCGAATAAGTCGGGAAGTAGCCGATTGAACCCATTGACCAGTGGACATCCTGTAAACATCCGTCCGAATCTGTATTCGGTCGGAGACCCAAGTACTGTTCATATTTTGAATTCCATGCCTCTGGCATATCCTTAATTCTCAATTCGTTGGTAAGAACGGCGCACTCAATTTCGAATCGAACCAGAGTGTGAAGGTTGTATGTCAATTCGTCGGCTTCAACTCGAATCAGCGAAGGATTGACTCGGTTAATCTGTCGATAGAACTGGTCAACGCTGAGGTCAGCAATCGCAGGGAAAGCTTTTTGCAAATCAGGCAAGAAGCGCACCCAAAAGGCTTTGCTCCGGCCAACAATATTTTCCCAAGTTCGACTCTGACTTTCGTGCATACCAAGGGAAACGCCACCCGCAAGTGCGGTCAAGTCCCAAGCCGCAGGAGATCCTTGCTCGTACATTCCGTGTCCGGCTTCGTGTAGGGTTCCAAAAATAGCTGAACCAAGATATGGCTTATATCGGGTCGTTAAACGAATGTCCCCAATCGACCAACCGGTGCAGAATGGATGTGGTGCCGTATCCTGTCGTCCACGATCAAAGTCGAATCCGACCGCTTTCGCAATCATCTCGGTGAAAGTTGACTGCTTTGCTCGATCCCAGTCGCCATAGAGACGAGAATCATCTACCGGACCTTTCTCTTGGATTGCCTTAACCAATTCAACTTGAGGTCCCTTAATCGAC
>JBAXBU010000024.1:0-35768 GCA_037141835.1 Armatimonadota bacterium | reverse complement strand
CGGCCACGACCTTTGGCCAAAAAACATCGACACCGGTGCCTAGCGGGGTTACCGCTCCAACACCGGTGACGACAACGCGCCCGGATGGTACGGGCGGAGAACTCATTTAAACCTTCTTCTTAGAAATGTAGTCAACTGCGTTGCCTACGGTCTTAATTTCGCCTACTTCTTCGTCGGGGATGTCGATTTCGAATTCATCTTCGAAAGCCATTACTAGCTCAACTACATCCAGGGAATCAGCACCGAGGTCATCGGTAAAGCTTGCTTCCATTGTCACTTCTTCTGGTTTCACGTCGAGTTCTTCGACCGTTACCTTTTTTACGCGCTCAAAAATGTCGTTAGACATAGGTTTATAAGATACCCGCCATGAACGCCGATACAGGCATTTTGGACAGGTTCGATCTCCAAGTTTTCTACACGGCTCTGTTTTGGAAGCCGTTGCGGGTTGTTTTTTGAATATTTTCCTTTGCTGACTAGGCAGCTCCTAGAGCGCATGCAATTGTGGCCATTGGACTTCAACACCCTGATCATTGAGCAGAATTTGGAGTTCGGACATATGATCGGGGATTCCTTGAACGTCCATGTCAAATTGCAACATGAGGCAAGCCATCGCAGCGGCAGCTTCACCGATGTTCCATTCGACCGGATGAAGGCGATAGCAGCCGTTGGTGATATGGGTCACTCCAATGTTCTTGCAGGCGGGGATGAGATTCTTCATCCGAACAGGAATCATACAGCCAGCGGGAATTTCGAACGGCAGAGTCGAAGTATCAATCATGTTTCTGCCGTTCGTACTCGGATGGAGATCGATTCGGTAAGACCCAATTCCAACCGAATCAGGATACGATCTCGCCCGGTCTTTGTCGGAATTGGTATACGCGGCAAGGTCCTGCTCTTTGACCGTGAATTGAGCTTTGATCCGACGTGACTCTCTTATATAGGGATATTTGGCAAATCCGTCACGGGTACCGGTTGATTCTCCGGTCATATAGAGGCCCGGATATGCGCCTGGCTGGTCATCGTGCCGAGGGGCATCATTTTGAAGCCAATAGAGTAGTGAACTGGAGAGTTCTTTGGCATCATGAAGCCTTGAGGCAGAGACGGGACCCATTGCGCCAGCGATTTCAAATTTATCGGGAACAGAATCTCCGGTAGGGAGGGGATCTACGTCAATGATCGAGGCTTCGAAGTAGTCGTTCTGGGGCCAGTTGACGATGGTCACCGGATTGGTCTTCGTCGTGAGAATGGTTGGGTCAACAATTTGCCGATAGGAAAAAAGCTCGTACCAATCATTTGGCTGGCGGCTAAACAGTGGTAATTCGATTTCGGCACCGGTATGGGCATGCAACACATCGAAACCCAAAAGTGGTCCGGGCCAGAAGTCGGGCTTAAACGCCTTCCACTTCTCGTATTGGGCGGGCTTGGCAATTCGGTGATCGGCACCCTCTTCGTAACCCATTGCAAAGCACCAAGTGAGACATTGGACATTGTCGGGTTCTGCGGGGCCCTTGACTGCATTTGGTTCCTTGGTTTTGACTTTCGACTCTGCCCCGATGACAAATTCGGTGCCCGTCATGGGGAGCAAGTCTCCCATTTCGGTTGCGTCAAGAACCACGGTTCCGGAGTATTCCTCAAATTCACCATTTTCGAGGTTAACAAATCTTACGGATCGAACTTTGTCGTTTTCGACATCTGCGGAATGTGGTTTTCGTCGATACAAAACTGTCAATTGCTTCGAGGCGATGGCCGGAAGCAACATCTCGAACAGGACGGCGACACCGACCGACGGCTCATGACATAAACGGCTGACCCAGCCTGAGCCAGGATTCAGGTGCCTGGCTCGCCAAGCCGATGGTATGAGCCCTTTATAATTTCGATAGTAATTTCGAACTTGGTTTCGATATCGACGGTAGCGATCGGTACATCCAAATTGCTCGATCCATGGGTGTTCATCCGGTGGGACAATTTGTGCGGTTAACTGACCACCAAGCCAATCGGTTTCCTCCGTAATGGTCACCGAATAGCCCAACTCGCACGCCATCATAGCGGCGGCGACGCCACCGGTTCCTCCCCCAACGATCAAAATGTCGCATTTTGCGCCCGACATGAGAGACATGATATTCGATGATTCGTCCTATAATTTACTGAGAGATGAAAAGGTTGCCTTTAATATTGGCCGGATTGCTGATTTCGGGGATGGTTGCGGCTCAACAGAATCCAACGCCGAGCCTTTCAGATCGGGCGGTTTCGGCGAGCATTGCAATGGCAAAGTCGGTTTGGTCTCGAGTGCAAAAGGAAGGCAAGCCGTTGGCGGACAAGATGTTGAAAGCAGCCCCTGAATACTATAAGGGTGTCCAAACTCAGTTGCTAGCATTGGTGAAGCGGGTTGACAAGGCGGATATTCCGAAGACCTATAGCGAGAAGCAGAGGCTTGCGCTTGAGATATGGAAGCTTCGGGGTGCCATTAATGTGATGTCGTTAAGTGACCCAGAAGTCTTGAAATCTTTGCTCAATTACCGTCCGGAAGCCGTTGAAAAGATGCAAAAAGACCTTCAACAGACCGAGACGAAGCTGAAAAAGGCAAACCTGCCCGGAATCTAGGGGTACAATACAATCTCCTAACACATCTGTGAAGGCTGCCCTATGAAACGCACGTTCCAGCCCAATAACCGCAAACGAAGTAAAACCCACGGTTTTCGAATCCGAATGAGAACCCAAGATGGTCAAAATGTCCTTAAGCGACGACGAGGAAAAGGTCGTCACAAACTGAGCGCATAAAAGGTCCATCCAAGCTCCGGTTTGACGAAATTTACAATCAAGGTCGCCGATTTCGCGGCGACTTTTTAACGCTAATCGTTAGTCCGGGAAAAGGTCTCGTTGGGATTGCAACGAGCAAGAAGCTTGGAGCGAAACCCCAACGTAATCGACAAAAGCGACGGATTAACGCGATGCTTCAAACCCAGGCAAATTTACTGATTACTCAAGACATTGTTCTTATCGCGAGTGTTAAGTGCCAAAAAGTAGATCATGCAACGCTTAGCTCGGATTTAACGCACTTAGTTGGAGAGGCACAAAAATGGGTCGGAGGATTGGCATCTTCTTAGTTCGGAGTTATCAGCGCGGTTTTGCGTGGATGCCCCCTACTTGCCGATACAACCCCAGTTGCTCACAGTTCACGCTGGAAGCGATTGAAAAATACGGATTAGTAAAAGGCTCATGGATGGGTTTTAAGAGAATCTGCCGATGTGGCCCTTGGCACCCCGGCGGAAATGACCCAGTACCTTAGAATTTTTTAAAAGCAATGGCTAAATCACCCGCACCAAAGCGAAACATGACGTTCATCTGGATTATCTGGATGTTGTCCTTTGTTTGGATTTTCTCGACGATGAACAATCGTCCCAAGGACCCAGCGAAAAGCACCGCTTCTAGCTTTGAGCAACTTAAAAAGGCAAATGTCGAAACCCGAGATGTTTCGGCAGCATCGCTTTTTCATGAGTACGTCAAGGAACTCGATCAAGATGTCAAGGACAAAAAGCTGACTCAAGAAGCATCAGACCTGAAGCATTATGAAGCAGCCGTCCTGACGGCTACTACCCAGATTAGGGCGGGGCTCCAACGAAACGAGACGGCTCGAATTCGATTGGGCTACCAAACACTTTGGCCGTACCAGAAAAAGCACCTTGATACACCAGACTGGAAAAGCACCAAATTTACGGCCGCTCCTGATTCACGATTTCCAGATGTTCCGACCTTGACTTCGGGTCAAGATCTTTTCCAGTACACAAGCGATGTTATAAGCAGTCGAAATAAGACTGAAATCATCTGGGGATTTATTCCAGGTGGATACATTGCCATCGACGCGTTGATGTCTTTGACCGGGAAAATTCCTGGGTTCAGCTATTGGTTTGGTGCATTGCTTTTGGCTTTGGTTGTCCGAGTCATTGTCTTCCCGTTTACCCAGAAGACCATCATGCACTCGAGACAGATGTCTCAGCTTAGTCCATTGATGACCAAAATCAAGGAAGAGTTCAAGGATGACCCCCAGGAGATGAACAAGCGAGTCATGGGACTCTACAAGGAATATGGGCTTAATCCGGCCGCCGGTTGTGCGCCAGCATTCGTCCAAATGCCGCTCTTCCTGACGGTTTACCAATGTATGTTGCTGTACCAATTTGAATTCCAAAAAGGAACTTTTCTTTGGATTAATGCGGCGACTAGCAAGGCGACCCACGGCTTTACTGCCCCTAATCTCGTAACTCAAGATAACATCCTGATCGTCCTTTACGGAATCAGCATGATCATCTCTCAGATGCTGACGCCGATCAGCGATCCGAGCCAAAAGAAACAGATGCGACTCATGGGAGTTGGCATCTCGGTTCTCTTTACATTTTTCATGTTCACCGGAGCATTCCCGGTTGTGAGTGGCTTCGTCCTCTATTGGACGTTCACCAATATCTTTGCGACGGTGCAGTCGCTGAGAGCCTACCGCTTACCACTCGAACCGTTGCAAAAAGTGAACACGAAGGACGGAGGAGTCTATCCTACTGACCCTACAGACATGTTCCCATGGATGAAGAAGTTAGCTGATAAAGGTAAACCCACTCCCCCAACATCAGGCAAGTCAAACATAGAAACGTCAAAGAAGACTGGCAAGCCGCAACAACACAAACCTAAAAAATAAGGTTAAAGAAACATGCAAACAATTGAATTAACTGTAAAAAATCTGGACGATGCCGCCGCTACCGCTGCCGAACAATTAGGCGTAAGCCCAGATCAAGTCAAAATCACGGTCCTTGAAGAGTCGAAGAAACTCTTTGGCAAGGTCACTTACAAAGTAAAGGCCGAAGCTAAGTCCGCTCCTGCACCGAAGGCAGCTAAAGCAGTTGTCGCTACGGCGGCTCCGGCTGAAGTTGAGACTCCTAAGGCCGCTGAGCCTGCCGTTGCAGTGAGCACCGAAGGTCCTCGCAAGAAGCTTGGAGCTAAGAAGCCTGCTGCCGCCGCTGCTGTCGAAGCACCAATGGTTGAAGCACCGGTGGTTGAAGCCGCGGCGCCAAAGGGTAAAACACCACGCGCTGGCGCAAAATCGAAGGCAGCTGCTCCAGTTGAAGCCGCCGCTGGTGAAGCAACTCCTGCAGTCGAAGCTGCCCCAGAAGAAGATGCTGGTCCAGAAGTTGTCGCAACAAAGGAAGATGCCGCAAAGCTTGAAGCTATCTTGAATACTTTGGCTCACAAGTCAGGTCTCGAAGCTGAAATCGTCGTTGGCGAACTTCAAGGCAAATATATCAACCTTTCGATCGACGGTAAGGAAGCCGGTTATCTTGTTGGTAAGAATGGCGAAGTTCTGAACTCACTCCAGTATTTGATCAACTTGGTCGCTAAGCAACAGCTTGCCAACGGCGTTCGCGTCACTCTTGACGGTAACGACTACCGAAAGAAGCGAGCTGAAGCATTGACTAACTTGGCTTCAAAGATTGCTGAGAAGGTACGAGAGAGAGGCGAAGAAGCCGTTCTTGAAGCACTTCCTGCATTTGAGCGACGAGTCATTCACAAAGCTCTTCAAGAGATCGAAGGCGTTACGACTTACAGCGAAGGTGAAGAGCCAGATCGACGAGTCGTTATTGCTCCTTTGGACTAATTCATCAGGGGTCAGAGAACAAAACTCAGGACTTAGGAAAAAGCCTCATGCAGATTGCATGGGGCTTTTTTCTTGCCCTTTGTCGGATAAAGCTTAGACAAGCAAATCCACCCCTGGCGCGATGTTGCTTTCAAATAGGAGTCATGAAAGACTACTGGGCAGGAATTGTCCAAAGGTAAACCATGAGACCAACTATATACGCATCTTTCTCCACTATCGACGACGCAGAGCGTGCTACTGGAGCCCTTATGGACTCTGGCCTAACTGCCGAACATTTTAGCCTTGTCGCCCATGAGCAATACGAAGGGCACGGTCTAAAATTTGTTCCTCATGATATGCATCAGGGCAGGAACCACACAACTATGTTCAGTGCAAATGAATTTGAAAACAAGGAACTCGGATCAAAGTCCGGGTTGTCGACAACAACTGCTGCTGATGCCGTAGTTGGAGCCGAAAAGGGCTTAGGAATTGGTTTGGGAGTAGGAGTCGCAGCGGCTCTCGCGGCAATATTCGTCCCTGGAGTTGGGCTGGTAGTTGGAGGAGGAGCCCTCGCCACCGCTATTCTTGGTGCGGCCGCAACCACCGGAGCAGGCGCACTTGCTGGAGGAGCCCTAGGCTATCTCAAAGATCAAGGCGTCAACGAAGAAACAATCAACCTTTATCGAGATACCTTTAATAAGGGTGGTGCGATTTTGGCAATCACCTTACCAGATGAATTCGACCAAACTTCAGTCGACCTTGTATTAACCAAATATAATGCGATCAATATTAGCAACGTACATTACGCAATGGAGCACTAAAAAAAGGGTCTTACCGGCGAGTATTGATCGCCGGTAAGACTTGTGTCTTACTTTACTGGTACGAGCCGGACAATTCGGTCTGGCTCGTTCAAGGCGACATAAAGATTGCCATCAGGGCCAAATGCGAGATCACGGACTCTTCCCATTCCCCAGATTAGGGTTTCCTTCTCAACCACCTTATCGTTTTTGATTCGGATTCGGTCAATGTTTTGTCCAGCGAGACCACCGGCGATCAGGTCATCTTTCCACTTTGCGAATGCTGAGCCCTTAGCAATTTTTAGCCCAGACGCACCGGTTGATGGGAGCCATCGGTAGACCGACATCTTCATTTTTTGGTCAGGTGATGGCCAAGGCACTGAAGCGGATGAGTCATTGTAATTGATACCGTAAGAGATTACTGGCCAACCGTAATTGGAACCTTTGATGATATGGTTGACTTCATCACCACCGCGAGGTGCGTGTTCGGTGTCCCAGAGGTCGCCATTGGAGTCCATGGCTAAGCCTTGAGGGTTTCGTTGGCCATAGGTCCATATTCCAGGTAACGCGTTCGGCGTGTTGACAAATGGGTTGTCCGATGGAATTGATCCATCTTCATTCAGTCGCCAGATTTTGCCGTTTGGTTTATCGAGGCGTTGGGCAAGTGGACCATTACCACGCTCACCGGTTGAGAAGAAGATGTGTCCTTTGCCGTCGAAAACTATCTTTCCACCAAAGTGCTGTCCGGCACCCGTGTAATTGTCGTCGGTCATTTTGAAGATTACTTTGTCATCTGACCATGTCATTTTAGAACCTTCGAAGGAAATCTTTCCGCGAACAATTTTTGTGAACGCATTTCGTCGATCTCCATTTTTTGGATCGGCAATTGAGAGATAAATCCAACCGTTCTTTTTGTAGTTCGGGTGAACTGCGACTTCCATCAATCCGCCTTGTCCAAGTTCGGTAGATTCTGGCAGACCTTCGACTCGTCCAAGGTTTACTCCGTTCTCGACAACGCACATGATTCCTGGTCGGAAGTTCACGAGCATCTTTCCATCTGGAAGCCAATCCATGCTCCATGGGGTTTTAAGTTCTCTGTCTTCCTTGAGAACCGTTTCAACTTTATATTTGTAATATTGACTTGTATAAACGTCGTCGACTGGCTTTGGTGCTGTCATACCCCGGACCGCTTTGTTTTGAAGTTCGCGAATGTGGACGACCAATGCCCATATTTCTTCGTCGGACATGGTTTGACCATATCCTTCCATTCCGGCATCAGGAACACCGTTTCGAGTTGCATCGAAGAATGGTTTGTCCCACTTTTGGTCGAACTTATCAACGGTAAGAAGCGATTTCGTGCCTCCGCCACCGCCCTGAGCATTATTCCCGTGACATTTGGCGCACGTGTCGTTATAAAGGTTCGTGATGTTAACCCCCGACCTCTTTACGCCTTCATTTTTCTTATAAGGCTCCTGCTGCTGACCTACGCATGCAGTCAGCGTAATAATTGTGGCGATGCCTAGAAAAGCATAAATTGGTCGGAACATTACTTAACTTTACCTAGTAGCCTTCTCAGGCGGGATCAATTTATCAAGTTTCGCCAACTGAATATCAAGTTCCTTGGCAAGCTTGTTAAACACTTCGTACGATTGCTTCGTTGGACGATAGTCAGCCCCAGATACATTGGAAAAGACTCCGGCGAGTTTGTCGTTCAAGCGAATTGGATAATTGAGAGGATCTTGACCGCTCTTGTTCTTCGTTTGATAGATGGCTTCCTCGACTTCGGTAATTCCCTTGAGCCATGCCTGGTCTGCGTTTGCACCTTGAGCGTCTCTTGCCTTCTTGATTCGATTCATTGCTGCGTGAGCAAGATCGATCTTTGCTGCAATTTGAGTTTGGAACCGGAATTTCTCTTGAAGGTCAGCGTCGGTCGCCGGTGTCCGAGGATCCTTTAGCCACTTGAATGTTGTCATCATCTTCTGACCGTCGGCAATCATAGTTAGCTTGTATTCCCCAGGAGGGGCAGCAATTGGAGAAGCTCCTCCCGCCCAAAAGATCATGCCAGGGACCATCTTAAACGAAGGGTATCGAAAGGATGCGCTGGTTTGATGTAGACCCTTATTGGTTTGACCCGAGACGGTTTGCAGGAGTTTGCCAGCAGAATCTGAAACTTCAAACTTAATGTCTTTAACTTCGTCGGGCAGGTAGTAATTGATTACGAGGCCACCTTTTGGATTCGCGCCAACTCTTGGACCACCTTGCCCAAAGTAGTTGACCGGAATGGTGTCCTTTGGCTTAAACAAACGCATTCCAGCCTTTGGATCAGCAGCCATTTGTTGAAGTGGTGAAAGATCGTCCATCACCCAAAAACCGCGACCGTGAGTTGCGAGGACGAGATCGTTCTCCTTCCAAGCGATGTCATGAATAGGACTGAGCGGTAGGTTGTTTTGTAGACTTTGCCATCGGTTTCCGCTGTTGAAGCTGACAAAAAGGCCAGTTTCAGTTCCAGCATAGAGAAGACCAGGTTGCTTCTGATCTTCGCGAACAACACGTACAAAGGCATTTTTAGGGAGTCCGGACGTAATCGCGGTCCAAGACTTGCCAAAGTCAGTTGTCTTGTAGGCGTAGGGCGTTTGGTCATCGTTGAGATGATTATCAACCGCAGCAAAAGCGGTTCCAGCATCAAATGGTGAAGCCTCAATCATGCTAACTTTCGCAAATTTCGGCATGGCTGACGGCGTGATATTGGTCCATGTACGTCCTCCGTCCTGGGTGATATGGATGAGGCCATCGTCGCTACCGGCCCATAGGATTCCCTTCTTCTTGGGTGACTCTGCGAGGGTGAAGACGGTGCCAATGTACTCAATGCTTGTGTTGTCTTTGGTGATCGGACCACCGGACGATTTCATCATTGTCTTGTCGTTGCGAGTCAAATCTGGACTCAGTTTCTTCCAACTCTGACCCATGTCCGTGCTTGCCATGACAAATTGTGAACAAGTGTAAAGAAGCTCAGGATTGTGGTGAGAAAAGACGATTGGAAAGGTCCATTGGAAACGGTAGTCCAAATCTTCCGCGCCATGCCCCATCGGGTTATCTGGCCAAGGATCAACGGATCGAGAGGTTTTTGTCCGGTGATTAAACCAAGAGAGGTCACCGCCATAGCTACCACCAAAAACGACATCAGGATCGTTCGGCTTTGCCGCGATATAACCACTTTCTCCACCTGCGGTACCCGTCCAATCATCCTTCGTAATTCCGTTGCCAAGGGTTCGACTAGGAATACGGATCGAACTATTGTCCTGCTGTGCGCCGAGGATGTTGTAGGGAAACGCGTTATCGGTGGAAACGTGATAGATCTGAGCCGTAGGCATATCAAGCTCACTAAAGGTCACGCCGCCGTCGCTGGTTATCGTCGCACCGCCATCGTTCGCTTCAATCATTCTCTTGGGATCATCGGGAGAAATCCACAAGTCGTGGTTGTCGCCGTGTGGTGGTCTCAGGCTGGTAAACGTTTTTCCGCCGTTCGTCGATTTGCCCCATCCAACGTTCAGAACGTGGACACCATCTTTGTCTTTGGGGTCAGCAATTATGTGAGTGTAATACCAAGCCCGTTGACGCCAGTTGCGATCATCGTTGGTCTTTTTCCAGGTCGCACCGGCATCGTCGGAAACAAATATTCCGCCATCAATCGCCTCGACATGAGCCCAGTAACGGTTGTGATCAACCGGCGAAATCGAGACTCCAATCTTCCCGAGGATCCCCTTTGGAAGTCCTTCGTTACGACCAATATCAGTCCAGGTTTCTCCACCATCAACCGATTTCATGATCGTGCTATTGGGTCCACCCGAGTTTAGAGAGTAGGGGGTTCGCCAGGCGTCCCAAATGGTTGCCATCAAGACTTTAGGGTCTTTCGTATCAACCACGAGGTCCACTGCACCGGCTTGATTTGTTGCAAAAAGTACGCGCTTCCAAGTTGAGCCACCGTCTACTGACTTAAAGACTCCGCGCTCATCGTTTTGGCCGTAAATATGGCCGAGAGCCGCGACCCAAACAATATCTGGGTTTGTGGGGTGAACAACGATTCGAGAAATCGTTTGGGTTTCTTTGAGTCCGATATTTGCCCAAGTCATTCCACCGTCAGTTGACTTATAGACGCCGTCACCTTCGGAAATATTGCCTCGAATGTCCCGTTCGCCGGTTCCGGCGTAAACGATATCTGGGTTACTTGGGGCGAGGGTGATTGCGCCAACCGAGCTTGAGCCTAAAAATCCGTCGCTAACGGGCTTCCAGTTAGCACCAGAGTCAACCGTCTTCCAAATTCCCCCACCAGTTGCCCCAAAGAAGTATTCCTTAGGATGCTGAACGGAGCCGGCAACCGCTAGTGATCGACCACCTCGATACGGCCCCACGAACCTCCATTGCATGGAATTAAACAGTTCAGCGGATTGAGCGGCAGAGAATCCGGAGAGAAGGAGGAGGGCACTGATTGAGAGAACTTTCTGAACTCGCATTTATGCTGTGAGAATACCAACATGCATGGCAGGGAAAGTTCCCTTCAATCGATACCATAGATGTCTTTGTATTTCTGTCGAAGCCCAGTCATCGTAATTCCAGAGTCCGGAGATAATGCAGGACTCTTGAGCCATTCCGCGAGTTTGATCGCTAGCGGTTTCGCCCACGAATCTTCTGTAGAGTGAACAAGTACAGGAATCCATTTTTTCGCTTCTTCTTCGCTTCCAGGATTGGTAAGGTAGTGAGTCAAGATCATCCTAACGTTTTCGTCCTTCGATTTCTGAAATCGAGTGAGTGCCTGACTATTTGGTTCGACATATGGTTTGTATTGATTGCTTTTTGAATTGAAGGTTGCTCCAATATCTGTGTATCTCCACCTAAATGTATCTGGGGCAAAAGAACTCAAGGCAGAATTGGCAACTTTTACCGGGTCAGTGTAGGAAAGGGAAGATAGATCGTCCAGCCAGTCCTTTCGATAGGCACGGCCACCAAAGTATTGAGCCAAGAAGGAATATGCGGTCCGAACTTCTCTATCTGTCGATAATTTTCGAAAGTTCATTGCGCTAATCGGTAGGTCATTCTGCAAGTAGCTTTGAGAATCTTGTTCAAGTGTCCTTGGTACTGTAGCTAAGAAATTCACCGCATCCCGCGCATCGAATCCACCTACTAAGATTGTTTTGAGGACTCCGCTCAGCATTTCCATATCATTTTTTGGCTCAGTTTGACTCGCAGTCCGAATTCGACCCCTAGCGAGTCGTAGCGAGTTGTTTCTCATGGATTGTGGAATTTTAAATAAAAACTCCTGTATCGCGGTGTGCATAAAGGTTGACGAATCAGAACTAACACCATCAAAAGCACAAGACCAGACGAGGTAGTTTGCGTCTCGAACAAGAGGAGCCATAATTTGTCCTTGTAGTTGTAGTTCTTTTGAAGCACTACTTTCACAATAAACAAATCGGTATGTCGTTCCTGCTCGAGTAAGTTCTTCGTATACGGGAGCATTAAAGTATTCTTGCTCCCCCAAAAGAGTTCGTTGCTTTGTGTTGTAGTCAAAGTTAAAAGATTTGCCCCTTATGGGTGGAAGTATGGATACTCGCGAATTTTTACAAGTCACAAACCAACAAGGAGTCTGGAGCAGAGTCGCTTTAATGAGGTGATTTTCAAACGTGATCCTGCCAGCGGCTAGAGTTACGGATTGAGTTTGGATTGAGAATATGAGGGCGGTAAGCATATTGCACCCTTTCAAACAGACGTTTACGCGAAGTCAATGGTTTGAGCAATTCTCAACATTGACTTTGGTCAGAATATGCTGGCTAAGGAATGTTGTTTTGAACCGGGATGACTAATGTCATTGGCTCTTTCCGTTTTGGAATGAGTTGCCGAATAATGTACGGCTCCATTCCAAGTTGCCTTCCCAGGTAAGGAAGCGTCTCTCGGTCAATAAGTTGCTTGCCTTCTTTGAGCAATATTCGGTTCGAGACTGTCTTTTTGTCCTTGCCTAACAGTTCTAGCCCATGCTGATGTACCGAACTGAGATCGACGCATTCGACGATCAGTTGCGGAGGTTTAGAATTGGGTGCCTTGCGGAAGGTGACTGTCCCGGTATTCATATAAAGCCTAATCGATCCATCGGCAACCATCTCTCGTTCTGACTTGATTTCTCCTCGGTGGTAAACGTGCACGAATCCGGTGATTTTGACTTTGGATCCGGCCGGAACTTTGCTCATTGACAAGGTGGCGATAAGGTTATCGGAAAATGTTGAAGCCATCGGTCCAAAGGGTGTTATTTTGCCATCAGGAGTAATCAGCGATGATTGCCCTTCCATCCGAATAACCTCGGTCTTATGCATTGGTCCAGTTGCAAATAATCGAGAAACGACTTCGAAGTTTCCGGTTTTGGCGTTCTTTTGAACCTTAGCCTCTGCCTTCATGGTGAAACCAGACGCTCGCGAAGTTTGTTCTTCGATGAGAGGCTGATTGATCGGATTGGGCGAAAAACCGAATGGTCGCCAAATGCCAAAGCCAATTGCTACGATTGAAAAAGAGGCAACACCAATCCACAGAGCTCTTTGGCTTACGTTTAATCCTGCGATCTTATTACCTTCCTTTATACTGTACAACTGTTCCCTTACTGGTCCACCAGCGCATCAACTTCAACTCGAGCCGCTTTCCTCGAATCAAAGGATCAACCGCAACGGCACGCTGAATCTGCTTGATATCTTTGGAGAAAAAGACGAAAATGCCCCGTCGATCTCCATCTGTTACTAACGGTCCCGCGGCGGCAAGAATTCCATCATTGGCCATTTTTCCAATGTTTTCGAGATGACCTTTTTGCATCTCGCTCAACTTGGCTGCAGGATATTGTGGCGCATTTTTGGGCCTCTGGAGAATACCAAACCAGACTTTCTCGATGTCATCAAACTTTGGAGCCTTGACAAAAACGTTCTGGAAGAACCATGGCAATACATCGAGAGAAATGTATCCGGACTTTACGTAGGGATCGTCTTTTAGCCACTCTTTCGCTTGATCGGGGTCCTTTGCATTGAGCAGGACTACGCCTGCGTAACTTTCATCTTCGAACGGACCAACTGCTATAGCCTTTCCTTCTTCCCAAAGCTTTTTGAGTCCAGAAATATGTCGCTCGTTGTAGTTTTTGTCGAGATGTGGCGTAAGCGGGTTTCGCCCCGGCACGACACGAAGGAAAACCATTTGCATCGTGACCATGTTCGGTGGGGTTTGGGAACGCGGTAACACGGTGAAAAGACTAGCTAGTAAACCTATCATCAGTATTTGCTCTAGCTTTATCTTAACGCATCGGCGAAGCCATGAGCAATCGATTCCGATTGTCCGAATTGTATTACCGAGGGGTAGCAATGGGGTTTCGTCAAGAATTACGGGATGAAGGGACTGAACTGTCGCGACTGAAGTCGTTGAGCGACGGTGTCTTCGCCATCGTTTTGACCTTTCTCATTTTTCGACTCGACATTCAGAAGTTTGTGTCCGCAGAGAGCGACGGGGTGCTTTGGTTCAACATCAAAGAACAAGGAACCGCGCTGCTTGGTTATACACTGAGTTTCTTCATTATCGCCAGCTTTTGGATGCTTCACCAACGTGTATTCCGACATGTGAACCGATTCAATGGCACGCTCCTTTGGCAAAACGTCATCTTCCTGTTCTTTGTATCGATCCTCCCTTTAACTACATCGATCCATAGTGGAAACCCAACGTTAGCGAGCGCATGGGTGATGTACGCTACCAACAACGCTGTTGCTGGACTGAGCATGTTAGGTATTTGGTTGAGGTGCTGCCGATCAGAAATGACGAGTGATAGTACTTCGAAAAATGTTGAAGACTTCTTTGTTTGGAGAATCGGAGCTATCCCGTTGGTCTTTCTTGCCAGTATTCCGCTCGCATTTAAGAGTGTTGCATGGGCAACATGGAGTCCCTTGGCAATCCCAGCCCTCCTCGGCCTCATCGATGTCGCATTTGGATCCAAATTGAGGCACTTAAAACTCGTAACGATTAAGAAGTCGTCGCATGACAACATTGAAGAGGCGGCATAAGCGATCTTAAATCCAAAAGCAGTATCCTATTGAAGTGGCATCGTTCACTATCCCAATCCGCTCCGACAAGATCCAAATGTCGTTTGCCGTCAACAGCGAACTATGCAATGTTCAGACTGAGTTCCAAAATGTAACGATCTTGGATACCGAAGTCTTCGGAAAAGCACTTCTGCTTGACGGTCATATCCAGCTCACCGACTTCGACGAAGCAGCTTATCATGAATGCTTGGTTCAGATTCCGAGCCTAAACTTGCCACACTTTGAGCGAGCTTTGGTCATTGGTGGTGGCGATGGCGGAGTTATCCGGGAGCTTTGCAAAATCCCTTCCGTAACCCACATTGACATGGTTGAGATTGACCAGGGAGTTGTCGATGCATGCCGCCTGCACATGCCAAACCTGAGCCATGGGGCGTTTGATGATCCTCGCGTTCATCTGCATATCACCGACGCATTTCCATTTGTAAAGAATGCGACCGGTCAGTACGACCTCATCATTGTTGACTCGACCGATACCTACGAGGAAGAGGAAGGCGAGATCAGCGAGATGCTTTGGACGAAGGAGTTTTACGCTGATATCGCCCGCTTAGCGTCACCGTACGGAATTGTCGTCACTCAAGCCGACAACCACGTGTTCTGCCCATATTCATGCGAAGAGGTGTTGAGTCTCTTCTCCAATGTCTTTAACCACCGTGGGTTTTACTTTGGGCTTGTTCCGTCGTTTGGCGGCTATAGCGGCTTTGTTTGGGGCAGCATGAACAACGAGGTTAGTGTCAATTTTGAGGCTCGCCTTGGCAAGGATCTCAAGTACCTGAACGAAATCACCTATCCGTTGGCATTTTCTGATCTACGATTTAGCTAGTTGATTTCGCTCGACCGGCTCCAAACTTTACGACTGTCGACTTGGCATTGACGCCACGAACTTTGTAATTCGTAACCTTTCCGTTTGCCCAGGCGATGTCAACCGTGACATTGCCTCGGGCTTTGAGCCCTTTTACCGAGCCTTTCGAAGCCCATTCGTCAGGCAAAGCCGGCAATAACGTAACTTCGCCCACTTTGCTTTGGAGCAACATTTCGGCAACTGCCGCAGTTGCACCAAAATTTCCGTCAATCTGGAATGGTGGGTGAGCATCAAACAGGTTAGAGTACGTTCCTCCGCCGTTTGAATAGTTGTATCCCTCGACGCCAGTCGGTCGCAGGAGACGATGAAAAACTTTCAGGGCTCGGTTTCCATCTTGAAGCCTTGCCCAAAAATTGATCTTCCAAGCCAAGCTCCATCCGGTTCCGTCGTCACCTCTCGCATCAAGCGATTTTCGGGCAGCAGCCGCCAAATCTGGAGTCCCGTCTAAGGTGATCTGATTGGAAGGATACAAGCCATAAAGGTGAGACACATGCCGGTGTTTCGGTTCCGCCTCTTTGTAAGGCTCTAGCCATTCCTGCAATCGGCCATCTGGGGCAATTTGCATCGGAGCAAGTTTTGCTAGTGCGGTTTTTAGCTCGGCTCTGTGAGACGAGTCGAGACCAAGAATCTCGCCGGCCTTAATCGTGTTCTCAAACAATTCACGAACAATCTGTTGGTCCATCGTTGGTCCCAAGCAGGTGTTGAGGCCACCATCAGTAGGATGGATATAGGTGTTCTCGGGCGAATTGGATGGCGCGGTTACCAACCACCCGTGCTTTGGTTCAACGACTAACATGTCAAGGAAAAATAACGATGCGGCCTTGAGTACGGGATACGCAGACTTGAGATACGATTTATCCTGGGTGAACTCGTAATGATCCCATTGGTGTTCGGTGAGCCAAGCCCCGCAGGTGACGGTTGAACCCCAACCTGCGCCTTCACCCGGAGAAGTGAAGTGCCACGGATTAGTGATGGTATGGGCGACCCACCCCCTAGCACCGTAATAGGCCTTGGCGGTCTTGCTGCCATTGTCAACCAGTTTAGGAACAAAGTTCAGTAGCGGATTGGCACAGTCGGACAGATTGCAGTTTTCTGCGAGCCAATAGTTCATTTGGACATTGATATTCAGATGAAAATCTGCGTTCCAAGGGGTCTGGATTTCTTCGGCCCAAATTCCTTGAAGGTTCGCAGGCAATGGGCTGTCCGGTCTCGAAGAACTGATAAGCAAGTACCGACCAAAATTGAAATAGAGCGCGCAAAGGGTCGGATCGGAGGTTCCTTTGGCAAGTTCGGCCATACGCTCGACCGTTGGCAAGGTTGAATTGGCAGCAATTGGAAGACTGAGGTCAACGCGGCTGAAGAATTTTTGATAATCCTTGATATGGCGCTTTGACAGATCGGCAAAACTGAGCTTTGAGGCTGCGGACAGTTGCTTCGAACACACTGACACGAAATCAGGATTGAACATGCTCGTTCCTGCAGAAACCAGAATCAGCATTTCGTCGGCATCTTTTACTTCGATGCCATTTCCCTTAGGATCCTGGGTTCCACCTTTGACGATAACTTTAGTCTGCCCTTGGAATCGAAGACCGGCGATTCCAGGAGCTCCGCTGGGTAATTGACCGTCGATGACAATGCGGTCGAGATCGACTCTGGTGTTTGCGTTCTCAGCCCGATCCATGCTGATAAGAGCATTAATCTTTTTGGTACCTTTACTCAACACTCGGTAAACAAAAACTTGGTCTGGTGCCGAGACGAACGCTTCACGCTCAAATTTGGCGTTGTCAGAAACGTAGGATACGCTGCTGGTTGCAGACTCCAGATCGAGGGTTCGCTTATAGTCTTTCGATGTCTTGTGGTCGTACTTAATGCGAAGATTGCTGAGAATTTGATAACAACCGAATTGACCATTCTTACCTTGCGACGATCCAGGACCTTTACAAACAAAGTTCTGTTGTAACAATTCCTGGGCTTTCCTTGGTTGGTTGGAAAGCAGAAGGCGTCGAATCTCGGGCAGAACGTTTACGGCGTCCTCGCGGTCAGCATCTTGGGGGCTGCCCGACCATACGGTTGATTCGTTCAGGACAATTCGATCTTCCTGGACTCCACCGAAAATCATTGCACCGATTCGTCCGTTGCCGAGGGGCGAAGAATCGTAGAATTTTGCCGCGGGCGATGTAGCCCAGATTTTCGTTGAGGAGTCACTTGCCATGGCAAATCCTGAGACCAATAACCCGACGAGCAGGCCAAGACATTTCACAAAGTTAGTTTAGCTTGTGTAATGCGAACAACAGTTAGGAAGCCACTTTGTCGCTGGCAGACTCAATATGAATGCTAGCACCAACAACACTTGCGTATTTGAACAAAAACAAGTATCCGGGGGTTCTTGAACCTCGTTCGATTTGTGCAATGTAGGGCTGGGACACTTGAAGCGCATCAGCTACATCTTTTTGTGTCATATTTGCTTCTTGACGAGCACGCACCAAAGCTAGCATCGCTGCTTCCGCTTCGTATTCAGCTTTGAATTCGGGATCGCGCATTGAGCGGTCATCAATATAACTTTGTAATTCGTCCATTTTCATTTCTCCTTAGATTCAAATTTCCGTTTTCTTGCATGAGCCCGATCAAGAATTGTCTTAGGAACGCTTTTGCTTTCTTTCTTGTAAACCGCCAACACTACCAATCGTTCGAAACCAAAGGTGCGCTCGACAGCAAAATAGAGGAGCCGCCCCTGATACGCAGACTTTATGTGCCGAAGGCGGTATATCCCGTTACCATAATCGTCAATTTGATTCCCTGTTCCGACATCTCGGTAGTGCTCCATCAGGCTAACGAGTTTCGCTGCGTCCTTTGCTGGTAAATCATCCAATTCTGCCCGAATAGAGTCCCGTTCAAAAAAGACCCATTCACGCTTCACTTATCCATTATAACACATTGCTTATAATTGTGTTGCTTTTTGTACCTGCGGATATTCTTTCGGGTTCAATGATCGAAGTCGTAATTTATAAGAACTGAGCCCAAATTTCTATGGCGGGTCTTGGTGCCATCGCAAATCCTGAGACCAATAACCCGACAAGCAGGCTAAGACATTTCACAAAGTTAGTTTAGAACTTCGTAACTATGAGAATTCCATCATTTGTCGATGTCTCGATCGGAAATCCATTTTCGTCAAAGCGAATTTCATTCTTCTTCGATCCAATGGTTTGACTCACGGTTTGTCGCTTTTGAAGCTTTCCGTCGACATTCTTTTCCGTCTCGCCAATGTAGGTACTGGTTGCGGATTCCCAATTAAGGCTCGTCGAGTTAAACACCAAATACTGATACGGTCGGCCCTGTTCGGGTTGGTCTCTCAAGAACCAAAATTCCGGTAGGTCTCGAATTTCTGCCTTCGCTGGAATTGGTTTAGTAGTCTTAGTAAGCTTACTGCCGACAGTCTCCGTGACCAGAAGGTCAATTGCCCGAAACTCGATGCGGGTCCGACTCGATTCCGATCCCTTGCTGTCAAAAAACTGAATGACTTTCAGGGTGGGTCGTCCCGACTTTGCCCAAACCATCGTAGTGTGCATATCCACCTTTTGATTCTTCATGGTCAACTCCAGTTTGGAGTCGGTTCGTTTTCCGCCGTCTTGCGTGATCTTGACTAGGATCTTCGCTTTACCAATTGGCTTACCATCGCGCAGGATATCGTAATTCAAAACCTTTTCTTGGCCAAGAAGAAGAAGTGCGAAGCTAAGCATTGATCAAAAGCTCTCCTACTCGATAGCCACACTCAAACGTCTCCTCGATCCGTCCACCGAGCAATCCATCGCTGGCAACAAGAATCTTTGAGCCAGGTTGGTTGACCGCTTCGAATCGGGCAAGGTTTTCTGGTTGGGAGTACTTCCAACGCTTGACGAGACCAATTTCAGCGTGACCAAACTCTTCGCCGTACAGGTGCTTGGTAAAGGCGAGCGCGGTGGCAACAATAAAGTCGTCTGATTTATCAAAATTGTCCTTCGAGAATCGTGCACTCAGTTGCATGACCATGGCGGATCCACCTTTGGGTGCCCGATTCGGTGATTTTTCTGACTCAATGCTGAGCCAGGTCATCGGGTGGGTTTGCTCAGGATCGATGATCGCATGATAATGGATATCGTTAGGTGCCACCGCAAAACCTAACATAACACTCAAGCATTGACGATAAGAGACGTTGGACATGGGGCGTTGTTCGTCAATGGTCCACAGCAGTTGTGAAGTAAGAGGCAACGGAAGAGTGAGCACCACATGATCAAACTCCTCTCCCCCAACGATATACGAGTCGCCAGCCCGACCAATCTCGTCGATTGGTGTATCGAATCGAATGTCGGCGTTAGCTGCGAGGCGGTTTGCAAACTCGGCAATACCGGTGGAATAGGTGTAACGGGCGGCAGAGCTGTGTGAAACATCGCTCGAATGAACTCTTAGAGCTTCGTGAACCCAAATTGGCTTTTCAATTCTAACAAGATCGTCAACCGAAAGCTCATTCAGGATAACTTCCTCAATCGCTTTTCCACGCGGAGCTATGCTTGTCGCACCGGCATCCCAGGTGAAGCCATCTTGAGAGTGAGTCCACACCCTACCCCCAGGTTTCGATCCCTTTTCAAAAACAGTAACGGGCAACCCAGCTTTGCGGAGTCGCCAGGCGACTGCCAAGCCAGCCACACCGGCTCCGACAATTGCGACTCTCATAGTGTTGATTCTACTCAGCTAAGCACAACAATTGACCGAGGTGGAATGGCACTCAGAGTTCCATGCTTCGATGGTTTGCCCAATTCAGCCCGCCAATCTGCGATATTGTCCTTGTCTAACAGGTGATATGCTCCTTTAATTCCGACTTGTAGGTTCTCTTGAGAATCGAACGAAAGCTTCTTAAAGTGCTCACTCGGCTCCCAACTTAAGTTGGCCAAGATCATATGACCGCACTCAATCGCGACAAACTGTGGCTCGACATCCCAAACCCGCACATGGTTTGAATGTCGATCGGATAGCATTGACAAGACGAATGCGGCCGGACTTTTGAGCAACGTCTCGCCATCAAACAGAGTTAAATAATCGACTTTTGCCTTCACGGCGTTTACTACAACCGAAAGCGCGAATAATGCTGCCTCGATTCCATTCGTGCGTTCGTCAGGTTCATCGCTAAGCCTTGCTGGACCAACGATGATCGTCTTTGCTCCGAGCTTTCGGGCCGATTCAACTTGATCGGGAATCACCCACCCGCATTCCATCATCGTTTCGGTGTCGAACTGGTGAGTCTTTGGCTGAAGCCCCAAAGAGGCTCCATCGATACCGTCAAACTGAGGTCGAGACCCATTCATTTCTATAAACCAACCTTTGCATGAGATGAATTTTCTAGAGCCTCGAACGCCGTTCAACTTTTGCCAATTTCGTGATGGTGAGTACAGAATGCCGTCGTTTGGAGACAGTTCGACAGGAATGTTGGCGACTTCGGTTTGAAGGAAGACCGGACCCCCGGTCAACTTCGCCGATTCTAGCCCTTCGCTGGTTGCCATGGCGTGCGTTAAGTGAAGGCTAAGGAGCGTGTTCGTGTCGGGTATCGACAAATTGTGCTTAAACAGCGTGCCTAAACTCGGCAATTCACCCTCAGTCGCAATCAGGGTTGGCTCGTCTACGCGAAGTCCTTGACCCTGAATCGTCAGTTTTGCGCGATTGCTAATAACTTGACCTTTATACACAGGATACGGCGAACCGGACTCTTGCCAATGGCAATAAGTTTTGAATGAGGCATCGCCGTAGTTTCGCTGGTCTTCGGTTTCAAAATTGTCTCCCGAGAGCTCGATTCGGATCTGGACTCCATCATGAACTTCGTAGCTGATCGCCTTGGTGTCTTTGAAAGGCTGGTCTGGTTTGATGAATTCGGGAAATGACATCTTTTCGACTTTTCCGTCGGAATGCTCAATATCCGCCGAAAGGCCGCGAATGCTGGAAGGATGCAATAAGCAAAGTCCTAATCGATTGGTTTGTTGGTCAGCGGGGACCGTTCCTTCTAAGTCGTATTCGATTTCAACTTGGCCGTCACCAACGACTTTACCGGTGATCTTCCCCGCCCACGTAAAGTCCATCTTGTCGTCTTTGTGAACAGCCACAAAAGTGCAAAGGAACGACTCTCTCTTCAATTCCAACTGGAAATCATGGACTTTCTGGACTACAGTGCCCCAATCGGGTCTCCGAACTGAACCATAGATGCCTCTCAGCAATTCAAATTGACCAACGCGCAGGTACCGAAGTTGTCCCGACTCTGAGTCGATAAACCCGTTCACCGCACCTAACTTAAATTCGCGCAACTCGGAAGACATGAGAAAAGGTTATCCGAAATCGGACAAACTATAGGCATAACTTCATGAAGCAAATCGGACCAAATATCTGGCAAGTGTCCTATTCTGATCTCGGCAATCCAAACGCACGAGGCTATTACAAGGTTGAAGATCTTGGCGAAGTCCTCATGGACCAAGCCGATATTCGCTACATCGGAGAAACTCAAAAGCTTGGGTTTGAGCCGCTGTTCCATGTCGCGAAATCTAAAGCCTTGAACGGTGCTTTTGTCGTTATCGGTCGCCAGGAAAAGGCATAAATAACCCGCTCGTCACAATATTGTCATTGCGTCCATTCTCTAATTCCTTCCAATTTTGAAACAATATGGTGGCTTTGCATCGAGCGCTAATAGATTCTGTAGAACCGATCCTGCTAGGGATCACAGCACGTAGCCGGGGTGTCGGAGACATTTTGAGCCTCCGGCGAAAATGGGTCGTAGACCCCCGGAAAAATCGAACCAGCCATCAGTCCAAGGTCGCTCCAAAAGAGTGCTGTAGCCTAAAAGTTGTCTTGAGCGACCCCGGTTGTTACAACCGTCTCCTAAAAAAGGTTGGTTGGTCAATACGGGTGTGCAAATAATCTCATGAACGAAACCTCAACGATCGAGCGGATTCGAATTCGTTACGGCGAAACCGACCAAATGGGTCATGCCTATTACGCCAACTACCTCTATTGGTTTGAACAGTCCCGGGGCGCTTGGTGCCGAGACCGTGGCTTTACGTACAAGCAATTCGAAGAGAGAGGAGTGTTTCTTCCGGTTGTAGAAGTTCACGTTCGATATAAAGGCGAAGTGACTTATGATGATTGGATCCAGGTCCGAGTTTGGGTGAGTGAAATTAAGCGTGCCGCCATTCGATTCGACTACGAAATCCTCAACGAATCCACCGGGAAAGTCTGTACTGAGGGTTATTCTTGGCACGTGTTTATGGGAGAAGCGCGCAAAGCAATGTCGATTCCGGCAGATATTAAAGAGCTTCTGGCCCGAAATCCCGAAGATTTTGATGTTATCGGCTAAAATTGGCTGTAGCGGAACGTAGAACTTTCTCGTATCGTCATTTCGTTATCGGTGAGCATGAGCGACTCCAATTGTTTCAATTTGAAAGAAGCCGTCCGTCAGGTTGGCTTGCTAACGCCTGAATCAAAGCTTCTCGCCCTTGGACAAACCGTCTTTTGGGATGAACCCATGAAAGCCGGGCTCGCCATTGAGGCCGCCAAAGCCGGGGTCGGATTTATTGCTGGCGTTCACGATACGGATTACTTCGCCAAAGTCTCAGGGCAAAAGGATTCTAAAACAAAGTTTAAAACGTTGGCTCACAACGACGGCACCACCCGAAATCTATGGAGCGCAGCCGCAGAGTTTTCGACTTTGTTTGGATCTGAAACGGTTATCACCAAAGAGGAACTGCTCAAAGCAGGACTTAGGTTTGACCGTCTGAGCCGATCTCGCGCAGGATTTCTTGATGAAGCGACCGAGGCGTGGGGCTGGAGGGGAATCGTTTCGACCGACGAAAATGCCCCGATTACTTTAGAAGTCCCCGGTGACACCTTGGCAAGAGAGCTTTGTAATACGCTTCGATGGGCGATTGACGATTCGGTGGCTTCGATGGGCGACAATTATCGCGAAGCAGCAAACGCTTTTGGCGATGAAATGAACCGAGTGTTCTGTGATGTTGCCGAGGAACCCAACCGAAACCTTGCGGCAATTTATCGCGACTTACTGAAGCCCCTGTACTCCATCGTTGCAGGCCAAGAACTGGATTTCGAAACGAGCCAAACCAGCGAGTTGCTGAGATTCAATCGGTCAACGATCAATCTTCCTCGTTTTGAGCTCTTGGCTAAGTATGTCAACCACGAAACCAGAGCAGAAGCCTGCAGTGCCTATGACGAAGCGGTCAAGGACTATCCTGGTCTTTATGAACTTTCGAGATTTGGATCGGGAGCAATTCCGTTCGATCTCGTCGTTCCTGGCCATGGACGAGGCACCATTCGACTCGGTAATCGTGGCGCGGTAATAGCGACCAAGAAGCCTCTCTTCCTATCGTACAAAAAGCCGCTAGAGTCGCTGGAAGAACTTGCAAGTCTGATCGAAGCCAAATTCGGTCCGAACTGCGCAATTATTGGTAAGGCAGTGACCCTCATTGGAATGCTCGGCCGAGAATTCACCTTTGCCTTCCACGATGGAGCCTCATCTTACGTTAAGGCATCTCGAACACTTCACCAAAAATTAGACTTCAAGGTTAATTCGATCCTTCGAATTAAATACCAAACATGGGATGCCTTGGCTGAAATTGAAACTTGGTTCCACTTACCCAAGCCTTTCCAAACCGCATTTGGCGGTGAGGAAGTATGCGCTCCATCCTTTGCGTCGCGCTGGCGAACCGTTGTCACCGAGCAACAAGATCGACTTGAGCAGCTAGGGAAAATTAAGAAACCGGGCGACTTGTTGGCTTATTTAGATCAGCGGGTTGGCGGTGCCTGGAGCTCCCAAGCCAAAGAGTACACCCAAATTCACGCCACTCTGGCAGAACTAAGCAAGACAATTGAGTCGTCAAAACGAGAAAGAAAAGAGCTTTATGCCGCTCGATATGCTTCCGGCCAGAAATGGCAAGCGATTCAAACCGAAATGGGCAACCATTTCCGAGCAACAATTTTCGAAAACACACCTTCCGCGGCTGATCTCGAAAAGCGGGAACAGTTCTCAAGTCAACTGGATGCACTTCGCGCTGAACGCCAAACGCTAGAAGTTCGCTATTCCGAACTTGGCAACCTTGAACGAGAAGCGGCTCGGAGTGATGCCTTTATGAAGGTCCACAAACGACGTCGAGAGATCGAACTTGAATCGGAACTCAAGCGACTGAGCCTCATTCGCGAAGCGGTTATCTCTAGCAAGGGCCTTGAAAACGCAAATCGCCGACCGAGTGCCTGGTGGATTCCCCTCGTTAGTCCGGACGGCAAATGGTTCAGCAAGATTATGGAAACCGCTACGTGCTGTTGGGAGCCAATGAATTGAAATTCTGGAAAGTTCAATCAATTGGCAATCACTTTCCATTGATTCATCTTCAAGATGTTGTTGCGACAACTCCCGAAGCGGTAACCGCAGAACTGGCTCAACTTTCGATTGACATGTGTCGTCACCATTTCGGAATTGGCGGAGACGGCTTATTGGCGGCAGGTATGGAAGAAGGAGACGTCCGCCTTCGGATGTTTAATCCTGACGGAACCGAGGACTTTTGTGGCAACGGCCTTCGATGTACCGCAATGCATGCCCATGCGCAGGGATGGGTGGGCGAGGCATTTAACATCCGACACCTAGACCGAGTCGTCCCGGTGACGATCAAAGATGGGATGATCAAAACGGTCATCGGGACGGCGTCCTATGACCCCAAGGATGTCCCTACGAACATTCAGGGTGAACTCTATAACGAAACGATCTTCGCTGCCCGAATTGATGATTGGTCAGTGGTTCTGCAAGGCAGTGCCCTTTCGACCGGATCAACTCACGTGATTCTGCCAACCGGGTCAATGCCTGATGATGACGGGTTTAAAAAGATTTCGGAAAAGCTCGAACATGACCCCAGGTTTCCGCAAAGAACCAGCGTCATTTGGTCGGTTCGCGATGGCGACGCTCTCAAAATTCGAATCTGGGAGCGAGGTTGCGGTGAAACAAAAGGCTGCGGCACCGGTTCCTCGGCGGCAGCCGTTGATTGGATGCGCCGTCGCGGCGAGGGTGGACGAATCGAAGTCAAAAACCCTGGTGGCTCGGTATGGGTCAGTGCCGATTCATGGCGACACCCGATTACGCTGGAAGGGACTGCGGAAACGTTGTTTGAAGGAGAATTTTCAAGGGGAGCAAGTGCAACTGCACCTAGCCAAAAAAATCCTACAAATGATAAGTGATCAGGCATAGTAAGCAGTTTTTCGCCAAGCGACCGTCCAAACGTTATTCTCCTTTACCATCAACATTGAGCAAGTTGCACCGTGTGGCGTTGGCCCAAAGTGAAAAAAAAGGATTGCTGATTTCCGATTTTTTGAATATCCTGGCAGATAGAGGTGAACGTATGCTTTGGCCCTTTGCTTCTCAATCATGTTATAGGAATCCATTTCGCTACTTCCGAACACCTCGGTCTCCGAAGCAACAATGATGGCTGGGGAGAATTTGAAACCCTTGAAGCTACTTAAATTTTGGTTCCTCTTTGCAAGGTCTTGCCTCATGTCGAAATCAACTTGCTTGGCTTTCCTATCGTCGAGCATCCTAACAAGGTTGTCTTCGATAAATTTGTTGAATTTTGCGATGGAATTTTCGAGCAGGACTATGCGCGTTGAGCCCTCCTGAGGTTCAAAGTCGTTTGCTTTTACAAGGTTCTCAAGGGCAGCATTAATGAGAGCGATATCTTCGGTGGAAGGAGTCTCGGTGCCGACAACTTTTGGGCTTTTATTTCTTTCACTAACAACTGCCTCATGTGACTTTGATTGGCAGCCGACGAGGCAAAGTGCGATAAGAATCCCCGTTTTCATGATGCATAGAGATTATATGTCCTTTCGAATGAAGCAAATTGGCCTTAAGCTAATGGCAATTGTTCTTTGGGCCCGGAGGGCTCACGGATATTAGCCAGGAGGTCCCTTGGGACCCCTGGATAATGCGATTGCGAATTCGACCCCGGAGGCGGTCGCGGAATAACTTTGTTAGAATCACAAGACGATAACATTTGAGCAGGAGCGGATTATGCTGCTTAAACTTGCTCGAATGGACTTTGATCCCGATAATTTGGACTAACTCTTCCGCCGTGCAATGAATCATCACCTGCTCATAACGTTTGAACCAATAATCCCCTCGATAAGGCTTATAATGAGTCAAGTCTGATGAAATCAGCCATACTACTCGTCCTTTTCATTGCAGGTTGTCAGCAATCGAATTACAGCAGCGAGACCCCGCCTCCGAGCGCATCGACCTCGCCCGTTGAGTTAAGTCCAATGCCAAAGACTGTTAAAAAGGGACCGATTTCAAAGCCAAACAGGAATGGAATAGCACTTCAAGCCGTCGAAAACGAGAATCAAAAGTTCTTAACATTGAAGCTAATCAATACTGGTTCCGAGCCAATCAGAGCCTTTAATTGGGATGCAAATCTGGCAGTCGATTGTGACATTACGTCAGTTATGGGCAGTGAATGGAGGAAAGAGCCAATGACGATGGTTGATCTAGCTTATGTCCTCCCCGAAAAAGTTTCTTTTGTTACAATCCCTGGTCATCAATCGATTTCGATGGAAGTTCTCCAAATTCCAATCCATGAGAAGATCAGAGCGGGAACCTACATCGCGACCGTTTACTACGACGATGCTCTAGCAAATAGCTGTGCCAGTCGCACAAACGTCAAAGAAAAGAGCAAAGTGGGGCGAACGGAGAAGGTTAAAGTCCTTGTTGAAACAAATGGCGAAGGCTATTCCCACGCGACGCCTATCCTTTAACCAAAAGGCTGGCATCTAACCGCTTGCGGCTAGCAGCTCCCTTTGGGTATCATTTCATGTTGGCTGTCTTACGACTGCCGATTACAACCTGACCACGGGTACCTTGCTTCTAGATTCGCCTCCGGATGCATACCTACTCGACAACGGTGAAAATATATGGCGAAAGAATGTCTAATCCAAAAACATAAGGTGCTGACCGCTAAATGGGACAAGTTGATTGCAGAAGAAAAAGCAATCATGGCTCTACCCAAAGAAAAGCGTGACGAAGCCCTTGCTGCCTTCCGGGCAAAGCGAATCAAGAACAGAATGTTCAAGACTCGTCTCTACACTCGATGCTCCATCACCGGTCGCGCTCATGGCGTTTACCGATTCGTTGGCGTCTGCCGACAAGTCTTCCGAGAGAAGGCGCATCGTGGCGAACTCCCTGGCATCGTGAAATCGAGCTGGTAATCCTGAGGAAATAAGAAAATGCACAGTGATCCTATTGCAGACCTATTAACTCGTATTCGAAATGGTTATCAGGCGAAGATGATGAGCGTCGACGTACCGCACAGCAAGATCAAGCTTGAAATTGTCAAGCTTCTTCAAACTGAGGGCTACCTCGAGTCTCACGAAGTCACGACCGAAACCAAATTTCCGAATATTCGAGTCACACTCAAATATGACAACCGACGACATGCTTTGATCAATGATATCAAGCGTGTTTCGAAGCCTGGTCTTCGTGTATACACCGGAGTAGAGGACTTAAAGCCTCTCCGAAACGGACTAGCTACACGAATTCTAACAACCAACCAAGGCTTGATGACCGACCGAGAAGCACGCCGACGAAAGATCGGTGGTGAAGTGCTTTGTGAGGTTTACTAATGTCCCGAATTGGAATTAAGCCAATTGAAGTTCCAGGTGGAGTCACTATTTCAGTTGACGAAGCTACGAACAACGTTCAAGTAAAAGGCCCGAAAGGCGAATTGAACCAATTAGTCAGCCGACTTCTTACCGTAAAGCAAGAAGATGGCAAGCTCAACCTAGAGCGACCAAACAACCTTCGTGAAGCAAGAAGCCAACATGGTCTTGCTCGAACCCTCATCTTTAACATGATTGAAGGGGTCACGAAAGGGCACAGTAAGCAACTCGATGTTATCGGTGTTGGTTACCGAGCAACTATGGAAGGTCGAAACCTACTTCTCAACATGGGATATTCGCACCCAGTGCGAGTCCTGGCACCAGAAGGCGTTTTGCTCGAAGTAAAGGCTGACGACAAAGCTCGTACAACAAGCATCATCGTATCTGGCATCGACAAGGCCCTCATTGGTCAAGTCGCCGCCGA
Source organism: Armatimonadota bacterium (assembly GCA_037141835.1). GTDB lineage: Bacteria > Armatimonadota > Fimbriimonadia > Fimbriimonadales > Fimbriimonadaceae > Fimbriimonas. Next base: position 7,246 of record JBAXBU010000024.1, on the reverse strand, counting down.
CATCCGAAAGGTTAGAAAGCCTGAACCATACAAAGGTAAGGGTATTCGCTATCAGGGTGAAGTTATTAAGCTAAAGGCAGGAAAGCGTGCTTCTGCTAAGAAGTAAGGAGATCCGTTAAGTTATGGCAATAAAAAATAGACAATCAATGCGCCTGGCACGGCATGCTCGCCTTCGAAAGCGTGTTTCGGGTACTCCGGAGAAGCCAAGACTGGCAGTCTTCCGAAGTTTGAAGCACATTTCAGCGCAAATTATCGACGATACAACTGGTCACACGTTGGTTTCTGCAAGTTCACGAGAAAAGGACTTGAAGGCAACTGGCAACAAAGACGGAGCCAAGAAAGTTGGTTCGGCAATCGCCGAACGAGCGAAGAAGGCTGGTCTTTCGACCGTAATTTTTGACCGTGGCGGCTTCCAATACCACGGACGAGTAGCATCCCTTGCGGATGGTGCCCGAGAAGCTGGGTTGGAATTCTAAACCATGAAAATGCGAATGAGCGGAAAGCGAGAGAGCCGGAACACCGATGGTGGACCACAGCTCGATGTGCGAATTATCCGTACAAACAAGGTTTTCAAGACTCACAAGGGTGGTAAGACCGCAAGTTGGTCCATTCTCGTAGTCGTCGGAGACAACAAAGGCAGCATCGGATTAGGACTTGGTAAAGCTCGTGGTATCCCTGACGCGATTCGTAAGGCTGAAGAAGCTGCGCGAAAGAGCATGTTCAAGGTACCAATGATTGGCGACACCATTCCTCATGCAATCAGAGCAACAAGTGGCACTGCCCTTGTTATGCTCAAACCAGCAGCACCAGGATCTGGTGTCAAGGCTGGTGGTGCAGTTCGAATGTGTCTTGAAGCCGCTGGAATCCACAACGTGCTTGCAAAGTCGCTTGGTAGCCGAAACGCTATCAACATGGCGTACGCAACCATGGCTGCCTTCCAAGGTCTTTCCCATCCGGAAGATGTTGCGGCACGAAGAGATATGGACGTTAAATCACTCGTACCTTGGCTGGAGAAAGCCCGTAAGGAGGAAGAATTCAATGCTTCGCATTAAACTCATCCGATCAACGGTTGCCCACCAATGGCGCACTCGCAGAGTAGTCGAATCCTTGGGACTTCGAAAGATCAACCAAGTCGTCGAACACATGCCAACACCAAATATTCTTGGGATGATTCACCGCGTTAAGGAACTCCTTCTTGTCGAAGAAGTTGAAGGAACTCCTCAACCGAGAAAAGTGTCAAGACCCGGTGGTGCAAAGAATGTCAAAACACCAAAAGCTAAGCCTGTAAAGGCCGCGGCAGAAACTCCTGCGAAGGAAGCCAAGCCAAAGGCTGCAACGCCAAAAGCTAAAGTGACGTCAGAAGAAAAGCCGAAAAAAGCGGTAGCTAAGAAGACGGAGAAGAAATAAACATGGGTCTACACAACTTTAGTCCAAGTCCAGGCAGCTCAACTCGAAAGAGAATCGTTGCTCGAGGAATCGGATCTGGCATGGGAAAGACCGCTACCCGCGGTACCAAAGGTCAGAAAGCTCGACGACAAATTCACCCGAATTTTGAAGGTGGACAAACTCCGATCTTCCGACGATTGCCGGTAAAGAAGGGTTTCCGAAACGTCAATCACAAGGTATTCGCGATTGTCAACCTTGACGATCTTGAGAAGAACTTTGAGAAGGGCGCAGAAGTCACTCCTGCAATCCTCGAAGAAAAGGGAATTATCTCTTTGAACCGAGTTGACGGAGTCAAGATTCTTGCGTTCGGCACGCTCAGCAAAAAGCTGAAAGTCACTGCTCACAAGTTTAGCGGGAAGGCCTCTGAAGCCATCCTTGCGAACGGAGGAGAGGCCGTTTCACTTTGAGCTTCGGCGGCTTTGGTGGAGCTTTTGGAGGCGGCGGAGGAGGCGATAAGTCTCTCTCGCTGCCTTTAACTCAAATTTTTAAACTCGCGTGGGAAGACGATGATCTTCGTGCGCGACTTAAATTTTTGTTACTGATGTTTGCGGTGTTTGCGTTGGGAATTCACGTTCCTGTACCAACTCCGGGGCTTACTGAAGCTGCCATCATCGATAAATTGAAGGACTCAACCGTCTTTCAAATGATCGATGGTTTTGGTGGCGGTGCATTGCGGAAACTATCCGTATTTGCCCTGGGGATGAACCCCTATATCACCTCGTCTATTATCATGCAGATTATGGGAACAGCCTTCCCGCAACTCAAAAAAGAGTTGGAAGAAGGTGGAGAGTATGCCCGTAAGAAGCAAAACCAACGAACCCGATTACTAACTCTGGTCATGTGCGCCGTTCAAGGATATGGCTATATCCAATTGATTCAAAGCGGACTGACACAAGGTGCTGGTGGCGGATCTGGTCTCACGGCCGGAAATATTGCAATCGTCCTTACGTTCTGGACCGCAGGTTCAATGTTCGCACTTTGGCTCGGTGAACAAATTTCGGAGAAAGGAATCGGAAACGGAGTTTCCTTGATGATCTTCGCCGGAATCATGATCGGTATTCCTTACCAGGCTCAAAAGCTTTGGAAAGGTCTCCAGGATGGTGCCGTTCATTGGTGGCAAGTCGGAGTCCTGATCGCAATCTTCTTGGCAACAACTTGGTTGGTCGTTCACTTTACGTCAGCTCAACGAAGGATTCCGGTTCAGCACATGCGAAGAATGATCGGCACCAAAGCAATCGGTGGAAAGACGAGCTACTTGCCGTTTTCACTGCTGATGGCTGGCGTTATTCCAATCATCTTTGCTTCCTCAATCATCTACATGCCTTCTCAGTTTGCTTCGATGTTTGGCGGAGACAAAACTCCAATTGGAAACGCATTTATGGCGGTTGGTAACTTTATCAGTCCGTCCAATGCCAAGATCTTTGGGATCAACTGGACGATCAACCCCATAGGTTGCTTGGTCTACCTCCTGATGATTTTGTTCTTCTCTTACTTCTGGAACGCGATTCAGTACAACGTTGAGGATATCAGTAATAACCTCAAACGATCTGGCTCAATCATTCCTGGAGTTCGACCAGGCAAGCAGACAAAAGACTTCTTGGACGACATCATCTCTAAATTGACCATTGTTGGTGCGGTGTTTATTGCCGGTGTAGCGTTACTCCAGTACATCACCCCAGCGGTCACAAACTTGAGTTATGCCTATGGCGTTGGCGCCGTTGGCGGAACTTCATTGTTGATTCTTGTGAGTGTTGCCCTCGAAACCATGAGACAGATTGAAGCCAATCTGTTGATGAAACAATACGACCAGTAATCAAGTGTCTCAAATACAGACCTCAACGAAAGTTGAGGTCTGTATTTGTTTTAGCCGATAACAATTTGAGAAGTTAGACGAATGAGAATCATTCTTATTGGACCGCCGGGAGTTGGAAAAGGAACTCAAGCCGCACTGTTAGGCAGTCGAAATGGTGTGCATTCCCTGTCATCTGGCGAGATATTCCGAAGAGAAATTGAAGCTCAGACTGATCTTGGTCGAATGGCTCAACGATACATCTCCCACGGTGAACTTGTTCCCAACGGCGTCACCATCGAAATGATGGCAAAGCGACTCAGGGACCCTGAAATTCGCAAAAGTGGATTTATTCTCGACGGATTCCCTCGAACCGTTCGCCAAGCCGATTCCCTTCAAGAAATCCTTGAAGAACTCGATATGCCCCTCAATCGAGTGATATCACTCGTGGCACCCGATGATCTCATCGTCAACCGATTAAGCGGAAGAATGGGATGTACGAAGTGTGGAGCCATCTATCACTCGATAAACAAACCAACCCAGCGCGAAGGCTATTGTGATCTCTGTAATAGCCCAATTGTCGTCCGATCAGACGACCAGCCAGAGACAATCAGGGAGCGACTCCGCATTTTCCGCGAAGACACCGCCCCAGTCGTCGAATTTTACGAGAACTTAGGCCTGACCGTAACCATCGACGCAACCCGAGACGCCGAAGAAGTCTATCGAGATATAGTGGCGGAAGTGAGCTAGTGGCGATCATCAAAACTGCCGAACAGATTGCCAAGATGAAGGAATCTGGACGCATTGTCGCCCGAACCCTTCGTTTGACATCCGCCGCAATTGTCCCTGGCAAAACAACTCCCCAAGAACTAGATGCGCTCGCAGACCAACTGATCCGAGATGAAGGTGGAGTTCCTAGCTTTCTTGGCTATCGAGGCTATCCCGCCGCGACGTGCATTTCGGTCAATAACGTCGTCGTTCACGGAATACCATCTGATGACCCACTATTGGAAGGCGATATTATTAGCCTCGACTTTGGCGTAGTTAAAGATGGCTGGCATGCCGACGGAGCTTGGACGTTTGCGGTTGGCACAATTTCCCCCGAAGCTCAGAAACTCATGAACGTCACCCGAGAGTCATTGCTCCAAGGAATTGCGAAGGCAAGACCCGGCAACACGATCGGAGATATAGGACACGCGGTACAGAAGTATGTCGAATCTCACGGCTTTGGCGTCGTAAGAGATTTGGTCGGACACGGAATCGGCCAAAAACTTCACGACGAACCCCACAACGTTCCGATGTTTGGCAAACCTGGCAAAGGCGAAAAGCTTCGCGAAGGCATGTGCATCTGCATCGAACCAATGATCAACCAAGGGTCTCACCGAGTCAATACGTTGAAAGACGGCTGGACGGTGGTAACCGCAGACGACAAGCTTTCGGCTCACTTCGAGCACACCGTGGCAATCACCAAAGCCGGTCCGGTCATCTTAACTACCGAAGATTAGTCGGTCCTTGGGGAGTGCGCGAACCTGTTCGCGCTTTGGCCCTCGAAGCCTGCTTCGCTGAACATAGGACATTCAAATTCAGATAAGCTATTAATCATGAGCCGCGATCCCGACAAAGAGTATCTTAGTGGTTGCCTTCTATCCGGAACCGCCTCCCTTGTTGTCCTGATCATTCCACTCATCCTTTGCAACGTAATCGGTCGGCAAACTCACGAAATCAACACCAACGCCGGACTCACCCGAATCTTCCTTATATCAATTGCCATTGCCGTCGCGTTTACGCTCCCCATCGTTCGCCGCTTCGGAATCGCGCCCGCGTTTGGTGCGCTTGGCGGCTTCGCGTGCGGATCTGCGTATTGGTTTTTGAATTTACAACAGACCATCGCCAAGTCCATCGCCGAGACGGGGCAAGCAACCGAATACCAAGACTCCACCATGTTCCTCGTCCCCCTCGCCTGGTTTGCTATCGGAGCAGTCGCAAGTTTGTTGCCACTTTACAAAAACAATCGCATAAATAGTAAAGAATCGTAGTTCGAAATTCCGATTATTTTAACATTGAAAGCAAGGATGCTGGAAAGTTACTGATGGGATACAACAACGGAGCACAAGCGTATCGGCAAAATGCCGTCATGGGGGCATCGCCTGTTCAATTGATCGTCATGCTTTATGATGGAGCATTGAGATTCATTGAAGAAGGCAAGCAGGCAATGCTTGCCAAGGACTATGAAACCAAGAACTTGAAATTCCAACGAGCGCAGAAGATTGTCATGGAGTTGATCTCGACGCTCGACATTCGCAACGGAGGCGAAATCGCCACCAATCTGCTCAGCCTCTATACTTTTGTACTCAATGAGCTAGTCGAAGGCAACGTTACGGACAAGACCGAACACATCGACAACGCATTCCGCACCATGAGCGAACTGCGAGAAAGCTGGGTTGAGATTGAACGTACCCCAAAGACCGGAGCAGAGGTGACATCTCATGCAGCATGAAGAGATTTCGACTTGGTTCATTTTGACTCTGTCAGCCGAGCAAGCCGCCCTTGATCATGATTTTGAACACCTCGACGCATTGCTCAATCGTCGCGAACAGCTATTGACCCAATGGGACAAATATGGTGCGCAAATCTCCGAACAAGATATTCCGCAGCTAAAGAGCGCCGAAGAACGCCTCGACTCTGCCTTGCGACGAGTCCGAGACGGATATGGTCAAGAACTGAGAGTGGTTGAACAACGAAAGCTGGCCGTCGGTCGGTACAAAACGGGCTAGCAACTTTCGTGGGCTGAGTAAATCTGGCCACGAGTCACAAAAGGAGGCAGGTCAGTTTTTGATTGCCCACGCCACACAGGTTAAGCTTCACTTTGCTAACCTGCCCCGTCCACGAAGTCGCTTGCCAAAAAAAGAAAACTAAAGGAGAATATGCCCACCAATCCTGGTGGGCATGCCTGAGGCGTTTATGCGGGCATAAGAACGGTGTCGATCACGTGGATGACGCCGTTCGATGTTTCGATGTCGGCGGAAATGACCGTCGCATCGTTGATCTTGACGCCTTCGGATGCATCGATTGCAACAGTTCCACCTTGGACGGTTTCCGCCGAGGTCATACCCGCGACGTCGGCGGCCATTACCTTGCCTGGAACGACGTGATACGTTAGGATTGAGATCAGCTTTTCCTTGTCCGCCAGGACAGCATTCAAGGTTTCGGCAGGAATTTTGGCAAAGGCTTCGTCGGACGGAGCGAAGACGGTGAACGGGCCAGGTCCAGACAAGGTTTCGACTAGGCCAGCCTCAGTGACGGCAGTTACAAGAGTATTGAACGATCCTGCTTCAACTGCGGTTTCAACTATGTTTTTCATGTATTGTATTCTTTGCGACCAGACCAGGCTGGCGCATCCCTGTACTACGTTGCCAATATCAAACCCAATGCACGTTTCAAAAATTAGCTATAAAAGACAGGACATCTTAACATTAGGAGGATGACATGTTAAAATTTGAATGTGTCCGCAACTCGTTGTCTGTCCCGGCGAGCCACGTAGTGGGCTGGGTAAAACGCCTAATCTGGGCTAGCCACTTTCGTGGGCTGGGTTATCTTGTTGTGGCACTGCCTCCGACCTCTGGCTCGAATGAAATGAGCCTGCGAGAAGGCAGTGGTTGAAAGTGCTTAAATGACCATGTCCTAAGCTTGAAGTTGACCTGTCCGCACGTAGCATGGCGAAGGAAGGTGCTATCAGCGAGAATGGGTTTCAATTGATGTATTCAAAAGTCAAGATGAGTTACTATTTATAACCGAGAAAACCATCCCGTGCTCCACAAACTCGCCCCATACATTGATAGGTTGCGGACGAGCCTGAACCAACTCTGGCTCCGGCGCACGAGGAAAATTACTAAGACCGCTCCAAGTGCGGTGGCAAGCCCCTATCGTGGGCTAGGTTATCTTGTTGTGGCACTGGCTCCGACCACTGGCTCGAACGAAGTGAGATGCTGTAATGTCATGTCAAGTGGTTAT
>JBAXBU010000023.1:0-37262 GCA_037141835.1 Armatimonadota bacterium | reverse complement strand
GTTCTGCCCGCAATCATCTGGACCTATGCAGCGCTTGGTTGCTTTTTGCTTGTAACCGGTTGGTTGGTTGCCGCTAGTAGCTTTGGACCAAGTGGCTCATTTTCACAGGTAAATCCTGTTTTTAGTCTTAATCCAGTTTGCTATTCGTTTGTTGCCGACCAAAAATGGCCTGTTTTTGGTTACGAAATTCCGTCTTGGATTTTGTCAATCTTGATGCACCTGATTGTCGTTAAATTTGTCGTACTCTCGGCAGGCTCAATGATTGCGCCGGGTAACTCGAAGGAGATATTTGGCCTAAGGGTCCATTCTCTGGTTTACTCTTCGGCAATATTTCTCTTAGTTTCAATGAGCATGGGACCATTTCTCGTGAGTGCGATGGGTTCGAGTCTTGCTACAACATTTGGCTCCTTAAGTGGTGCCCAAGGGCTACAAGTTCTTCACGGGCGAACCTTGTTTACCATGCTGTTTGTTCTTGGCATCATCGTTGTTCCGTACCTTGCAGGATTTGGATTTAATGACTTAAGGCGGCATCGCCCAGATGGACTTTTTAACGTTCGTGAAACGTTCACCGGAAGACCAAGTGGACACCTTCCGTTTCTCAGCTTGCTCTTTGGTCTCTCGACATTGGCTTACTGCATAGGCAGTAAGTTTCCTTTTGGACCAACTCCACTTTTGGGACTTTCTTCATCAGCCATGACTACTATTGTTATGGAATTTAGTCCCTTTTCGCCTTACTTTCTGATGTATGTCCTTTTGATCTTCTCGATCTGGCTGGCTGCGTTTTTCTCCGGCTGGTACGCATCAAGCAAGAAGCCAATACTTTCGCGTGGACGAACAATATCTCTGTTCTTTTTTGTTTTGGGGATCATCCTCCCGACTGCTGTATTCTTAATATTGGCCGGTGACGAAAGTAGGACAGCGACTGGGGTTTGGTCGCTAAATCCAATCGCAGGAGTTTTGTGCGATATTCATGCGGCAAAAATGACCGGCATCCATAGTGTAATAGTGCTGTGTATAGCCGTATTATTAATTACGATTACCATTCCCCAATTTAATAAGCAAGTATCACGTAACAGTTAGACTCGATCCGAGGATCGCCAATGATAGCCACAAAGAAATTTCAGCCGTTCAGAAGAAGAATTAAGTTCTTGCAAGCCCTGGAGGGAGTTGCTGCTGGAATTGCAGTGGGTTCTTTGATTGGTATCGTTTGGGCGATCTTGGATTGGCGGGGAATCTTCTATTTTGAATGGAACCAGTTTGCAATCCTTATCATTGCGTCTGTCGTGATTGGAATTGCGGTTCGCACATTGAGGCGAATTGATGATCTTTCAATTGCCAGAAGCATCGACCGTCGAGCAAAACTTAAGGACAGGCTCGGTACTTCGGCGGAGATTAACATTCATGACAACTCCTTTTCTCAACTCCTTAATGACGATGCAACAGCGCAATTGAGCGGGCTCAAGCCTAATTCCCTTTATCCTGTTCGGCTTAAACGTTTTCATTTTGTTGGAATCATCGGGATTGCCTTTATCGCTTGTATTTTGTTCTTTTCAAATTCAAAGTTATTCTTGCCACAGGAGGCAGTCGTTGCCAAAGAATCGATGAAAAAAGAGTCCAAGCGATTAGAAGAACTGAAGAAAGCGATCTTTGACGATTCCACGGACAAAAAGAGCACAAGCCCAGAACTATTAGCTTTGCAGAAAGACCTTATGAAACTTCAGAAGGACTATGAAAAAGCTCGAATCGATCCGAAGGAAGCAATGATTCGTGCGGACGAACTTGCAAAGAAGGCTGATGAACTTGCGAAGAAGAGCGCAGTCCAGGAACTTGACAAGCTAAAAGAATCAGAGTCGATGTTGGACAAAATGCAAAAGGATGCTTTGCAAAAAGCTGGACTGGAGAAGGTGGACATGGACTCAGTAAAGATGAGCGATGCCGACTTTAATCAGAAAATGGAAGCATCGAAGCAGAATGCAGAGAATTCGAAAAGTAAGGCAGACGAACTCCAAAAGAAATTAGAATCTCTGAAGGCTCAGCTCAACAAGCCAGGATTGGATGCGGCAGCTAAAAAAGATATTGAAAATCAGATTCAGAAGACGGAGAAAGAACTTCAAGATGCGCTAAAGAATGCCGAGCAGGCTCAAAAGGAAATGGAATCGATGCAACTTTCCCAAGAAGCTCGAGATGTTCTCAAAAAGATCTATGGCGATCCGATGTGGAAGAAAATCCAAGAAGCCGCTCAGAAGGCAAAGCAGAGCGCCGAACAAGCAGCAAAAACTGGACAACCATCACTTTCTAAGGAAGAGCGACAGAAACTCCAAAAAATGATGGAAGAGTTTCTGAAAAAGATGGCAGATGATGACTTCCGAAAGGCTTATCTTCAGAAATTGCTCGATTCGCTTAAAGACGGGTGCAGCACGTGACAGGGTGCAGGTTTGGGTCTCGGTCTGGGGCTCGGAATGGGAAGTAGTTCTGGTCCTGGACCAGATAATGATGTTATGATCGCAGACACAGGTCATGTGAATTTACAGAAGCCTGAGCAAGGAAAAGGAAAGGGGAATCCTCTTTTTGCACCCACAGAAAGGGACAACTCTCGGCCAGGAATGGAAATGACTTTCGAAATTAAAGCACCAACATTCAAGGGAACGAAAACATCCGTTCCATATAGGAACGTACTGCCTTCGTACACAAAGAAGGCCGAATCGGCTCTCAACAAAAATGAGATACCAAAGGAACATCAGCAACGCGTCAAGCGATATTTTGAAAGTCTGAAGAAGTGAACTATGTCAGCAGAACAAGCAACTTGGTTTCGTCAAACATTTGATCGGATAAAGTCCGAAGTCAATAAGGTCATTGTTGGACAAGAGGAAGTTGTTGACTCTGTTCTGATCGGTCTTGCTGCCAACGGGCATATCCTTCTGGAGGGAATGCCTGGTCTTGGCAAGACTCTTCTCGTTAAGTCCTTGTCTCAAGCGCTCTCTTTGGATTTCTCGCGAATCCAGTTTACGCCCGATATGATGCCTGCCGATGTCACGGGAACTAACGTGCTCAACGACGCGCGAATGTTTGAGTTCCGAAAAGGACCCATTTTTGCCAATATTGTTTTGGCGGATGAGATCAATCGTGCCACACCGAAGACACAGTCGGCCCTCCTTGAAGCAATGCAAGAAAGATCGGTTACGGTCAGCGGAAAGAGGCACGACCTGGAAGAGCCTTTTTTGGTAATGGCAACCCAAAATCCAGTTGAGCAAGAAGGTACGTATCCACTTCCTGAAGCTCAATTGGATCGTTTCTTTTTTAAACTTATTGTTCCTTTCCCTACCAAAGCTGAGTTGAAGTCGATTGTTCAACGAACTACTGGAGCCAGCGGAGATGATATTTCTGCGGTTGCTACTGGTGATGATGTAGTGAAAATGAGAATGCTTGCTCGTGAGGTTCCAATTAGCGATTCAGTCTTGGACTATGCCTTGCAGATCATTCTTGGAACTCATCCCGATTCAGAGCGACCCTGCGAAGACGTCAGACGGTATGTCAGGTATGGCTCTTCACCCCGTGGTGCTCAATCCCTCATAGCTGCTTCTAAGATTAGAGCTCTGCTTGACGGACGATTTAATGTATCTAAAGAAGATTTAGTTGCCTCTGCAAGACCCGTGCTTCGCCATCGACTAATCCTTAATTTCGAAGCGGAAGCAGATAATGTTTCGGCAGACAACGTGATCCAATCAGCACTCTCACATGTTGATTCGCGAGACAAAGATCCTATCAAGATTTAGCGACACCCAATGGCAGTTGAAACTTCGGGACTATTGGAGCCTCGAGAGCTAAGAACTCTTGAGAACTTACGGCTTCGCCCAAACAGAACGTACCGAGGTTCATCAAAAGGGGAGCGAATTAGTCGACAAAAAGGCGTTTCAATTCAATTTGCCGATTTTCGCAACTACTCTGAAGGCGATGATCTTCGCCATTTGGATTGGAATGTGCTTGCTCGCCTGGACACCCCAGTCATGAGAACGTACCAGGACGAAGAGGACGTTGTTCTGTATGTCTGTTTGGACTGTTCTCCAAGCATGAATTTTGGTGAGCCTACGAAACTGCAAATAGCCCAAAAATACGCCATGGCATTTGGTTACATTGGATTAGTTGGCGGAGACGGAGTAAGACTAAAGGTACTGGGAGCAAAGCAACCTCCAACGGGAATTCTGCGTGGTCGATCATCGGCGTTTAGGCTTATGAGCGCCATTCAACGCAATGGTGATGAACAAAACCATGAGAAGCTTACCGATAGCCTCAGATCGCTCGTACGCTCGAATCTACGGAGTGGAATCCTTGTTCTTGTTAGTGATGGACTCGACCCCGAGTTGCCTGCAGCAATTCGAGCCCTTGGGGGGCGTGGATTCGAGGTTTGGCATGCTCAGATCCTGAGTGACCTTGAAATTGATCCGGATTTAGAAGGAGACCTGAGACTGATTGATTCAGAGGGGTCTTCTCAGACTGAGATCACAATCAATCGAGAGACTCTCAGCTATTATCGCAAAAGCTTGGAGGCACATATTATGGCGGTCTCTGAAGCCGCCAAGAGAACAGGCGGTCATCACCTTCTGATTCGAACCTCTGACTCGCTTGAAGAAGTTATGATCAGGAAGCTAAAGCCAGGAGGCTGGTTGGAGTGAACCTACAATCACCTTCCCATTTACTTTGGGTTATTCCTTTAGCCTGCATTATTGTTGCACTCTACCTGTTGCGAATGAGGCGGCAAGATATTCGGGTTCCTGCCACCTTTTTGTGGCCAAGCCATACCGAAGAAGTCAGAGCAAATAGCTTGTTCCAAAAGCTTAGATTCAATTGGCTCATGGTTATACAACTGCTGATAGCTTGCCTGCTTTGCTTGGCATTTTCGCAACCGCAAATAAGGCAAGAAGGACTGCTCGGCGAGACCACGGTCATAGTCATTGACACCTCTGCATCAATGCGAGCCACAGATGTTTCACCGACTCGATTTGATGGAGCCATTGATCTGGTTCGCGCAGCGATAAACACGAGCAAGCCAAGTGATCGGTTTGCTTTGATTGAGGCTGGAGCTATACCGCGCGTTGCTTTTTCGCTCAGCAACGATCCTGCGAAGCAACGAGATGCTTTGAACCGGATTAAGGCTACCGACGAAGAGGGCAACATGGGTGAGGCACTCAGGTTGGCCGCTGCGATTGTCAGTAGCCTTGATTCCGCGAGGATTTTGGTCATATCCGATGGATGCTTCCCAAAGGTAGACAATTTTTCACCCGGGAAGGCATCTGTTGTTTATAAGAGCATTGGAACCCGGCAAGAAAATTTGGCGGTTACCGCTGTCGGATTGGCAAAAACGGCTCGCGGTAACGAAGTTTATTGCGGAGTAAGAAATTTTGGGCTCAATAAGGCCGACACCGTTCTTGAGATCCTTGCCGACAACAAGCTCATCTACACAACAAAGTTGTCAATCCAATCGCTAAAATCTGCAGGAGTTTCCTGCTTAGCTCCCGCATCTACACGCATTCTACAGGCTCGGATTGATGCAAAGGACCTCTTACTTGCTGACAACCAACTCTATGCATCTGCTGATCCAAATTCGGCGATTAGTACACTGATGGTTTCAAAGGGTAACCCTTTCCTCGAAAGAGCATTGCTGTTGGATCCGAGGGTCACTTTGGATCGGTCTGATTCCCTCCCCAATTCTGAAAAGAGTTCCGTTTCAAAGTTTGACCTTATTATTTTTGACGGAGTCAAACCTCAACCGGTAAGTAGTAAGGCAGTCGTATCGTTTGGACAAAGTTCAGAGTCAAGTGGAGCAATATCAAAAGGACAAATTGAATCTCCCAAGATCACTGACGTAACTAGCTCGCCCTTGACCAAAGGCGTGAACTTTTCAACGACCTACATTGAGAAGGGCTTTCTTCTGCAGCCGTTCGAGGGTGCTAAGACGGTCGTTGACTCAAACCAGGGACCAATTGTTGTTGCCGATAACGGCGAGACAAGGAAGGTCGCAGTTAGTTTTAATACTCTAGAGAGCGACTTCCCTCTTCAAGTCGGGTTTCCGATTTTCATCGCTAACATCCTGGACTTTGTCGCCAACGAATCTGATCTCAACGAGATTGTTACGAAATCTGGAGCAACATTTGCATTTCGATCTCAAACGGATGTCTCAGTTTCTGGACCAAATGGGTATCAGCAATCTATCCCGGCAAAGGATGGACAAGCAATTTGGAGAAACATTGCTTATGCAGGAAAATATGGGGCATCGGTCAATGGAAAGCCTAAGGATGTGTTTGTTTCATTAAGAAGCGACATTGAAAGCAATATCGCCACGAAGCCCGACTTGGTCTTGGGAAGCGGAAAGGTTAAGGCGATCCAGACCCCATTTCGCCTCCAAGACTACTGGAGAATTTTCGTCATGATTTGTCTGGGCTTTTTAGCATTTGAATGGTGGGTTTATTCGAGGAAAAGTTAGATGAGGTTTACCAATCCGCTTTTCTTACTTTTACTCGTACCCCTTCTTATTGGGCTTTATTGGTCGTACTTTCAAGTTCAAGGTTTGGCTAAGCGTCGAAAGATCCGGGCATTTATTCTGCGCGGGCTGATGGCATCTCTTTTGGTTATTGCCCTTGCGGGACCAGAGATTTACCGAAACAATCAAGGAACTTGTACGGTCTTCTTAGTCGATCGTAGCGATTCGATACGAGATAGAGATCGTGAAAAGCAAGAACAATTTATTGATGAAGCGCTTTCGAAAATGCCAGATACTGATCAAGCAGCAATCATTGTATTTGCCGGAAATGCATCGATTGAATCGGCACCGGGTGGTAGGAGGTCTGTCCGACGAATAGAATCCAGGGTCGCAGGTTCAACGACCGATATTGCGGGAGCAGTTAGGCTAGCGTTCGCGACCTTTCCGGAAGGGAAGGCGAAGCGAATCGTCCTCTTATCAGATGGTAACGAGACGCAGGGTGATCTAAGAGGTGCAGCTCAAGTCGCCGGACTCGATAATGTCAGCATTGATGTGGTCTCTCTTGGTCAAAATGTTGGTACTAAGGAAGTCCTTGTGTCTTCGGTCGAAGTACCCGACTCTGGCAAAGAAGGCGAACCGTTCGAGCTTAAAGTAAACATTGATTCGCAAGGAATTCAGTCTGGCAAAGTTCGACTCGATCGTGATGGGGTCGTTGTTGCCGAAAAGCTTGTAGACCTCCATGACGGTCGAAACTCGATCATTTTCCCTCAAACAATCAAAAATATTGGATTGCAGAGATATCGGGCAACTCTTGAAGCCAATGGAGATATTGATCCGAGGAACAATGTTGGAGCCGGGTTCATCAACGTGCGAGGGCGGCCGAAAGTACTCATTGCTCAGGACAAAATGGATGATCGGGCTTTGGCCACAGCGTTGGAAAGAAACAGCATCTCAGTGGATGTTGTAGGGCCGAGTGGCCTCCCAACTAGACCAGAGCAATACCAGGGCTACGACTCCATCATTTTGAATGATATCAACGCGGCTAATGTGCCTGATTCGATTCGGAATGCCATTGTCACAGCGAGTAGAGACAGTGGAATTGGGCTCGCGATGGTTGGGGGTCAAGACTCCTTTTTGCCGGGAGGCTGGTACGGCACAAATGTCATCGAAGCTTTGCCGGTCGACCTTAACATCAGGCAAAAGAAGTCCTTGGCGGGTGCATCGGTTTTGATCATGGCTGACTGCTCTGGCAGTATGGGAATGATTGAGGATGGACAACCAAAAGTGCGGCTGGCTTCTCGAGCTGCGGAAGAAACCATCAAGATGCTGGGACCAATGGACAGGGTTGGCGTTGGTGGCAGCAGCAACGGCATTGAAATGGTTGTGCCGATGCAATCTGCCGAGAACAAAGAATCGGCAATCAATGGTGCCAGAAAACTCGCAATTAATGGTGGAGGAATCTATATTCGACCCACCATCACCAGAGCCTTTGAGATACTTTCGAAGGAACCAAGTAAAACGCGGCATTTTGTACTGTTGGCTGATGGTGCCGACTCAACCGACTGGGATAGTGTTTATGACGTTGCTACTACCATGAGGAGTCAAAAAATTACGACTTCGGTCGTGGCGATAGGTGACGGAAAGGACGTTCCGAACCTTAAGAGGCTTGCACTGATTGGTGGTGGAAGGTTCTACCTTGCCAATAAGGGAGCTCAATTACCCGCGATTTTCACCCAGGATACGGCCGTAATGAGCCGTAGTGCAATTGAGGAAGGGGCATTTATTCCTAAGATCACTCAACTTGATGAAGCTATCAGCGGCGTGTTTGACGGTGGAGCGCCGCCCCTTTTGGCATATTGTCTCACGGAATCAAAGCCGCTGTCAAAGGTGTTACTTAAGACTAAGAAAGATGATCCGTTGCTGATGACGGGACACAATGGACTGGCGACTACTTTCGCCTTCACCAGTGATGCAAAAGCGCAATGGGCGAAGAATTGGGTTTCTTGGTCAGAATTTGGGCTGTTCTGGTCACAATTGGTACGGTCGGTTGGACGACAGGCTCCAAAGAATAACTATCAAACGGAGATTAAACAGGATGCTGGAAAAGTGAAGATCGTGGTTATCGGACGCGATCCGAATGGCAACCCGCTGACAGCTCCAGAAACTCCGGTGCGAATCGGCGCACCTGATGGAACCAGCAAGGAGTTGATCCTTAGTCAAACCGGCCCAGGGAGATACGAATCTGAAGTGGAAACCAGTGGAGTTGGTAGCTACATTGTGAGCGTCATCGAAAAAGATGGAAAAGGCGGATCAAGGGTATCAACTGCCGGTGCTTCTGTTTCTTATCCAGCTGAATACCGAATGCTCCGTCCAAATACTCCATTACTCACTGAAACGGCTTCGTCAACCAAAGGTAAGGCAGTGAGCAAGCCTTCGGAAATCTTCAGACCAGTCGAACTTCAGGGCAAGTCACTTTCAGAACTGTGGCCAATCTTTATTTTGCTTTCGATCTTGGTTTTACCGCTTGACATTGCGACCCGACGAATCGTTGTGCCGATTAAGGAACTGCTCCAAACAAGGAAAAAGAAGGTAGTTAAGGCTGAAGAGCCTCTTCCTATTCAAGGATTGAAGGGCGCGAAGCAACGAGTTCAAGCGAAGACAAGCATTCGGGAGAAAGGACCAACAACGACTGCTGGAATCCTATCCGACGTTAAAGTTCAGGCGCCTCAGCGGCAAGAGCAACCGGCAATTGACCCAGTGCCAACAGAGACGAAGACGGGAAGCACCGCTTCGGCACTGCTGGCAAAGAAACGAAATCGAACCGACAATTAACAAATTAATTCTTTGGGAAGTGAAGGCTTTCCATTAATATTGCATCGTCTAGTAGAGCTTGGTGTGCGATTGGATCGGGAGTGTGCGAAACATATTTCTTTGTTCGATCTATGTAAAGTCTCATGTACTTCTTTTCGTGAAATACTTGAAATTGCGCGTTAACAAATGAAATGTCTAGTCCTTCACCCAAGATTTTGCTCCTAGAGCGCAAGCTAGCCGCTTTATTGTATACCTCTGTATATATTGGATATCGGCTTGGCTTCGAACACCACATTGAAGATTTACGAGTTAAGATGCTTGCGAGAATTGCACTAACCTTCCACTCTGCATATTTTGGAACCAACCATCCCTCATCATTCGGATCTAGGTACGCCAAACAAATCTGCTTCTCTATGGAAGGTTTGATCAGATGGGCAAACTTTATGATTTCCCGGCTCCACCCACGCATCTCGTGATCAAACTGAAAGCAAAGAAAGTAGTTTTTATAATAGCACTTGTAAACTGCAGCGACCAAGTCCTCGTCACTTGTGTTGTTTATATTCTTGTACCAAGTTCTAACTTCCTTGGCAATGAGGTCTCCACAAACTTGTGGTGAGATAATTTTGGCATACTTAGCGTCAATTGCTTTGATCCTTTCTTTATAAGGAACGTAAGACCCACTTGATTGAGCAATCAATAGCAATGACGCAAAGATCACTGACCGTTGCCTCCAGAGCCTGCTGCGATCCTAAAGTGATAGAAGCGATCACCAACAGGAATGGTCCCTGGGGCGGTAAGACAGGTGTACTTCATGTCAATCCCCCTACTACTAAACCCGCCGTCATCATAATGATCTGCAAGAATGGGCTTGATCTCATAGTGCTTTGCGACATCACATTTCCACTCATTAACGAAAAGCGCAATTTCTGAATCGGACTTTCCAGGGTAACGACTTTCCCATCCATCCAACTCGAGTACCCAATAATGGGCCAAACTTTTATTAATTGTCAAACTACAATGAGAATTCAGAGATGAATCAAGCCAACTACCCACGCCACCAACAACAACTGAAAGCAAAGCTGGCTCAAGCCCTTCCGTCGCAAAGGCTGCGACTATCGATGCGGCAAAGGCCCCGACTGCTACCCAATCGGATAATTGCTGATCGACTAATTCAGCAGAATCACCATGACTTTCCCAAGGAACAAGTGGTTCCCACGAGTCTCGTCCATTGGGCAATCCGTTCTGAACTGCTAAAGTTGCTATTTTTTCTTGATGTGATTTATATGTAAATGACACAGAAGCATCGCCAGAAACGCCGTCAGGAAACATAAACTTCGCCGTAAAGGTTCCGTTTTCAGCTCGAGCTTGCAACTTTGGACTCCAGTTAATAATTGGCGGAGCAGCCCCACCAGATTTAGTTAACTCTTTGTGCCCTGAGTCGGTATCAACCTCTGATTCAATACTGTCGGTAGCACCCACTCCAGCGCTAATAGTCCCACTCCCAGTTCCCTCATTATGTGTGGCGTTCCAAAACACGTAGTCGGAGGACTGGGCTCCTGAATAAGAAGCATGATATGCTATTCTGGTTTTAAGAGAACCAACATCTTTAATCTTGACTGGCGCACCACCAATCGATTGCTGAAACTCTTGGTACCAGTAGTCAGGAGCTAAACCTAGAAAAAAGTTGCCCTTTATTGTAACGTTGTCGCTAAATATTGGTTCATTTACTACGCGCGAAACCTTTTGGTATGTACCAGTGATATGCCTATTTTGAAGTATGGGATAATTTCCACCTGGACGGCGATCCCCACCATACATATGGTAAGTAATATCATATGGAACTGTACCAACATCATCAACCTTCTTATAATTGATGGAACCTAAGCCAATTCGCCTGGAATCCGGCGTTATCGTTGCTCCAGTTCCTGTTGTCATATGCCCAGAGTATCCGGTTGTCGTCGCCTTGGCATGAACTTGGACAGTATATGAGGCTACGCCCGTAGCTGGATCAACAGGAAGTTTTTTGAGTTTTCCTCCAGCGCAGTTTGCACTGGTCGCGGTTATGGTTGGTGTGCTTCCAATTCCGTTGTCTGCAAGATAAGAGGCGCCATAGGAGCCATCACATTCAGCATTGCTGGAAATATTGACCCAAACATTGGCCGGTCTCGTTGCTGGTGAACCAGCCCAAGTTAATGTTACTTTTATCGTGCCTTCTTGTTCACTCAATCCAGTAAGTATTATCGGTGAGTACCAAGTGGCCCCAAGACTAACGGCATTGTCCGGAGCATGACCATTTTCCGTCCAAACTTGTGTCGCCCAATCATATTCGAACTTGTGCACAGAATAAGTGGAACTGTTTAAATCTTGCATAGGCACGTAATACTTAGTTTTTCCGCTAACATTAACAGAGTTTGCGATCCACTCTGAAGTTGAACCTCCTCCTGAACCTCCGCCAGACGAAACTTGTGCCATTGAGCTGGCCACCAATCCAATCCCTAATACGTTAGCAAGTGCAAGTCTTGAATTAAATTTAGACATTCTGTGATTTCTCCGAAAAACCGATAATTTTATTGTAACATAACTTTTTCGAATTCCATATGAAATTAGCGATGCGCTTGAAAATATCTATTCTTGACAGTTGTCAATATTGAAACAACCATCGACTTACGTGATAGATTGAAACTTGAAATTAGCGATTCAAATCAAAATCCCAAATTTACAATAATGCCGAGCCATAATCAACTATGCCGACGACTAGCTAAGCTCAAGTAGTTCTTTTGTCGAGTGATTGAATATCTCGATTCCGGTTTCGGTCACTAATACATCGTCTTCAATTCGGCAACCGCCAAAGCCCTCAAAATATATTCCGGGCTCGACCGTCCAAATTTGCCCCGGTTCAAGAACCGTTTTGCTTCCGATACCAAGGCGACCGGTGTCGTGCACAAGGATTCCAAGTCCATGTCCAAGACCGTGACCGAAGTTGCCTGCCCAGCCCTTCTCACCAAAGATTTCGCGAGCCTTTGCATCGACGTCTGCGGCAATAACTCCTGGTTTCATCATTTCGAGGCATGCCATTTGAGCTCGCAAAACGGTATTGTAGATCTCCTTTGTCTTATCGCTGGCTTGTCCGACAACTACGGTTCGCGTCATATCAGCACAGTATCCGCCGAGTTTGGCGCCGAAATCGAACGTGACCAAGTCTCCATCCTCTAATGGCTTTTCGGTAGCTTTGCCATGTGGTCTGGCGCTGTTAGCACCACTTACAATAATTGGATCGAAGGCACATGTTGCACCGTTTCGTCGAAAAAAGAACTCAAGTTCGAGTTGAATCTCAAACTCGGAGACTCCGACTTGAACCAGACGCTTGATGTGATCGAAACCTTTGTCGGTCAAGGCGCAAGCATCTTTGATCAGCTTGACCTCTTCCGGTGTCTTGATCATCCGCAGGTTTTCGATAAGATCATCAGCCGGAACCCACTCTACGCCAGCAACTTTTTCTTGAAACTGAGTGAGTTGGGCACAAGTTACGTAGACAGATTCAAAGGCAACTTTTGTCAGCCCTAGGGAGTCCAACTCTTCTTTGAGAACTTGCATTCCTGATTTTGGAGTTGAAAACGAAACAACCGGCATGTTTGATACTTGTTCTTTGGCTTGAACGGCGTACCGACTATCGGTGATAAATCGAGCATCGGTTGCGCTTAACAAGACATAGCCAAATGAACCGGTGAAACCGGTTAGCCAGAATAAATTTGTTGAGCTGCTTACTAAGACTGCTTCGACATTTGCCGCAGCCATGGCGTCTCTCATTCTTTCAAGTTGTGTTTTCATTGTTATACGACTTCCGTTTGCAAATTAATGAGTGCACGCAATCCCATTTGATAGCCGAAGCCACCGAATCCAACTATTTGACCCACCGTAACCGGCGAAATGACGCTCGTGCGTCGAAACTCTTCTCGAGCATGTACATTTGAAAGATGAACTTCAATAACAGGAAGTCGTACCGATGCTAGGGCGTCTCGCAAAGAAATTGAATAGTGGGTAAGCCCGCCTGGGTTGATAATGATCCCATCTGCCCACCTTCGGTGCTCTTGAATGGTGTCGATTAGGATTCCCTCAGAATTGGATTGAAGAATTCGAACCTCAATGCCCAACAATGTGGCTTCGGCTTTAATATCGTCATCGATTTCATCGAGGGGTTTCTTTCCGTAGACATCAGGTTCCCGAAACCCGGTCAAATTGAGGTTTGGTCCGTGCAAGACAAGGACTTTTAGGTTTATTTCACTCATTTTTTCAATAGCTCCTTCATCTTGTCCGCAGAAATTTCGTTTTCTGGCAACAATTGCGGAATCCCATCAACAATTGGAAATCCTGATCCGGTCTTAGTACAAATCAAATAGTCATACGACCGAATGAGCCGGGGGCGTTCCGGATCGTTCGGATTTGCTAAGAGTTCCAAGAATTGATCGTCCATTGCTATAACATTTCTCGATAAACGTTGTAGTGGGCCTCAGCAGATTGAGCCCAAGTGAACTCTTTCTCTCGCCCAATACCTTTCGTCCTGAGTTCGTTGAGTTTACTTGGATCACGAAGCAACTTACCGATTGCAGTTGCCCAAGTTACGGGATCGTAATCTTGCATCACAAAACCAGCTGTTCCCGTGACCTCTGGCATTGCACCCCCTGGACCGCATAGGACGGGGGTTTCACACCGCATTGCCTCAAGCAGGGTTATTCCGAACCCTTCATGGAGACTTGGAGCCAAAAAGAGCTTCGAACCGGAATAAAGAGCCGATAAGGTTTCAGTATCTACATAGCCCGTCGATACAATGTGGTCTGCCTTTAAGTCCGCACCCTGTTTACCAGTTATTACCAATTTTAAGTTAAGTTCGTTCGCGGCTGTGAGGGTTGAATCGAGCGCCAACTTCATATTTTTTCTAGCCCAGTTGGTTCCGACCGTGAGGAGATAGTCCGATTCGATACCGATTCTCCTTAACACATTCTCAGTCGGAGCTTTCTTTATCCAGGGCGGGCAGGCATTTAATGCGACGAAAGTTTTCCCTTTTGCACTCGGAAAATATCGAAGAATCTCATCTTTCGATGTTTCACTGACCGTGATCAACCGCTTTGCCGATTTCGATGTTATTTGAACACCAGTCCTTAGCAATGCTTCGTCTCTTTTCGTGAACCAAGTTGGGTTCACCATGAAGGATACGTCATGAATCGTCGATACTCCATTTTTTGCCAAGGGGCTTATTCCGTATTGCCCATGCAGGATTTGAGCCCCCAGTTTTCTGGCGGCCAAGGGAAACGCGACCATGCTCCACCACCGAGAAGACCTCGCAGGAACAAAATGCCAAGTGATATTATTGATGTAAGGAACATTCTTTGGCTTTTCTTGGTTAGAAATACATACAAGTTCTACGTCCGGGTGCTTTTCAAGCAGGGCTTGGAGAAAGCAGGTCCAATAGGTGCTGTCGCCGGTGCTCGTCCCACCAATAAGACGGGCATCTATAGCAACCTTCATAAGATTTGTTTACCTGGTCTGAAATTTGCGTTCACAATTATCCAATACAATAGCTTATATAATAGGAATCATAAAATATGAAACGAAAGAAACCACCCATAATGCTCATTAGCGTCCTGGTTGTCTCTGTCCTCGGACTTGCAATTGCCGCAAAGCCGTTTGGGAACTACAGCAAGAGTATGCAAGAACAGCAAGCGCTGTTGGAGCAAGAAGCCAAAGAACGAGAAATGGCGAAAGCCCGTCAAGAACCGCCAAAGGATCAAAAGATCGACACATCTGCCGCAGTGAAGGACATGAAAGACAAACTCAAAACTGTGGGTACTCCTCAACTTGCGACGCCACAAGGTCGAGTTGCAGGCGACGAAGGCGGTAAGAACTTCAAAACCGCGGTGCCAACCGTTGTGATGCCAGACGAAAAGGTTCAACGACCAAAGCCAAACACTTCTGCACCGTCTACCCAGTGGTACGACAAAAATTAGGAAAGATTAATCCGGCAAAATCGCCGTTTTCAAATTGCTCGAATTTGACCCCCAGGGTCTGTTCGAGCAATTCTTTGTTTAGCTCATCACTGATTGATGCTTTGCAGTTGTTAAACAACAAGAATTGGGTTCCGATTGTCTTTGCCTGAACGACATCATGGAGTGAAACAATGATCGATTTTCCTTGTTTGGCAAGTTTATCGATCAGCCACAAGATTTGAATTTGGTGCTCGATATCGAGGTGAGTTGTTGGTTCATCCATTAATATGAGCGGAGTTTGTTGGGCAAGTGCTCGCGCAACTCTGACCCTTTGGCGCTCACCACCGCTTAGTTCATGAACAAAACGAACTGAGAGCTCTTGGCAATCGGTATTTTCAATTGCTTCATCGACCGCTTCCTCATCCGCTTTTGTAAGATTGAGTCCAGAATTTTGGGCGATTCTCCCTAAGGACACATATTCTCTAACTGACCAAGAAAATTCGAGATGTTCCTCTTGGGATAACCAAGCGGCAATTTTCTCAATCTTGACGTCCTTTTGCGGAGTTCCACCAAATGAAATTTCTCCAGAAATCGGCTTCAAGATTCCTCCGAGGGTTCGAAGAAACGTCGACTTTCCTGATCCATTTTTTCCGATCAGGGCGAGTACCTTGCCTCGCTCCAATTTCAGATCATCACAAGTTGCAATGATGTGCCCACCAATTCCGACTGAAAGGTCTTTGGTTGAAAGGGTGGGGCTATCCAATATCATCACCAAAGCCGGCATTGAATACTCGGAATAAGGCAGCGTATTCGCCATCTTTTTCGATGAGCTCTTTATGGGAACCGGTTTCAACCACTTGTCCTCGCTTCAAGAGGAGGATTTTGCTTGCTCTTGCGGCCGTTGTAAGACGATGTGCGATGAAAAGTGTTGTACGGGTCTCCATGACCTCTTGAAGGGCTTCGGTAACAGCTTGTTCACTTGCGGCGTCTAGGGCGCTAGTTGCTTCATCCAGGAGAAGAATAGCCGGTTCGCGGATAAGGGCTCGGGCGATTGCGACTCGCTGCATTTGTCCGCCGCTTAGGCGTGCCCCACGCTCACCCATGACCGGAACGTTCCGTTCTCGGAATTCTTGGGTGAAATTCTCTGCGTGAGCCATGCGAAGGGCTTTACCGATTTCCTCCTCGGTGGCGTTGGGCGCACCCAGTTGGAGATTTTCGTCAATGCTGCCAGCAAAGAGGAAGGTCTGCTGAGGCACGACGCCAATTTGCGATCTGAGCCATTTGACGTCGAGATCTTTGATATCCACGTCATCGACGGTGATCTTTCCATCTGACGGTTCATAGAACCTTAAGAAGAGGTCGGCAATAGTGCTCTTACCCGCGCCGCTTGGTCCTACAAGGGCGAGAGACGTCCCTGGTTCAACAACGAAACTTACGTTGTGGAGTGCGGGTGTTCCGTCGGGATAAATGAAGGAGACATTATCGAATACGATCCTTCCCTTAACGGTAGACAGGGTCTGTGAACCTGAAAGCTCTGGCGGTTCGGGAACATCAAGCACTTCACTGTAAATTCGATCCGCCGCCGCTTGGACGGAAGAATATGTGCTCGAGAGGCCAGATATCCCTCTGAATCCTTGATTAACTGCATCAAGACACCAGCCTAATGTGATCAGGCTACTAACTTTTAGCCCTTTACTGAGGGCCAAAAATCCTCCAATAAGGAACGCGATGATCAAACCAAAAGCTCCAAGTAACTCAACCAATGGTCGAAGCTTTGCGACTAACTTGGCTGAGCGCAATTGGCTCTGCAAACTACGCTCAGTTAACGCACGATATTGAGCATCCATTTGGTTTTCAGCACCAAATGCCTTCACAATCCTCACCCCTTGAAGGGTTTCTTGGGTAACAGCGCCAACATCGGCTAGATCAAGCTGGACATCCTGCTGAACCCTCCGCATTTTTTTGGAATTTCGATGAACTATAACCCCAAGGACGGGAATCATTAAAAAGGTAGCGATTGCCATTTGCCATTGGAGGTAGACAATAACGCTAAGCGCACCAATAGCTTTGATTGGTGCTTCGACCGAGTCTCTCAAAATCTGAATTGCCGACTGAAAGACATTAACATCATTGGTCAGAACGCTTTGCACCGCACCAGACCGTTTTTCGTTGAAATAAGTTACGGGCAGCCGTAACAACTTAGACATCAACTTTCGCCTCAACGACGTCGTAAGGCGAGCCACAGCATCGGCCAGGTAATAGGTCTGAACTCGGACAAACACATACCTAATCGCAAACATGAGAGCGATTAGACCGCAGGCAGTGGATAGAAAGTGAAAGTTTCGGCTATCTTGGGATTTATTGAGTAGTTCAATCGCATCGATTGCGTGCTTTGTCAGGATCATTGTGACGGAGTAAATTCCCGCCGCCAATGCCGAACTGGCTACCCCGATGAGGATCGAACGGCGTTGTCCGACCAACTCGCGCTTAATGCGAGGGTCAAATTTGAAACGTCCGTCCGATGCCATCAGAAATCTGCGTTGCCAGGAACGCGGTAATACGGGATCACGTCTCGAATGTTTTTCATTCCGGTTACGTACATTACAAGCCTTTCAAAACCTAGCCCAAACCCAGCGTGAGGCACGCTTCCAAATCGTCGTAGATCCAAATACCACCAATATGCTTCCAGCGGCAGCCCTTGTTCCTTGATTCTAGCTTCTAATACGTCTAATCGTTCCTCACGTTGCGATCCGCCAATGATTTCTCCAATTCTTGGAGCCAAAACATCCATGGCTCGAACGGTTTTGCCATCATCGCTCAATCGCATATAGAAGGCCTTGATCTCTTTTGGATAGTCGGTGAGGATGACTGGCCGACCAACTTTTGTTTCGGTTAGCCATCGCTCGTGTTCGCTCTGAAGATCGGTACCCCAGGCCACTGGATATTCAAAATTCTCACCAGATGCTTCAAGGTGCTTAACCGCCTCGGTGTAAGTCATGCGCTCAAATCCGCTCTCGACGACGTGGCTCAGAGTCTTGAGCAGATCAGGTTCTATTCGCTGGTTGAAGAACTCGAGATCCGGCATACATTTGTCCAAGGCATGTTGAATGGTGTACTTGAGGAATTCTTCCGCCAGGTTCATATCGCCTTCGAGCGAGCAAAATGCCATCTCAGGCTCGATCATCCAAAATTCCGAGAGGTGTCGGCTCGTCGAAGAATTCTCTGCTCGGAAAGTTGGTCCAAAAGTGTAAACGTTCGTTAGTCCAAGAGCGAGAGTTTCGGCCTCGAGTTGTCCGCTAACGGTTAAGAAGGCGGGCTTACCAAAGAAATCATCTTCCGTATTTTTCTTCGTGATGGAGTAGCCTTTTTCGTCGTGATCAACACTCGTGGTGACCTGGAACATCGCGCCTGCTCCCTCGGCGTCGCTGGCAGTGATAATTGGCGTGTGAATATAGTGAAAACCGCGTTGATCGAAGAATTGGTGAACAGCTTGAGCTAATTGGTTTCGGACTCGGAAGACTGCGCCAAACGTGTTGCCGCGAACCCTGAGGTGAGCAATCTCACGGAGATATTCCATGGTTGCTCCCTTCTTTTGCAGGGGGTAAGTTGTTGGGTCAGCATCTCCATAGACTTCCATGCCACTTGCTTTTAGCTCAACCGCTTGCCCGGCAGCGGGAGACTCGACAATCTCGCCATCGAATCGAACGCACGCGCCAGTTGTGACTGACTTGAGGACTTCCGCGTCAATTGTGCCCTCATCGACTACTATTTGCAGGTCTTTAAAGCATGAACCGTCACTGAGCTGAATGAAGGAAATCCCCTTGCTATCGCGGCGAGTTTTGACCCATCCGTAGGCACTTGCCTTCGCCCCTGGGGATAGTAGAAAGAGGTCCTTAATGTATTGGCGTCGATAATCCATGGGAATTTGAACTTAAAGGATACCGAAACTACTCCTTACAAGTTGAAATGTCGTATCATGTTTTGAACCTAAGGAACCCCATGGCTAACATATTTACATCAATGATTGAGAAATTAGGTCTCAGTAAAGCAACGATCGTCGACCAAGCTGAGAGTATTTTTGAGGCAAATAAGGACAAGATTCCCGACCAATTTGAAGGCCAAATCGAAAGCGCACTCCACGGTGAAATGGTTGACAACTTACTTGACAAAGTAGGGATTGCCGACGGAGACACTGCCGCAACCGAAGTCGAAGCTACCGCTGAAGAAACGACTGAAGAAGTTACTGAAGAAGCAACAGAGGAAGTTTCCGAAGAAGTATCTGAAGAAGCTACTGACGAAGAAGCGAAATAGCAAATCTTTGCATTGAACCGAAAAATGCCCCAGCAATTTTGGGGCATTTTTTGTTTTCCCCTATGCAGAGGATTCCAAGGGTCGTATACTCTCTAAAACCCCACCACTTTTAGTCGCAGTGTAGCGTCTTTGTGTCTTGAGGGAGTTGGGATCATGGCGACAAAGTACATTTTTGTAACAGGCGGCGTAGTTAGTGGAATTGGTAAAGGAGTCGCAACCGCAAGCCTTGGGCGGCTACTTCGAAACCGCGGATTTACCGTCGCTCCAATTAAACTAGACCCCTATATTAATGTCGATGCGGGCACGATGAATCCCTACCAACACGGTGAAGTCTTTGTTACCGATGATGGCGCCGAAACTGACTTAGATCTTGGTCACTACGAACGATTTATGGACGTCAACTGCTCGAAAGGCAGTTCGATCACCACTGGAAAGGTCTATAAGAATGTCATCGAAGCTGAGCGACGAGGCGATTATCTTGGCGGCACGGTTCAGGTCATTCCTCACGTTACGAACGAAATCAAGAGACTAGCCCGACTAGTTGCAACGGAGCAAGAAGCCGATGTTGTGATCGCTGAAATTGGCGGAACCGTTGGCGACATCGAGTCCCTTCCCTTCCTTGAAGCGATTCGACAAATCAGAACCGACCTTGGTTACGAAAACACGATGTACGTCCATGTGACATTGGTTCCAACAGTTGGTCCTTGGCACGAAGTAAAAACCAAACCAACGCAGCACAGCGTTTATAAACTTCGAGAAATCGGTATTGCCCCCGACGTGCTCATTTGTCGATCGGAAGTTGACATGTCTGATGAGGTCATTGAGAAAATCAGCTTGTTCTGTGGCGTCCCGCCAGAAGCCGTTATTCAATCCCAGAATGTGGAGACGGTTTACGAAGTACCCCTCTTGTACGAAGCAAAGGGTCTTGGAGAGTTCGTTTCCAAGCGACTTGGGCTCGAATCTCGAAAGGGACAAATGGAGGAGTGGGAGAAGCTTGTCGATGCGCTGAAGAACCCAGTTACCGAAGTCACCGTTGCCGTCGTTGGAAAATATACTTCCAATGGCGATGCTTATAAATCAATCGCAGAATCGTTGATTCACGCCGGAATCCCTCAAAAGTGCGCAGTTAACATACGCTGGATTGAAAGTGATGAACTTGAGAACGCTGGAAAACCAGCCGAAGTCCTTGATGGTGTCGATGCGCTCGTCGTTGCTCCGGGATTTGGCTTGAGAGGAATCGAAGGCAAAATTGAAGCAATCAGAATTGCTCGTGAAACCGGAATGCCGTTCTTTGGAATTTGCCTTGGAATGCAGATGGCTGTGATCGAATATGCGAGAAACGTTTGTGGTCTCGAAGGTGCCAATTCGGAAGAAATGGTTGACAATGCTCCTTACCCAGTCATTCACCTTTTGCCCGAACAAAAGGGCGTAAAGGACAAAGGTGCAACCATGAGACTTGGCTCCTATCCGTGTAACTTGGTGAACAACACGCTTGCCCATAAGCTCTATGGTACGACCCGGATCAATGAGCGGCATCGGCATCGCTACGAAGTCAATAACGATTTTCGGGAAAAGCTTCAGCAACACGGCATGCACATTTCTGGCGTTTCGCCAGACTATCGGTTGGTAGAAATGGTCGAAGTACCAGCTCATCCGTTCTTCATTGCAACGCAAGCACACCCTGAGTTTAAGAGCCGACCCAATCGACCACATCCTCTGTTTGCGGGTCTGATTGAAGCGGCGGTAAAAGCTAAGGCATCCGTAGGTTAACATGACGACACTCCTCGCTCTATGTGCTTTTGGAAGTACATATTGGCGCGGAGTTGATGCCTCTTTTATTCCTGAGTACAGGGACCTCAAATCAAAGTTCTTTGTTGGCGATATTGAACGAGATCCGCTCAAAATATTTGCTGACGAAGGTTCAAATTTATTGCGATTGAGAGTTTGGGTGAATCCTCCCAAAGGATACTGCGACCTGAGTCATACGCTGAGGTTGGCAAAAGAAGCGAAGGCTATGGGCATGAAGATTCTCCTCAATTTTCACTATTCGGATGATTGGGCGGACCCACAGCATCAAATCGTCCCTGATGCTTGGAAGTCATTTGATCTTGCGAGGCTGGCGAAAGCCACGGAAGATCATTCCTACGAAGTCACCAAGGCCCTTGTAGACCAAGGTTCACCGCCCGTGATGATCCAAGTTGGTAACGAGATTCGTCTTGGAATGGAATGGCCGTTAGGAAAGCTCACGTCGGACAAAAGCTTTGATCCTTTGGCTACCCTACTCAGAGCGGGGGTTTCGGGCGTTGAAAGGGCAATGCCGAAGAAGAGTCTGTACCAAATCATGATTCACCATGACCGAGGTGGAAGTTTGTTTGAATGCCTCAAATTCTATGCTGAGCTTGAACGCCGAAACGTTCGATTTGACGTCATTGGATTGAGTTTTTATCCTTGGTGGCACGGAAAGCTGACCGATCTTGAATCGACTCTCAATGGCTTGTCCATGACATATAATAAGGATGTCATGGTCGTAGAAACCGCCTATCCTTTCACTCGTCAAGGAGCTGATAGGACTGGCAACTTTGTTTGGGAGAAGTCAGACCTTAACTGCGAATATCCGGCAACAACTGACGGACAGGTTAGCTTCTTGAAACGACTTCATAAAATCGTCCGAGGCGTACCAGATGGGCGTGGTGTCGGAGTTGTCTATTGGGCGCCGGAGTATGTCGCCCAACCAGGCATTCAAACGCCTTGCGAGAACCTAGCTTTGTTTGATTTTGATCATCGTGTGTTGCCTGGGCTAGCGGCATTATGCGAAAAAGGCAAATAGTGCTCCAAACGGGAATAGAAAACGATATAATCCCCCTCAATGGATCAGCAAAAGGCATCGGAGCTTTCGCGACGAATGATGAAGAAGCAATTGAGACTCAGTCTCTCGGTAGCAGCAGTCTTTGTTGTAATTTTGGTTGGACTACCTTTGGTGAATTTGTACTTGCCTGATTTGGCAAAAGCTAGGGTCGGCGGATTTACCCTTACATGGTTGATCCTCGGAGTTCTCTTCTTTCCCCTCACCTGGATTCTTTCAAGCTGGTTTGTGAAAGGAACCGAGAGAATTGATGCTGAAATTGTTGCGGAGGAATCAAAGTGATCGAGCTCGCATTCGTGCTTTTCATCATTGCAAGCACGGTCTTGCTTGGTGTTTGGGCTACCAATAAGAGTCAATCCGTTTCCGACTTTTTTGTTGCCGGACGTAGCGTTAACGTTTTTTGGAACGCCAGTGCGATCTCCGGTGAGTATTTGTCAGCCGCCTCGTTCATGGGCGTGGCTGGCCTGATCATGAAGAATGGCTATGATGCACTCTGGTACCCGGTCGGGTACGCAGCAGGCTATTTGTTCCTTCTGCTCTTTATTGCTGGTCCGTTACGTCGATTCGGCGCTTACACGATTCCTGATTTTGCCGAGGGCAGATTCCACAGTCCAGCGTTCAGGAAAATTGCGGTTTCGTTCGTTCTGTTTATCGGCTTCTTTTACACCATGCCTCAAATGAAAGGAGCGGGCACGGTCATGCAAGGAATCATGGGCTGGCCGTATTGGCTTGGCATCATTATTGTTGGCTCGGTGATCACCTTTAATGTCGCTCTCGGTGGCATGAAAGGAATCACGATCGTTCAAGCGATGCAGTACTGGGTGAAGGTCTTTGCCATATCCGTCCCATGTTTTGTCGTAATGTCATTCCTTGGGTCGTATAACGAAACTTTGGCGAAAGCTCTGGAAGCACCAAAGGGAGTGCCCATTATTCCTGGCAGCGTTATTTCGATGAAAGGGAAAGCTGGGGCTCCGAACAATGCCCTCGCACTTAGTACGGCGGGAGAATCTTTGGTTAAATTTGAATCCGATGCGGTTTTGACATCGATTTCGGTCAATCCGAAACCGAAAAAGGAAGACACCTTTGATGCATCCGGAGCAATTTTGGCCATTGGAAGTTCGCTCGAAGTCTCCTCTAAAAGCAAAGGTCTGACGGTGCCGAAAGACACCCTCATTAGAGTCATGCCATTTGAAGTCATTTCCGCCGAAGGCAAAAAATCGAAAGCTTCGTTGAAGCTGGAATTTGATCAGCCATCTAAAATTCGAGTAACCGCACCTCGCTCTCAAAACGACGGCGATGCCTTTGCTCCTAACTCTCCAACCAATGAAAAGTGGGCGGCCCCATTCGGACCGCTGACCTCGAAGAACGGCTATCCAATTCTTTACACTTATTCTCTGATCATTGCGTTGGTTTGCGGAACAGCGGGACTGCCTCATATCCTAGTTCGGTTCTATACAAATCCTGATGGGAAGTCAGCAAAGCGGACTACCCTTTGGGTCATGGTCATGCTCGGTGCATTCTATGTGTTTACTCCGATGTGGGGCTCTCTGGGGAGAACCGCAATGCCGATTTTATATGCCTCGAACAGTACGGATATGGCGATCATCAAATTGCCAACCATGCTTGGAAATGAGACAATCGGTCATATTCTTGCGGGAATAACTTCGGCTGGTGCTTTTGCAGCATTTATGTCAACCTTTAGCGGCTTGCTCGTCTCGATGTCGGGTGCCTTTGCTCACGACATTTACGGAAAAATCATTAAGCCAGATTCTTCGTCTGACCAACGAAAAACTGCATTCAAATTTGCTGCCGTCGGAATTGGCGCCATATCCATGTTGCTTGGTTTGCTTGTCGAAAGTTTCGACATCGCCATGATGGTAGGTTGGGCATTTGCCATCGGCGCGGCATCGTACTTCCCTCTTTTGTTGCTTGGCTCTTGGTGGAGAGGTCTAACAGCAAAGGGTGCGGCAACCGGAATGCTGGTCGGTGGAATGGCGTCGTTGGTAGCGATCGTTACAACAATGTTGATCGATAAGAAGTACGTCACGCTTGAAGTTTCGCCGCTGGTTCGGTCGTTAATGGAGCAACCCGCAATTTGGGGCGTTCCATTGTCGATAGCTTTGATGGTTGGTGTGAGCAAGATGACGGCTAAGCAGGTTCCCCATGATGTTGATACGATGATGTTGAGACTGCATGCACCCGAAGAACTTGGGCACTCGAAAGATTATATTGAACACTAAGCGGCTGGCGGTTTGTCTGACAAGCGGGTTTTCAGTAGGACCTTAGAAGCTCGTGGTCGGATTGTCGTTGTTTGGAAACTGCGAATTGCATCTCGACTGGTTTTAGCTTACAATAACGTCGCATGCGGCAAAAACTGATTTCCTATCTATGGGCGGGCATTGGCGCTTTGGCCACGGGGACAATGCTGGTTCTCGCGTTGCCGCTGGGAGAACAGGCTTGGCTCGCATGGTTCATGCTCGTTCCATTGTTGTGGACCACTAAAGAAAAAGGGTTTCTCGCAGGCTTTTTGGGTGGGCTCGGCGCGGTGTTCTGGTGCGCCTGGCTTTCGGCGAGTGGCGTTTTCTATCATCACAAGAACTTCGAGCCATCGAATGGATGGACATTCACAGCGTGCGGCTTGTACGCCTTTTCTTTTGCCATCTTCTTTGCCGTTTGGGCGGATCGCAAGAACCATGAAAAGCCTATTTGGTGGCTGGCGGCATTGGCGGTTGTGCTTGAATCGGTGTTACTTCTTGAGATTCCCGCGACGTTGGCATTGACTCAGTATCGGAACAACGTCCTTGTGTGGCTGGCTAGCATCGGTGGAATTTGGCTAACGAGTTTCTTGGTTTGGTACTCAAACATCCTTGCAACCAACTTCAAGAAAGGCATATGGAAGCGCGAGTACTTACTATTCCTTTTCTTTTGCGTTCTTAGCTTCTTTCATCCCACACCATCGAAAACTCTGGAAGGTCCATCAATTACCGTTGGAGTTGCTCAAATCGCAGACGGGCTTGACAAAGAACTCCTGGTTGCTCATCAAGAAGCGTCCATAGAGAAGGCTGACTTCGTTGTCTGGCCCGAGTTCTCGGGAATGCTCTTCGTTCGCGGCGACGATACTTCGAAGTTAAAAGATGCATCGGTTGGAACAAGCCCATTGATCACCAGCTTCCGAGATTTGGCTACACCACTTCCTCACAATGTTGCCGCCATGTACTCGGACGGCAAAGAATCTGCGCGATACGAAAAGCGAAAACTATTTGCCAGCGAATCGAAGATGCATACACCGGGGACCAAGGCAGTTGCCGTTCCTTTGCTCACGGACAATGGATCGGTTGGGTTGAATATTTGCTTTGATTCTTGTTACCCAAATATTTTTCGAGAATCGGCTGCGTTGCCAAACGTAAAGGTGGTCGCATTGCCGACCATCGATCCCGATTCGCCCCACTACTTTGTCGCAGCCGTTCACGCGGCTTACTCACCGTTTCGTTGTGCTGAAAATGGTGTGGCGATGGCTCGAGCCGACGGACATTTTGGTTCGATGATTGTGAATGAACAAGGACAAATTGTTGCAGAACTGAAGGATGAGCAGAAGTCATTAACGGCAGAAACCTCAGGAAAGAGAGCTTGGACGGTTTATCGAGTTCTTGGCGACTGGTTCTGGTACCTGTGTATTGCAGGAGTTATTCTGTATCCAATTTTGACTTTGGCTAAGGGTAGGAAAGTTAGAACTACTATGTCAGAATCGGAACTAAAACTTGGTGGAGGCGGGGGGAATTGAACCCCCTTCCAAAACCGGCTTCCCAGCGTTACCACGAGCGTCATCTCTGTACTTATTCTCAATGCAGGTCTATGCCGAGATCGCGCGACCTATCATCCAGCTCGATTTTTTTTAGCTCAGCTTCCTACGAACAGAAGGTTACTAAGCGATTCGGATTTGCGTCGCGAACATCTAAACTATCCGACTAAGTCCAGAGTCACGCGCTGTCAATTAAGCAGCGAATGCAAAGTTGTTGTTTGCAGTTATTTTTTCCTCGTTTTTTACGTGGCCAACGAGAATCCACGGCTCGCAACGAAGAGTCACTACGATTCTGTCGAACCCTGACGCCCCCATTTACTTATCTATTATGACGTCGGAATGTGTCTCCTTGTTCATTAGGGCTCACTTACTGGTTCGGTGACTGATCCTTTCGGCATAAATACATGCCGCCAAGACGAACAATTCTTCCACGTGGTATTGCGACAATGCCTCCGCATCTTTTCCGAGGTTTAATGCTCGCACGGCGGCAACTTCGTTTTCGGCCGAGTGAGCTTCGAGGGCTTTTGCCACCGCTTTTGAAGTTTTGCCGCCAATGGTCAACATCGAAATCAAAAGCTTGTCTCGAACCATTCCTTGGGTCATCAGGGCTTTGTAAGTTGGGCTTTCGACTTTGTAAATGCTGGCGACACCGAGGAGGCATCGACGTCGAGTAATGACAGAAACGCATGTTTGGGCAACCGCCAAGATTCTCGGAACATCTTCAAGATTTCCGTTGACGCCCAAAGCATAAGCCACTTCTGCGCACGCTTCATCATCGTACATTGCGAGAGATTCTCTACAGGCATCGGCGGTCTCTTTCAACTCTAATTCAGCTGATGCTTCTGCAGCAGCGACTCGAACACTTGGGTGCTTGTCGAGTAATGCATGAGAAACTGTCGTCCCAATATCAGCCGCGTCGAGATAACGAAGTGCCTGCAGCGCGGCCCGTCGCAAATCAGGATCGGACTTGTCTTCTGCCGCTATCAACAAATGGCTAAGAGCCTCGGCGCTCTCAGCTGCGCCGGGGATCTTGGCGATTGCTCTGGCACTTGCTCTCCGCAAGAGTGGGCGCGGACTCTTGAGCAGTTTGACAAGCTCAGGAATGGCCGACAAGTCGCCCAGCTTGCCGAGCGCATTGACAGTTTCCTCCTCAACAATATCGGGATGTAGTTCTAGTTGATGCAGGAGTTCTGGCACGGCTGACGAGTCACCTAATCGCCCTAATGCCGACGCGGCTTGTCGTCGGACCCGTGGGGATGGGTCGTGTAGGGCCGCGATTAACTCTGACGATGCCAGTGAAAGTCCTCGGTCTGCCATTTTCTCAATTGCGTGTTCTCGTTCAATAGCATCGCCACTACGGCTGAACTTTTGCATTGCCCGGATTCCTTTTGGAGTGACGCCTTTCAGCACTTTGATGGTTTCACGGATACTTGAAGCTCCTTCTTCTCGAATCGGCGCCAAGAAGAAGAGGGCAATGAACCGGATTCCGATGGTCACATAAAAAACCATTTGATAAGCAGCGAAATCTCCGTGGAAGAATGTTCGACCTTGGTTGAGGAGGAAAGCGCCTACTAAGGGAGCAATACCGGCGAACATTGATTGGGTCGCCAATCCGGCACCAATATAGGTTGCCCTCGCTGCCGGTTTTGCGGTCGAAAGCAAGAGATTGAATTGGCAAATTGCGACTCCGCTCCAGTTTGCTCCCATCAGGAAATGGCAAGAGATTAAGAGAACGAGATTAAAAGTTGACGCGTGATCGCCTGGTGTGGGACGAGCTAGAAGCCACGCAATTGGGCTTAAGAGCATTCCAAAACCCGTCACCATCAGCAGTGGTTTGTTGCCATATTTATCGGCAAGATATCCCCACCACTTCGACATTGTCATGTTGCCCACGGCGTGCATGATCGCGCAGAGTTGAAGCTGGGTTTGCGTAAATTTTAGAGACTCAAACGCGAAAGCGGCCCACAGATTTCCCGCCATAGCCTGCCCCCAAATGAAGATCGACAAAAACACCAAAACCTTTTGGAAATTCTTGTCTCGAAATGGGCCAGCAAAGGCTTTGATTCCTTCTCTTAGGTTCTGCTTAATTGGCTCTTCTCGCGGAATGTCCTGCATTTTCGAGAAGAAAAACCAGCTTATGAACGAGAAGATGAGCGCAATCGAAAAGATTAGAGAGTAGCCATAATTTGCTTGGTTGAGATGCTTAAGTTGATCTACAATGAGACCACCCAGCAGACCAACACCAGCCCCAATGGCAACCAGAAGGGCGTTTCGATTTCCATAAAACGCGCCTCTCGAAGTATCCGGCACCATCTCAGCTAGCCAATCGTTGTAGATTGGATTGACAATATTGATTACCGCTGCCGCCAAGGATACACACCCGACAATGATCGCCAGCTTGATGTCTTTGTTGATGAAGAGGAGCGGCAGAAAGGCTAATGGCAGGTGAAGAAACCGATAAATTATTGCGGGAAGTCGAATAAAGGCTTTGTAAGACGGAAAACTGCGACCCCAAATGGCTCCGGGGATCTGTATGAGCCCCAAAAACCCGGGAAGAGCAGTAATGAGACCGAGCCAACGATCTGCTTCTCCACCATGAAACTCGGTTTTGATATAGCCAATGATGAAACTTCCACCAATCAGCGTCGCAAAAGCTGTCGCAAAGGCACCATCTAAGTTAGAAACACGTAGGGTACGAAGGTTCTCTAATCGGTCAGTTTTTGGTGTGTTGAGGGCCTCAGATGTCTCTGACACTGGGACCACCTATTACCTCACCAGACCATTTCATGAACCCTCTAAGGTTACCAAAAAATGCACCGCAAAGGACTCAATTTGTTCTTCTTATGGCACAGCTATTCACCAGGTTTCGTATCGTAAACAAAAGAACCGCTCATTTGCTAGTTCTTTGAGACCTGAAATAAGGCAGGAAAACATTGAGATGAAAGATCGCACCAGGGCATGGAGACGCAAACAAGCGCGTCGCATCGTAACTAAGATCGAGAGCACTAAGACATGGATTCTTAACACAGTCCAAAAGCGAAAGGCAGAGAGACCGGCACCGCTTGCTGCGGCAAAACCTCACAAGCATGGAAAGTTAACGCGAATGCAAGATATTCGGCTGCAACTCCATCTCAATCACGAGTTCGCAGACGAATCAGCGGCTTAGTAACTTAAAACACAACCAATGCCTCGATTCCCCACAAGGGTTCGAGGCGTCGTCATTTCTCAAGGCACCGCGAAAGGCAGATAGAATAGCAGTGTGGCGATTAGAACCGGGCTTGATTCCTTAGTAGAACAACAATTTCTGGCAATAAGGGGTCGCCGAATAGCGGTTATTTGCAACCAAGCGAGCGTTGACCATCAGTTTCGTCACGTCCTTAACCTGCTTGCAGAAGGACACAACTCTCATGACTTCAAAATAGTTGCCGCATTCGGACCCCAACATGGGTTGGCGGGCACGACCCAGGACAACATGATCGAATGGAACGGTGAGGGGGCAGAATTCTTCCGCTATCCTGTTTATTCTTTGTACGGTGAGCACCGAGAGCCAACCAACGAGATGCTGGATGGGGTTGACCTCATTGTGGTTGATCTGCCTGACGTAGGGTCACGCTACTACACCTTCATCTGGACCATGACCTTAGCAATGAAAGCGGCGGAGCGTCTTGGGATCGAGATGCTTGTGCTTGATCGTCCAAACCCGATTGGCTCCAAAGTTGAAGGTCCGGTTCTGGAATCGGAGTTTGCTTCATTTGTTGGTCTTCACCCTTTGCCGATACGCCATGGCATGACAATTGGTGAGATCGCTCATTTTGTTAGGGACCAACATTATCCTAAACTTTCACTTGATGTTATTAAACTCATCGGCTGGGATAGGCAATCTTATGCCGATCAAAACGGTTACGCCTGGGTTATGCCATCGCCGAACATGCCAACGGTTGAGACAGCGGTGGTTTATCCGGGTGGATGTCTTATCGAAGGCACAAACCTCAGCGAAGGACGCGGAACGACGCGACCATTTGAAACAATCGGGGCACCTTGGCTAGACGGCGCTAAGCTTGCAGATTCGCTCAATAACTGTGAGTTGTCGGGAGTATTTTTCCGTCCAATTCAGTTTGAGCCGACCTTTAATAAATACTCTGGACGAATATGCAATGGCGTATTCGTTCATGTAACTGATCGAGAGTTGTTTGAGCCGGTGCTCGCTTATTGCGCAATCATGATTGAGGCAATTAAGCAGACTGGCTTACATGATTCTAGCCACGTGAAACAGGACCGATTTGTTGCTACCGGTGCCGAAACAGATCTTCCGGGGTTTGCATGGAAGCAACCCCCGTATGAGTATGAATATGAAAAATCGCCGATCGACATTCTATTAGGCAATTCATCTTTAAAACGTTCGATTGAGCAAGGAATTAAGATTGAATTGTTAAGAAATAGTACCAAAATCCAGCTTGCCCCGTTCATTTCGAAGGCATTAGATTGTAAACTATACAGCGATTAGCAAAGGAAACGGGCTTTCATTTTCCCTATTATTTTCAATAATCCATTTCCTTGACGGAGCGGTCTAATCACCAAGTTACTGGTAGCACAGGACGTGCAACGTGACAAACAAACTGGAATCATTAAGGCTATGAAAAAAGCATTTACGCTCATTGAACTCTTGGTCGTTATCGCGATCATTGCAATCCTTGCAGCCATCCTCTTCCCGGTTTTTGCTCAAGCAAAGGCAGCGGCTAAGAAGGCAGCATCTATCAGCAACCAAAAGCAAATCTCCCTCGGCATCTTTTTGTACGGCGGTGACTACGACGACATGTACCCACGAAACGATGATTGCCAAGCTGGATCATCGTTGAACACTGCTTTGAACACGACCCCGTTCAACCCAACTGGTCTTGGATGTACAGTCGCTCCGTTCTTCTACCGCATGAATCACTTCTCATGGCAGAAGTGGACGATGCCTTACGTTAAGAACACTCAGCTGTACTTTAACCCAGGTCGCGGCATCAACAACATTTCAGTTCCTTCTTGCCCAGGCGGCAACTGGGCGGCTTGCGGTCAAATCACCGGCAGCTATATGTTCAACAGTTCATTGTCTGGTCAATTGAATACATACAACCGAGCAGTTGGAGCTTCGACTTCAATCCGAAATAGCTGGTTGGGTGGAAGCATGACAGCGGTACCGTATCCTGCTCAGACCGCAGCTTTGATTGAAGATGGCAATGCGCAAATCGGGGTTGTACCAATTGCTTACGGATCAGATTCTTCTTCTGCAACCGTAACTGTTTTCCCACCGGCAGTTCGAGAGCTATGGTCATACGAAATGGGCAAACAATCGACCAACTATCCAGGAAACCAACTTGCTGATCAAGATGAAGCAAGAGTTGCATTCAACGGAATCATCGTTGGATTGGCAGACGGATCGGCAAAGTTCTTCCCTTACAAGAAGTTCTTGGCTGCAACTCCAACTGCGGCTGAATATGGAGTTTCTGCAACTCCGGCATTTGGATTTAACTCATCAATTGCAAACCCTGCAACTCGTGGATTTACGGGTGGCACGGTTGGACTCGGTGCTAACCCAAATCTTACAATCAATTACCCACTTTGGGGACTTGGTCAGTAAGATCAATTCGTAAGTCATTGAAAAGCTCCTCACCCGCGTGAGGAGCTTTTCGTTTATAATGCTTCTGACCATGAAACTCGCAGTCTGCATTATTCACAACCGGGACAAGAATCGAATTATTGACGAACTTGTTGAAGCGGGTTTTAAGTTCACCATCATTGGATCCACTGGTGGTTTTTTGCGCGAAGGCAACACTACCTTTCTGATTGGAGTTCAAGATGCCGAGATCGCCAGTCTCAAGAGTCTTATCTCCGTCAATTGTCAAAGCCGCGAACAAATTCTCAATGTGTCTCCTTTTGAGACCAATCCTACGGCTGCATTTGCTCCATCTGCGGTCAAAGTACCAGTCGGCGGAGCCGTACTATTTTTGCTTCCAGTTGAGGAGTTTGAACGATTTTGAGTTCACTACTTGGGCTTAAACGAGCTCAGCAAATTACCCAACTATTGGGCGACGAGTCCAACGGTGTCTCTTCAGTCCTTCTTTATGGTCCTCGAGGTTGCGGCAAGACTCTGCTTGTCAATCAATTAGCCGAAATGTGGTTGGGATCGAAAGCGGATGCTTCAAATCGGGCAGTTGACTCATTCAGAAGAAATGCGAATCCCGACTTCTTTCGAATTCAACCAGTTGGCCCAAGCAGCAATATTCAACTAAGGCAGATTTCCGTCCCTTCCAACAAGAAGCCTGACGACCCTATTCCACTAATAGAATTTGTTAGAGTGTCACCACTCTATTCCCGGCACAAAGTCGTTTGGATCGAAAGCGCTGATCGATTGTTGGGCGATGCCACAAATTCATTGTTGAAAACCCTTGAAGAACCTCCGGAATTTGTCAAGATTATCTTGACAACAAATCAGATATCCCGAATAAAACCAACTATTCTTTCTCGATGCCTTGTCGTGAATTGTGAACTCCCATTAGAAAGTGAACTTAGAGAACATTTCCCTTCCATTCCTGAGGAAATCAGGTGCCTTGCAGAAGGGGCGCCCGGCACTCTTACAAGGATTGGAACCAATATCGAGCTGTATCAGGACATCATCGACTACACGGACCAATTGGTTTTAGGGAGTAAATATCGAGCCTTAACGTTGGCCGAGGATTTTCGCCGTTTATCGGATCGGTTGGAAGATGCCGAAAAACTTGGCAATAGAACTTCCAATGCCAGGACTTTAGAACTCATTGGCATTGGAGTCAGCCATCGGCATGGACATCGGGCGGATGTGGTTCGTCAAATTACCGAAGCACACCGAAGAGTGATCTCCAACGCCAATCCGACGTTAGTGCTAGATGCCATGATTGGAAAAATTGTTCTTCGAAATAATTCGGGAACGAAATAACAATTCTCAGGCGTATGACTTAATTCGAAGGAAACAGAAATGCTTAGTTGGGTAAAGAATCGAGAAGGCACATTTGATCGGTCAATACATTTTGAACGGTTGATGCGCGATTCCTATCGCCAGGCTTATTCGGTGGCATATCGCTTGACTGGTGACTCTACCGATGCCGAAGATTTAGTTCAGGAAGCATTTGTCAGGGCTTATCGATTCTTTCATCGATACGATGACAAACTGCCGTTCAACAGTTGGATGTATCGAATTATTGCCAATGCTCACATTGACCTTATCCGAAGAAAAGGCAAAATCAAAACCAGCTCGCTTGATCACTCTGGGTCGGACGGACTTCAAGCTCTGGAAATTGCCGACCATACCAATGTGCCGGGAACCGATTTGATCAACGGGAGCTTTTCAGACACGGTCCAAAAAGGTCTTAATCAAATGAACTCGGAATTTCGACTTGCGGTTGTTCTTGCTGATATTGAAGGCCTTTCTTATGAGGAAGTTGCCGAAATCATGGAAACCTCAGTCGGAACCGTTCGATCGAGAATTCATCGCGGACGCGTCCAGTTGCGAACCTTTTTACTCAAGAATGCGCCTGAGTCTTATGGGAGGTACGTCAATGTCCTGTAATACTATTCAATCAAAACTCTCCGCGTACCTTGACGGTGAAATGTCCGGCGTGGAAATGCAAATCACTCGGTCACACGTAAACAAATGTAAAGATTGCCAGATCGTCCTGGATGAAATGAAGTCGGTTCATATGCTCTTGAGAGGATTGCCGGCATGTCCTGAACCATCTTCGCAATTGCCAAACCGGATTTTAAGTAGTCTTCAAGATTCCAAGCGAAACTATGTTCGGTTAGGACTCGCCCTCGCCATTCCGGTCATTGCATTTACCATTTTGTCGTACCCTCGTCCTGGTCAAACCAAAGCCCAAGATCGAGACCAGGTCATTAAGCGAGAAATGTCGAGAGATCAAATTTTAGATGCCGGCACCGATTCCACCTCAGGAGCTTCCCTTGTCCATTTCACGAATTACGAAGGCCATTAGTTTTTGTCTTGTTTTGGGAATTGTTACGACCTCCTTTAGCCAAGAGGACAAAGCGCAAAAGTACTTGCTCAAATCTCTGGCTGGAGATTACAAAACAAACATTGTTGCGGTCCTGAAGCAACGGCAATCCGACGAAAAAAGATCGGTAACCGTCAAAATTCAAAAATCTAAGGACGGAAAAACTCGGGAAACAGTTTTGTCGCCTCTGCATTTGCAATGTGAATTCCTTGACGACGGAACATCCATACAAACGTATTCACCGGACGAAAAGACCCTCATTATTCAACCGTCAAACCAAATGAACCAAGATTTGGCGTTCCGCTTGCCGTTGATTCAAAAGAATTATTCTCTTCGAATAGACCCCGATGAAAAGATTGCGGGAAGAAACTGTGTCGTTGTTTTCGCGAAAGCAAAGTACTCTCAGATTGCAAGTATTCGGTATTTTTTTGACGAAAAGACCGGTTTCCCAATGAGCAAAGAGACCATTCTGCCCAACGGTGAGGTTTCGGAAGAATATGAAGTCTTAGATATCAAGTTTCCGTCAAAGTTAGATCCTTCAATTTTCAAGATTCAACCGCCGGTTGGCTACGAGACCATTTCGTATGCAGAGCCAACAAAGATTAATTCAATGACTGAAGCGTCAAAATTACTGGGGTTCACACCGACTGTTCCGGTCCAAATTCCTTTTGGATTTAAAATTCAACGGATGACAACGACGAAGAACTCTAAATGGAAAGCTCTGTGCCTCAAATTGACTGATGGTCTCCAGAGAGTCACGGTTTACGAATGGGTGCCTGAACCTGGCGAGTCAATAAAAACAGGCGAAAACCGGATAATCAAGCTTCACAATGGCGTCAATATCATGATCGTATCGGATATTGACTCAAATATTCGAAACAGCATTATCCGTTCCTTCCTCGTGATGGGTGACCGTGAATCCCCTTTAATGCTTACAAGAATCAGCATTTAGGGAACCTAAACCCTAGATATTCACTTAATATAACATAAGAAATAAAATGAAAACTGTTCGTTCTTGGACTGCCGCCGCGTTGATAGCCGGTGGATTCTTTGCTGGAATCGCCACTGTCGTTAGCATGTCAGGCGGTTTTAAGCCTGACTATGCCATTGGCAAGCCAGCAGGTATTGCTCGGCTTGTCGGTAACACCTCAGCTGAAGAATCTGCGACCCTTCGGAATCTCAATAGCTCATTTGTTAGCCTTTCGGAATATGTCAAGCCAGCCGTTGTGCATATTCGATCCGTGACAACGCGAGCAAGTGACTCCAGTGGGAAAATGGTTCCGCTATCGGGAAGTGAGGGTGCGGGTTTTATTTATCGCAAAGACGGCTACGTTATCACCAATGATCACGTGGTAAGCGGTGCTAACGAAGTTACCGTGGTCACGAATGATGGACGAGAATACAAAGGAACCGTTAAGCGAGCGCCGGAATGGGATGTTGCCATTATTAAAATCGAAGGAAAGGATTTCCCGACCTTAACCATT
The DNA here is from genome assembly GCA_037141835.1 of Armatimonadota bacterium. Classification (GTDB taxonomy): domain Bacteria; phylum Armatimonadota; class Fimbriimonadia; order Fimbriimonadales; family Fimbriimonadaceae; genus Fimbriimonas. The sequence continues at coordinate 1,511 of JBAXBU010000023.1, read as the reverse complement.
GCTGATACCAAGACTGTCTTACCTGGACAAATGGTCATGGCTATCGGTTCACCATTTGGACTTGAAAACTCTGTCACATTCGGACACGTTAGCGCGATCAAGCGAGAAAACGCGGTACCCGATAATTCCGGTAGTGGCCAAGCTCAACGGTTCTATCCCGATCTCATCCAAACCGATGCGGCAATTAATGTCGGTAACTCCGGTGGACCGTTGGTCAATATCGATGGTCAAGTTATTGGTATGAATAGTTCGATCTATTCGAAGACTGGTGGCAGCAATGGAATTGCCTTTGCAATTCCTGGAAATGAAGTTCGATTTATTGCTGACATTCTCATCCAAAAAGGAAAAATCACCCGATCTCAACTCGGAGTTTTTCCGAGGGACATGAAACCGTTCGAGAAAACCGAACGAAAGCTTATGGGTGGTGCTTTTGTTGAGGATGTTTCGCCTGGTAGCCCTGCTGACAAAGCCGGCATCAAAAAGGGAGATATCATTTCGAAGATTGGATCACGAACGATTGAGGGTCAGATTGATCTTCGCAACTCAATGTTGGAAATAGCGCCAAATACTCAAACGAAGATTGATTACATCCGAGACGGAAAATCAAACACCGTCACGGTAACCCTTGAAGAAGCAAAGCCTCTCAAGCCGAAGGTTGATGTGAAGTCGCCTTTCGACGGAAAAGACGGTGATATCTTTGGCTCACCAGATATGAAGGATCTCCAAGAACGGCTCCGACAGCAAATGACGCCTGACAAGAGTGATGGAAATGACGAGCAGGAAGTTGGTCCATTGAAAAATGGGCGAGTTCAATTGGGGATTATGATCGAAAATCTAACCCCAGAAAATCGAAGGAAGCACAATATTCCTGCGACAATTTCAGGAGTTTTGGTTGGCTCGCTCGAAAAAGATTCGATTGCCGGAAGAAATGGAATCAAACCGGGCGATGTCATTGAGTCAATTGGTCGAAAGAAAGTAGGATCTGTCGACCAATTGAGTTCAGAAGTGGGCAATTTGAACTGGGGAGACCAAGTGAACATTAAGGTTCGCCGGTTTGAAAATGGCTCTGAAATGGCAATTGACAAGAGCATTTCGCTGAAATAGCATCAATTGAATCTAGGCAAAGTTAAAAAATTGCCTAGATTCTCTTCAAATTTGACTTGACTTTGTGTAAGATTGTGATATTCTCTAATTCGGCAAATTTGAACCTAGACGGATTGTGCGAGGGGGAAACTCGATAGCCAATTTAGGAGTAAAAATGAAGTTCTATAATCTAAAGACTCGATCTCATGTTGAAGTGCCAGAAGGCGACGTTCGAAAGACCAAAATGGTTCGAAAGACCAAATCTGGCGAACAGACTCGATATGCACTCAAGGCTTCCTACCAAGGAACCACCCTCTTCAAATTCGTAAACGAAGCGACATTCACCTCTTCCAACGCGAAAGAAGAATAGTTCCGTTTACATTTCAGACCAAAGGGCCAGAAGTTTCTTCTGGCCCTTTTCATTTTTC
>JBAXBU010000022.1:0-37693 GCA_037141835.1 Armatimonadota bacterium | reverse complement strand
CGTCTTCCCAGGCTTTAGCTATTTTGATGCTGGCATTCCAAGTAAATGGGGCGCCTGGTTCATCACCACACATTATTCCCGTGAACTCGTCATTCGGAGAATCGAAACGGTGGGCATAAATTGTGGCAGTACTTGCTTGAAGCCAAACCTTTGGTGGGTTAGCGCAGATGGCAATAGCTTCACCGATAACCCGAACGGAATCCACTCTCGAATTCATCATATCGTTCAGGTTTCCAACATCGTATCGGCAATTGACCGACCGACCCGCAAGGTTGATCACAACGTCCGCATCCTCGAGTTCGCGACACCATTCACCGACAGACTTGCCATCCCAAAGGACTGACTTAACCCCGTCGGTAACAAATTCTTTGCGAGAGAGAACCGAAATGTCCCATCCGAGCGACCGAAAGTGCCGAATAAGGGCTGCACCGACGTGTCCAGATCCTCCGGGAATTACAACTTTCATATAGTTCTGAAATCTCTGATAGTAGTATAACGTAGAGATAATTGTAAATGGAAGCAATCATCAAAGCAAGATTTGAAGATGGAACCAACGCACCTCTTTCGTGGTCACCAACTAAAGGTGGTCAACGGGCTTTCATTTGCTTTGACGATCATCTAGTCGAGGATATTGGACCCGACTCAGACGGTTCTCGATTTATCGCAATCTCGAAAAAGATGATGGCTGGCGATTACTATCCACCGGATGCGGTTCAATTTTATGGTCTGTATCAAGATGAACAGCGAAATGTTCAGGTGGGCGAACGTATTCAGCAACGGGCCCCTATCTTTGCCGGCCTTTATGCATGTTCGATGGTTGAGATTTATGTTGCTGACCAAACAGAGAACCATTGCCAAATTGGATATGTCACCACTGAGAAGCACCATGGCAGGGGAATTTGGACAGCTACCTTGAACCGAGTTGACGGAAAGCTCAAGCTAACCGTCGAAAGTACAGCTAGTCCTCATTCCTTCCTCTTTTGGGTTGGATTGCCAGTTGCTCGTTACCTTCAGCTAAGGGCAAGAAGACGTGCGATCGAAGAGTTCAAGAAGCTCTAAAGTCCAGCAATTCCATTTGGTGCGCCAACACCAGACAGATAATCCCAGCCATGATCCGCAGAGTTGGTTCCGGAAGTTCCGTGAATGACATCGTAGATATTCGAAGAACCAATGAGAGAATAGATTCCGGCAGTGAATGCTTGACTGCTTGTGAAGTGCGATCCTGCAGCATTAGCGATTCCCGCGATAATTGGACAGGATGCACTAGTACCACCGAAGATTTGCCATCCACTAAATCCTCCACTTGGAGTGCTGTCATAAACAGAAACACCGGTCAACGGGTCACCAACCGCGGAGATGTCGCATCCTCCTCGATATCCCAAAACTGTTCTCGCCACGACGTTTTGAAAAGTTGGTCTTGGTTCAAAGGCACTCTTGCCGCCCCCGGATCTATTCCAACTGTTCTCATGAATTCGGTTGTTGCCGGAATCAAGGTTGAGCGTCGTCCCACCAACTGAAACCGCATTCTTTGACAAGCTCGGATAAGACAACTCGTTGCTGGTATCCCCAGATGCTGCAAAAAAGGTCACGCCAGCTTGAACCATATTTGGATCGTACTTGACAAAGTTACAGGCTGATTCTGTCGCGCCAAAGCTCATTGACACCTGTTTAACACCTGGCAAGGCTTTAGCAACATTCACAGCCGCCATTAAGTCAGCTACTGAAGACGATTTGGCTTCAACGAGGAAAATCTTTGCATTCGGAGCCATTGCGTGAGACCACTGGGTATCGAGAGCCATTTCTTGAGACCATCCTGTATCGGTGGTAGGAACGGTTCCCGTCGCGTAGACAACTTGAAAGACGGCATTTGTATTTGATGTTGCACTTCCAGATGGCTCAGTTGGAAGCCCGAACTCGGTGGAAAAGACGTTAAAGTCAGCAAGAGATGTTGGGTAGTGAAACGCCGCTACGATTGCGATTGCTCCCGCTCCCAAGTTGGGTGGAATGCTGTAGGCAGTTCGTACTTGCTCGGGAGTAAGACCCGTCGGACCGGCAAGTCTTGTTGTAGCACTGCCCTCGGCAATGAGGTAGTTTGTGTGAGCGTTAACACCGATGTCGGTTGCGCGAGTAATGGTCGTTGCTGGAACGACAACTCCGGGGGCTTCAAGTTGCTTGAGATTATCGACTTGAAAGCTTCGTGCAGGAATCGAAGTCACCGTGCACACAGGATCAGAAGCAGGCGCTACAATTGACTCCGTGCCCGAAGTTCCTCCGCAACCAATCAGAATCACAGAACCAACGCACAAAGATGCAAACTTTCCCACTAAAGTGTTATAACGCATTGTGCGAATGTTGTTCGCTTAAAATCCGTGATTTTTCGACTTGGCCAGACTTAACCCTCGATTCTCTATGCCTTTTGTCTCCTTACTATTTGCAACACATCTGCTAGCATTAACTGTGGCGGAACAAGGCTTAGGAATCTTTGAAGGAAGTAGCGACGTCGGGCATGTACTTCATCGCGGAGGGTTGCAGTTTGATCAAAATGACCGAACTTACACCATATCGGGAAGTGGTGAGAACATGTGGTCCACCAAAGACTCATTCCACTTTGTCTGGAAGCGGGTGTCCGGGGATCAGTCCATCGAAGCCGCTCTAAGATTTATTGGCAATGGTACGGATCTTCATCGAAAGGCATGCTTAGTGATCCGGCAGACTCTTGAGCCTGATTCACCATACGCGGACATTGCCGTTCATGGAGATGGATTAACCAGTTTGCAATATCGAGAGACAAAAGGCGGTACGACTCATGAGATTATTACCCGGTTGGTCGCGCCAAAGTCATTTCGCCTAGTTAGGAAGGGCGAGTACATTTACTCCGATGTAAACGACTCCTTCTCTGGCGCTGCAATCCCACTTCACCTTTCAGAAAGCTACTATATCGGTCTTGGTGTATGTTCTCATAACGATCAAGTCATTGAGTCAGCCGTCTTTTCTAATGTCGAAGTTTCGCCAGTTGAAAATGGTCCTGTACAACTTAAAAGCGCCCTTGAGACTGTTGATATTGAATCGCTAAATCGCAAAGTTGTCAGTGTATTTGATGATCATATGGAAGCACCCAATTGGACTCCCGAAGGGAAGTCTTTGGTCTATAACAGCAATGGACTTCTCTACAAGATTCCTTGGGCGGGAGGCGCACCAGAGCGAATCAATACTGACTTTGCTACACGTTGTAACAACGATCACGGCATTTCTCCTGACGGAAAGATGATTGTTATCAGTGATCAATCCCAAGACTCAAATCAATCAACTATTTATACCTTGCCGTTTTCGGGAGGTAAGCCAGAAAGGATCACAGACAAAGCACCATCTTACTGGCACGGATGGTCTCCGGACGGAAAGACTTTGGCTTATTGTGCTCAACGAGATGGAAAGTACGGAATCTTTACGATAGCTGTTGAAGGTGGTCCCGAAACTCGTCTTACTACTGCCGAACCAGGAAAACTGGATGACGGTCCTGACTATTCGCCAGACGGAAAGCAAATTTACTTCAATTCAGATCGAACAGGCAAGATGCAGATTTATCGCATGAAAACGGATGGTTCTGAAGTGGAAGCCATGACGAAAGATGATCGCAACAACTGGTTTGCGCATGTTTCTCCAGACGGAAACTGGATGGTCTACTTAAGTTATGAACCTGATGTCGAGGGGCATCCTGCAAATAAAGATGTCTTACTTCGCCTCCAGAATCTGAAGGATGGATCAACAAAAGTGCTCGCAAAGCTGTTTGGCGGCCAAGGCACGATCAATGTTCCTAGCTGGTCACCGGACAGTAAGCGGGTCGCATTTGTCAGCTATCAGTTCGTTGGCTAACAAAAAGCCCAAGGTTGAAACCTTGGGCATAGTAATTACAATGTGAAACCTAGTCGACTTTGACGCCAAGTTTCTTAAGGGCTTCTTCAACTCGCTTGTCTTTCTCTTCGTATCCAACAATCGCGTCAGCAACTTTTCCATCCTTATCGATGACGTAGGTTGTAGGGATTCCTGAAACCTTGAAAAGGGAACCTGCAATGCTCTTTGCACTGTCTCGACCAGCAGGGTCAAAAGAAAATGGGAATGAGTATTTCGCCTTGTTTGCTGGCACCCACTTTTCGTAGGCATCCTTTTCATCCCAAACACAAACTCCAAGGACTTCGACTCCCTGATCCTTTACTGCCTTATAGACCGACTCAATATGCGGCATAGACATTTGACAAGGACCGCACCAAGTCGCCCAGAAGTCAATGACAACAATTTTGCCTCGATAGTCGGAAAGCTTTTGATCGCCACCGCCATACTTAATCGCGGTGAAATCTGGAGCCATAACTCCTGGCTTCAATAGTGGCTTTGCCGGAGCTGCTTTCGGAGATAACTCCGGAACTGGCTTAAATGTCGATTCGATCCACACTCTAGAACCGTCGGCAGTAATCATCGCCTCATAGGCTTTGTCTCCAAGGTTAAACGGAGCGCGAATATCAACCAACTCTGGCTTGCCACTGCCGGTTACATCAATCTGCATCCAAACCGGTCTCGATTTCCCAGCATCAGCACTCCCTGAAGCCTTTTTATTGAATATTCCGTCGGTGTCATTTTCAACAATCAGGGCTTTCACCATCTTTCCATCAATGCTAACCATTCCAGACCTGGATGATTCACGATAGCTGAACAGAGGATTGGGTTCTGCTCGGACAAAGCGGTAAAGCCCAATAGAGTAATCGGAAGAGGATGTTTCTTGTGTTGGCGTACCGTACGAAGCGCGAAGCGTCACATCCATAACACCGTACATTGGTCTTTGGCCTTCTCGCTTGGTACTCCAAGCTCCATCGCCATCGTTTGTGAGATCCCCGTCCTGATTCTTATCGATGTAGATCTTGTAATCGGCATCCGCAGGCTCATCGAGGGCGAGAACATAAAGACTTTTCGGACCGTTTCCAACTTTGATCGTTCCGTACTTTGGTTTAGCCCGATAGGTTGGTTCCTTCTTCACTAGGCTTGGCTTCGCATCAACTAGGTTAATGGGAATAGGCATATAACCTAGCCTCGCAGTAACTGCACCCTTCGGTTCAAGAGTTAGGTCATCGGGCAGGAATGGCGTTGTGGCAAGAATGGCAAACATCGAAAGCATTTTGTTTAGTCTCCAAATTAGCGAACTGCAGATCAAATCTGCTTTTTCGTAGTTTACAACTAATGCTTGTTGGCAGTCTCTTCGGGGCTCAAATTGAGTTGGATTGTTTGGAGGTACTTATTCCAGCCGAATGCAGTAAGCGCCAAGACTGAACAAACGAATAGGAATACGGCAAATTTGTTGTTCCGCAGGCAAAGAAGTCCTCTCGGACGGTTCAATCTCGGATTAAGCACACCAACAAGAAGCCCATTCTTCGTTAGCCTTACGTAAGTGATTGCCAAAAATAGAAATATTCCAACAACAATTGATAAGTAGGGAAGAATATTCATCATTGGAGCCTATTGTTATGCACGGCGAATGCGTGTAAAAGGTTTCTATTTTTTCGAGAAATCCGACATGAGTTGGAGGGTTGATTCGCCAACGTGGTGCTCTATTCCTTCAGCTTCAATTTCCGCAGTTGGTTCATCAACGCCTAATGCCCGCAGAAATGCCACGACCGTATTGTGCCGCTCGCGACAGCGGATGGCTAGTTGAAGACCATGATCGGTCAGTTTGAGTCCTCGATAGGGTCGTAAACTGACATAACCTTCGCTTTCAAGCTTCTTGAGAGCCTTAGAGACAGTAGGATGGGCGACACCAAGGCGTTTGGCGATATCGACCAATCGTGCTTCGCCAGACTCTTCGCTGAGTTCAAGAATGACTTCGACATAATCTTCGGTTAGCTCTGTTCGATGAGCTTCACGGGTTTGCACAAAACTTTTTGATTTCTCGAGAGTCATTTTATCGTCCTCCCTAAATTGTAGCATTAGCTTGACTTTGTAGCCAAAGGTACTATATAATCCTAAATGTAGCCAAGGCTACATTTATAAGGAATTGCCATGGATAGTGCCAAAACAAGTGAGGATTTAGGCTTGAACCAATCTCTTTCGGAGGTTAATCAAAGCGTTAAAGTGCCCTTGAGTGGTTCATGGCTCAAAAGGCTGTTGGCATTCGGAGGTCCAGCTTTCCTTGTCAGCGTTGGCTATATGGATCCAGGTAACTGGGGAACTGATTTGGCGGGTGGTTCCAAGTATGGCTACGCCTTGCTTTGGGTTATTTTTGTTTCCAACCTGATGGCTCAGTTCCTTCAAATATTGTGTGCAAGGCTTGGACTCGTAACTCGCAAAGACTTGGCGATGGCTAGTCGAGACTACTATAAACGTCCTGCCGCAATTGCCCTGTGGATCCTGTGCGAAATTGCCATTATTGCCTGTGATCTTGCTGAAGTCGTTGGATCAGCAGTTGCCTTGCAATTACTTTTCGGAATACCACTAGAACTTGGAGTCTTGATTACCGGACTGGATGTGCTCCTCTTACTTGGCTTCATGAAGTTTGGTTTCAGAAAGATTGAGGCAATCATCTTTACATTGGTTGCGACCGTCTTTATGTGCTTTGCCTACGAGATGGTTATTGCTCAGCCGAACTGGCCCGCGGCACTTAAAGGAACGTTTTTGCCGTCCATTCCCGGCGAAGAAGCGCTGCTTATCTCACTTGGAATTTTGGGTGCGACGGTAATGCCGCACAATTTGTATCTTCATTCAAGCATTGTTCAGACCAGAAAAGTTGGGGCCAAATCTGGCGACCTTAAGGATTCGATCAAGTTCAACACCGCCGATACGGTTATTGCTTTGAGTCTTGCCTTTTTTGTTAATGCCGCTATTTTGATTCTGGCCGCATCGGTTTTTCACAAGGCAGGAATTGTTGTTGAGGAATTGGAGCAGGGCCATCAGCTCCTTCATTCGAGTCTTGGAGCCGCTGCAGGAACAGTGTTTGCTGTTGCGCTTTTGGCTTCGGGACAATCTTCAACAATCACGGGAACCTTAGCAGGCCAAATCGTCATGGAGGGATTCATGAATTGGAAAATAAAGCCATGGATCCGTAGGCTGGTTACCCGAACTTTGGCCATTATCCCAGCGATCATCATTATCCATCTTAGTGGTGGCAAGAACACTGTTCACCTGCTCGTAGTATCCCAGGTTGTTCTATCGATGCAGCTTCCGTTTGCTATTTTCCCGATCATGATGGTCACCAGTGACAAGAAGCGAATGGGGCAATACGCCAATGCTCTATGGGTCAAGATCATCGGATACGCAATATGTCTTGTGATTGGCTCTCTGAATATCTATTTGTTGATCAAAACTTTGGGTCCGGTGTGGGTAAGTGTTGGAGCCGTACTGGCAGGTGCATTTGGTTTGTACGTGCAATTTCTCTACAAATCTAAGGCCGATCAGGCTTCAAATTAAGGATTGGGTTTTTACCTGGTGGCGGCGACTAATTAGAACTCCGTAAAAATACCGGGAATCTGCCTATTGGTGCTCATCATTTAGCCTAAAATCTTTGTAGATGGTTCGGCTCAAGTATCTCCTCCTTCCAATTGCAGGAGCATTGTCGGCCTTTCTATCTTTCGTTATTGCTGCGCCATACATTAAATCCCTCAATCGACCCTGGTTGAAGCCTGGCGACCCGGTCGCGCATTTTACGTACGGAACAGTTTGGACCAACGTTCAACATGCGGCATTTGGTGCTCTGCTTTGCGGCTCCTTTTGCTTTATTCTCGAATCAGGTCGCCGATCATGGCTAAAAGTTCTTCAAGCAACGTTATTGGGCTCTGTAATTGGCGCAATCGCGAATAGTTGTGCTGACTCTGGTGCTGACTTGATCGGCATATCTGCCATGCGTACATCAGGCAGTGCGGGGCAGTTTCTTGGCGAAATTGCCTGGTGCATTTTGGTACCGACGGCCCTGGCTTTTTCGATCACACTCGCAATAGGTCCCACGAAGCAAAGAGTCGCCAGAGCTATCTTTGCGACGGTCGTTGCAGCTCCCTTTACGTTCGTTGGTCGAATTGCTGGTTCTATTATTGGGGGAATCATGATGATCGCCAAGATGGGCATTGGCGATGTCACAAAAATGGCGGCTGCCCAAGACATGACCCAATCTGTTCCGGTCTGGCTTGTAACCGCCGTGTTTGCCGGAATTGCGCTTGGGTTGACCATGATGATTTCCGATAAGGTATCTCGAAAAGGGTCAGTACGGTTAGTTTATGGTCGCAAGGAATTTAAGGATTGGAGTCTCGATCATATGGCAAACAGAATTGGATCGAGCGAAGTGGAAATTCCCATTCGTGGATTCAAAGGAGTTGAGCCAGTTCACGCCTGCATCTTCCGCCAAGGCAACCAATTCTTTTTAGACAGTCAGCATTTCCCGGGCTTTGTGAACGGTCAACCAATTAGTCAGGCTCCCCTTAATCATGGCGACATGATCCAACTTGGGGAAGCTCAGTTGGTGTTTTATGCAGCCGGAGCCGTGCGCAATCAGCCAAGACAGTACCTCCAGCCCCAGATGATGCCACAGAACTATGGGGTTCAGCAGCCAGTTGCTCCACAGGGGCAAATGCCGATTCAACAAGCTCTCCTAATTTCTACACCGATACCAAATATGGTTATCCCGGCAATCGAGTCAAAGACTTTCCGCTTAATCGATATCGCAGGAAAAGAATTCGTTCTTTCAACTGGTGAGAACACAATTGGCAGGGAAGTCGGAAATACCATCAGCTTTCCCTCGAATTCAACAGTTTCCAGGTCTCACGCTCAAATAACCGTTGATCCCAACGGTGCTACGTTAGTCGACTTAGGAAGCGCCAATGGAACGGGTGTCAATGGTAACAAGATTGTTGGTCCAGTGTCTCTCCAGGATGGCGATGCGATCGATTTTGGCTCCACCAGGTTGGTCTATCGAACTCTCTCAAAACCATAGAATTGGATAACAAAAGTTAACTTCAACGCGTGTCCACGCGACTAAATCGGATAAAGTTTTGCCATGTTTCCAATCCTTGCCGGTCTCATTCTGGCTCCCGATAAGTTCTCCCTTACCGTTGAATCAATCATGAGAGGCTACGAGCTCGTAGGGCACTCTCCGTCGAATCTTAGGTGGTCAGATGATGGTAGCAAAATTGGATTTCAGTGGGCAAAGGCAGATGGCACCAAGACACCGGCAACAAAGTCATACATTGTCAATCGTGATGGAACTGGCTTGAGTGAAGGTTCACTGCCGCCTAAAGAGACGAAAGAGTGGGATTTTGGATCAAAAGTAGGAAACCAAATTGCGTATGCATCCGATGGCGACATTTGGGTTCGAGATACGGTCTCTGAGTCATCTGAGAATCTTACAAAGACTCCAGAATCCGAGTCCAATCCAATTCTCACCCAAGACGGAACTTCTATTATCTTTACTCGTAATGGAGATTTGTATCGATACGCGTTGAGCGACAAAAAGACGCAAAAGTTGACCCAATCCAAGGCATCGAGTGATCCGAGCGTTCTTGTTACTCTTGAACCGACCAAAGGAGCATTTTTAGGTCGCCTTACAACCTCACCACTAGGGTCCCATGTAGCGGTGAGTTATTTTGAAAGCCCAGAAGAAACCTCAAGAAACGCACAAATAGCTCGATTCATTACGTCGAGCGGATACGTCGAACTCTCGCCAACTTATCCGCGCGTTGGTTCTCCTCAAGGTAAAAGTTCGGTTAAGTTGTTCAATTTCGCAACCGGGAAATCGGTAACAATTGCCCCGCCAAGAGCCGGGCGAGTCGACCAAATCAAGTGGGCACCCGATGGAAAGAATTGTGCAATTTGGGCAAGCTCAGAGGACAATAAGGACGGCTGGTTGTACGGATTTAATGCTGAAACCGAAGTTGTTACTACCCTTTGGAATGAACATGATGATGCTTGGGTTGGAGGACCTGCAGAAGGTGTCTTTGGTTGGCTTCCGGATAGTTCGAAGGTTTACTTCGAATCGGAAAGCAATGGTTTCGCAAATCTGTACGAAGTTGACCCGGGCGGTACAAAGGTTGAAAACATTGTTGCAGGGCCGTTTGAAGTAACTCAGCTTCAGTTAGACAAGGAGAGACAACGGTTTATCTTTGTTTCCAGCGAAGGGAGTCCCTTTGACCGACACATTGACTCCGTCAAATTTGACGGAAGTACTCGAACTAAACTAGCAGACTTTTCTGCCGGAGATGACGCCAGCTTTGCGATGTCACCCAACGGAGGTGAAATTGCCATCGTCAAATCGAGTTCAAACCGACCAGCTGAACTTTACGTTAAGAATGTTGCGGTAACCCAAACTCCGAGTGCTGAGTGGCTATCGGGACCATGGATTGATCCACCCATTATTCAGTTTCCGTCCCGCGATGGAACCAAGGTTCCGGCAAAGCTGTTTAAGTCCAAGAATTGGCGAAAAGGTGGACCTGCCGTCGTCTTTGTTCACGGAGCCGGATACTTGCAAAACGTTTTTCACGGATGGAGCTATTACTATCGTGAATATATGTTCCACCACCTGTTGATGGAACGTGGATATGCGGTCTTGGATGTTGATTACCGGGCATCTTCTGGATACGGCAAGGCTTGGCGGACAGGGATCTATAGGCATATGGGTGGTAAGGATCTTGAAGATATTGTTGATGGCGCTCAATACTTGGTTAAAGAGATAGGCGCCGCACCGGATCGCCTTGGAGTCTACGGTGGTAGCTATGGCGGATTCATTACATTTATGGCGATGTTCACCACTCCAGACGTATTCAAGTCTGGAGCCGCGTTACGTCCTGTAGGTGATTGGGCCAATTATCATCATGGCTATACATCACCGATCCTCAACACTCCAAAAGAAGATCCTGATGCATTCAAGATGAGTTCCCCAATCAATTTCGTCGAGGGATTAAAAGGAAACCTCTTAATCTGTCACGGCATGGTGGATTCAAATGTGCAATTTCAAGACTCAATTCGAATCGTCCAGCGATTGATTGATCTAGGAAAAGTGAATTGGGAAGTAGCACCTTATCCGGTTGAAGATCACTCGTTTGTGCGACCCGAGAGTTGGACTGATGAATATCGGCGAATCCTTGCTCTCTTCGAGCGAACAATTGGCACCAAGCGTGTCAAAAGCTGACGTAGTGTGCCTTAAATCGCGAATTCTCTTTGATGCATGAAAACTGGCATTGGGTTCACAATAGATTGATGAATAGTGAAATGATCGCTTGGCCCCCGGAACTTGATGCCGTGATCGCATCTTCTGAACATCATCGCCTTGTGATGGAAAATGAAGCCGTCCGAGTTCTTGAGACAATCATTCAACCAGGCGAAATGACCGCTGTACATACTCATGAATGGCCAGCATCAACATATTTTTTGTCATGCAGTGATATGATTCGACGCGATGCTGACGGAAATGTTTTGATGGATTCACGAACGCTTGAAACTCAACGATTACCCGGACAGGCTGCTTGGACACCACCATTAGGTCCCCATACTCTCGAAAATGTTGGCGATTCTGTCATTCACGTGATTACGGTCGAAGTCAAACCAAAATAGTCATGTATTGCCGCTAGGGCTTTCTCCATTCGACCACTGTGAGAACCTTCGAGGATAACGCTAGGAGCTGATTGGTCTCTCAATCGATCGCAAAACCACTGATGCATATCATGCCGGATGTGCTCGCCATCTCTGGTGCCGTCTTGGACAAAAGGGAAGTCGGGCAGTGTCAAAAGGTAAAGATCGACCTTATCCTCGGAAGCGATTCGGTTAACTTCCTCATCATAGAAACCCATGTATCGGCGGTGCCAGACGCTGGTCGCAAAGGCATTGGTATCGCAGATAAGCACCTTGTTTGCTTTTCCGGCAACTTCGTCTTCTCGGGTCTGTTGGGTTCTTGCAATTTCTACAAAATCCTGTGTGCGCCATTCTCCTGTCTTGGTAAGACAATACTCTCGACCAAACTCTTCAACTTGGTCTGTATTAAGGCTGAGAGCGAGGTCTTTGGCTAGGGTCGATTTTCCGGTGGACTCCACCCCAATGAGAACAACTCGCTTGACATAATGAGCTCGAACACACGGTTCAAGGTGGTCTAGGCACTCAAGCGGTGCTGATCGAATCTGGGTCGCAGATATGGGTACCGTGTTGCGATCAATGTCAACGAGAACGTGCATGCAGTCCATGGCTTTCGCATATTCTTCCCCGTAAGACTCTGAAGTAATTACAATGTCTGGACTTCTGCCCAAAATCTCAATTGTTCGCTTTGCCCATGGCTTAGGCTCGTCTGGCAAGTCATCTGGAGTAACAACGACCCGAACACTTGGGTGGATTACTTTAAGCCAATTTGCTCGGGTTTCAGCAAAAATCTCCTGAGATGGATGATCACAAACAATCACGGTCAGGTCATCAACCTGCCTCAGGGCGGATTCTATTAGGAATTTATGTCCTTTATGTGGGGGATAGAATTTGCCAATAATGACGCCGATCATGCTTCTAATGATTTCATCGCTTTAGACCAGGTAACCAACCCGCAAATTGCCAACACAAGAAATATTGCGTACAAAACTGCGGCTGATCCCAAATTTCGAGAGAGATACAGCGGGATATATGCGATATCAATCAAAATCCACATGATCCAGTTTTCAATCCTCTTGGTATTCAGGAGTATTTGGGCAATGATGCTGCCAACGGTTAAGACGGAGTCAACCAGCGGTGAAGCTCCCTTAAAGTGCGTGATAATCGGATAGTAAATTGCAGTTCCAGCTAACAGCAAGCCTGCAATTCCGCCCCACCAAGCAATTGGAATCCTTGCCATCTTGAGTTGAGTCTTGTTCTGCCCTCCCTTTAACCAGTGATACCAACCCTGCACTCCAAGTACAAAGAAGAACAGTTGAAGGCTCATGTCGGCAAGCAAATTGCTCTTGAAGAAAACGTAGCCAAAAATCGACACATTGATTAGACCAATTGGCCAATTCCAAATATGCTCGACAGCAACAAGATACACCGCTAGAACCCCAGTCACAAAAGCGGCAAACTCAAACCAGTCCCCTTTGAAAGCTCCTCTCAGCAAGAGCCCAACGGCAATTGAGGAACTAAGTACCATCAATAGATGAAAAATATTGAGCTTCTTGTTCAAGGCAATTTCAGTCTACCGGCTACAAATTGAATCTGGCTTTTCAGTCGAAACCAAACTGTTTGAAGCATTCCAAATATTCAATTTAAACCGCTCCAAAAAATATTCTCCTGAGTTAGAATGACAAATAGTAAAAATGATTCTTGATTCCTTTGCCATGTTGATCCAAGCAAGGGCGATACCTTCCATTGCAATAACCCACGTCTCCGTCATTCCCATGGACAGGGAAGTTATTCTCACTGACCAAACCGTTGTTACCCAGGGATCGAAGATTGTAGCCATCGGTGACTCGAGCAAGGTTAAGTTCCCCGCAGGGGCTGAAAAAATTGATGGCAAAGGAAAGTTTCTGATACCTGGACTGATTGATCTTGATGTCCAAATAAGGTCAAAACAAGAGTTCCCGCTGTATTTAGCGAACGGAGTTACCACCGTGCTCAATCACGATGGTAGACCAAGCCACCTCTTATGGCGAAATCAGATTAACAATGGCTCATTACGCGGACCAAACATCGTAACTTGCGGACCAAAAGTGATTCGACCAAGAAAGGCTACTGATTTTGCCAAATTGGTGGACATTGACTCGAAAGCTGGATACGACTCAGTGTTTATTACGGCAGGAGTGAGCCCAACCAATTTTGCCGCAATGGTTACGGCCGCAAGAAACAAAAATCGAACAGTCTTTGGAAACATTCCAAGAGCGGTTGGGCTTCCAGAAGTGCTTCGCAACAAGATGCCAATCGTTAATATTGAAGAAGTCTTCAATTCTTACTTGATCGGATCACAAGACATAAACGCCGACATGAAGAAGGCTTCAAGAATGATCGCGCAATCCAAAGTTCCGGTAATCGCCAACTTGATTTCTACAACTCACAACTTAAGGCAAGCAGAGGACCTGAAGTCGTTTCTCAATCGTACCGAAACCCAGTTCTTGCCAAGCTGGCAACGTCGAGCATGGCAACCTGGCTCAAACGAAGTGCAGACCAAGTACTTGGACAAACGCTTTCTACCCGGTTTACAAAGATCGCTCATCAATCAAAAGGAAATAATCCGACAACTGATTAGTGGCGGAGCGACGATACTGGTCGGGACAAATGCAAACTCAACGGGAATTGTGCCCGGCTTTACAGTCGTCGAAGAAATTCAAAATCTCAATAAACTGGGCTATTCAAATTACCGAGCCCTTCGTGCTTCTACTTTGGATTCCGCTGTTGCACTGAACCAATCCAATATGATTGGATCGATTGCCGTTGGAAAACGAAGTGATTTAGTTCTCCTATCAGCAAACCCATTGGCTGACCTCGGAAATCTCAAGCGTCGAGTTGGAGTGGTCTCCAACGGCAAATGGCTTTCAACTCAAACGTTGCAGCGAGACCTTAACTCGATGTCAAAGGGTTACGAGGCATTACAACTGAAGGGAACTCAGGCAATCCGGAGTGGTCCCGATGGTCTAGAGAAATTCTTTAGTGATAATGATCCTTTCAAGACTATGCGTCCGGGATTGATGCTGGAACTCTTAAGAACCGACGGTGAGAACGGTTACTTTAAGTTCATAGATCAAAATATGAAGAAGAATCCAAAGAGTCGAGAATTCACGGAAAACCAAATCAACACTTATGGTTATCAAGTGATGAATACCGACAAGCAAATTGGGTTGGCAATCAAGGTTTTTAAAGTCAATGTTCAACGATATCCCAAGTCCGCCAACACTTGTGACAGCCTTGCCGAAGCTTATCTCAAGCTAGGCAACAAGGCCCAGGCCATCAATTGGTATCGTCAAGCCGTTCGCGTGGATCCAAATTATCCGAGCTCAGTTGCAGCCCTCAAGAGTCTCGGGGCAAAATAGGAACACTATGGAAAAGTTCTCGTCAGTTGACCTTTACTTAGAGACCGTTACGAACGATGAAGCAAGAAATGCTTTGACTTGGATGCGTTCAGTTATAAAGGACGAACTTCCAGACGCCGTCGAAACCATGAGTTACGGAATGCCAATGTTCAATATCCACGGGATGGTAGTTGGAATTGCCGCGTTTAAAAACCACTGCTCACTCTTTCCCGGCCATACAGTTGCCGACTTTGCAGAAGAACTCAAAGACTATAAAACATCGAAAGGTACCATCCAGTTTTCGCCTAAAAAGCCTTTGCCAGAGGCTCTTATCCGCGCGATCGTGAAAAAGAGAGCCGACGAAAATTTAGCGTTGGCAGTCGAAAAGAAGAAAACGAAGTGAGATTCACTCAAAAATCAGGAAAAGATCCGATCCCGTCTTCGGGCTAACTCATTGGCGATTGCCAGCGAATTCCCACCTCGTTCGCTTAGCTTCGCGATGATGTTGTCGTAGCTTTCCTGGTCTCGGTTCTGACTCAATTTAAAGATTGCGTCAAGGTCAGTAACTTCAATTTCGAAAGCTTGGATCGCTGGAAGCATCTTGGCGACATAGTCATCGGAAAGGTCATCAAAGTTAGCCCCAGAATCAGGATCGTTCTCAAATTGATTCGTCAATCGTCTCAATAACTCGACCAGTGCATTCTGATCGAGAAGACGAATTGTTCCCCTAGCGTGTACCGACATGTAGTTCCAGGTTCCACCACTATTCTTATCTGAGTACCAACTCGCGCTGACAGGGCAATTAAGACCGGAAAAGACTGCCAATACATCGCTATTGGCGGTAAAGCCATGCCAATGATCTGTTCCACGCATCACGTGACCAGTTAAGATCAAATGACCATCCCGTTCATCAAAAATAACCGGAACATGAGTAGCAACCGGCTTTCCGTCCTTACCTTGACACGTAACGAGAGCAAGTGGATAGTCGCGCAAGAACTCCATGATGGTTTCATGGTCATGCTCAATGTAATGGGGAATCTTGTACACGGACTAAAACAATTTACTTCAAAACATGGTAATTCTTCGTCGAAATCACAAGTTTGCCTACTTCGCAAACCAGCCGTTGGAATGACTCTTCTATCTATTGCTGTTCAGCAAATGAGCTGTTCGACATTTCTGCAAGGAACTTCGTTGCCGCTAGGTTTCTAAGAACCGTTGCGAACCGACCCTTGTGGAAGAGTTTGACTTCCAAACCAGCTTCCTCACCAAACGTAAAGCCAAGGTCATCCGCACTATTTGAACCTGAACCATTCATACAACTCGCTCCCGGAAAACATATTACATTAGATTCTTCGCATGTAGCACTTTAGGACCTCAACACCCATATCTGAGCCTAACCAAATATTCTTTGCACACGATTGCAACCGTCTGGTAGAATCTTTGCAATCGTGTGCAAAGTCATTAGATCATGGAGGGATAGTCGTTGATTACTCTCGAGGACATTGCCAAAAAAGCAGGGGTTTCACATTCAACTGTGTCCCGTGCTTTGGCCGGTAGCCCACTGGTAAATTCCGAAACCAAAGAAAGGATTCAAACTTTGGCTCAGGATTTTGGCTACCAAGTCAACCAAGTCGCACGAAATCTAAAGTCTCGTTCTACACGAACTATCGGACTCATTGTTCCTGAAGTGCTTAACCCGTACTACCCCAAACTGATCCAGAGGGTCGCAGATCTTGTAAAAGAAGCGGGATTTAGTCTTCAACTGTTACTGAGTGGCGCAAACCAAGAATCAGAAGCTGCCTGTATTTCGTCATTGCGGGAAAATCGGGCAGATGGAATACTGTTGGTTACTGCAGAGCAAGGGCTTGTGGCGCGGGATCAAGTAAATTCTCTCGTCAATGCAGGAATCCCCATTGTCCTGATGGGATGGGTAGAAGATGCTGATCATATTGACTTGGTTACTGGAGATGATGCGAAAGGTGGGGAAGAACTAGCCGAGCATCTCCTTAATCTGGGGCATACGCGCGTTGCCATTATTGGCAAGCCCGCTCACCGTGGCGAATTCGATCGGGTACTTGGCTTTACTCGAGCATTCGAAAAGGCTGGCTTATCTCTTTCAGACGAAATGGTTGCCGAAACTCAATCAGAGGAAAGTGTAAAGCTTGCTATCGAGGCGCTTTTGACCAATTCAGATCCTCCGACTGCAATTTTTGCCTATCAGGACTCGTTGGCAGCATTAGTTTACAAACATCTCGCCCATGCTGGAGTTTCCATTCCACTTGAAATGACTGTGGTCGGTTTTGACGATATTGATCTCGCTTCTTTTCTGTCGCCACAACTCACCACCGTTGGAGGACATATCGAACCACTTGCTTCAGACTTTGTCAAACTACTGATCGAGCGAATTCGCAACCAAAGAGAAGGGAATGGGGCTGATCATAAAGTTGCAATCCCAAAAGTCATTGTACGATCGTCGTGTAGCTGGCCAAGAACAACT
Source organism: Armatimonadota bacterium (assembly GCA_037141835.1). GTDB lineage: Bacteria > Armatimonadota > Fimbriimonadia > Fimbriimonadales > Fimbriimonadaceae > Fimbriimonas. The sequence continues at coordinate 20,233 of JBAXBU010000022.1, read as the reverse complement.
CGACTCCCTCTAAGGCAACTAGTTAACTTAATAGAAATGGAAACCAAACCATGAATCCAAAGACCAAATCCCTTATTATCATTCCTTTCCTTTTAGTAGGTATTGTCGCTGCAACTATTGCTTGCACGGGCAGACAATTAAAAAAGTCGACCGAAATTTTAACCAATGGCAATTTTGCCCAAGGGTCCGATAAATGGGTTCTCGAAGAAGCGGGAGCAAAGGGTAAGGCAGAGTTTGTAAAAGAAGGACCAAATGGGTCACCGGCGATGAAGCTAACCGTTGTTAGTGTGGGAGATCAATCTTGGAGATTGCAAACCTATCAGCCAAACCTAAAAATTTCAAAAAGCAAACATTACAATCTGACCTTCTGGGTGAAGGCGAAACAAGAAACCGTGATTACGGTCAATTGCATGCAGAACCATGAACCATGGGAACATCATGGTGCAGCCGTAGAGATGCCAATCTCGACGGAATGGGCTCAAAAGACATTTGCTTTTGATGGTCCCTGGGATGATGACAATGCTCGGCTTACATTTACTAACCTCGGAACTGTTCCCGGTCAAACGTATTGGTTTGCCAAGTGCTCATTAACCGAGTCACCTAAGGAGCCTCATAGTTCGCCGTCAAATCCATTTCCTATTGTTCCAGTTAAGCCTGGTGCCCTCAAAGGACTTCGAGTCGTCGGAAACAAGATTCAGGATGCATCTGGAAGCGTCGTTCGGTTGCAGGGCGTGAATATTCCAAGTTTAGAATGGGATCCAAAAGGCGATCACTTTATGCAATCGCTTGATGCCGCAATGGGTTCGTGGAATGCAAAGATTATTAGAATCCCTCTCACTCAAGACCTCTGGTACGGTTACTACAAAGGAGAAAGAAATCCTGACGGTGGGCAAGCCTATCGAAAACTGATTGACAGTGTAGTTAAGCGTATTGCTGACAAGAAGGGAATTGCTCTGCTTGACCTTCATTGGTCAAATGGTGGCAAGTGGGGACAATATGTTGGTCAGCACTCAATGCCCGACGACCTGAGCCTTGTCTTTTGGAAGGATTTCGCAAAGCGATATGCGAACCATCCATCTGTCATGTTTGATCTCTACAATGAACCCCACGACGTATCTTGGGAAGTTTGGAAAAACGGGGGAATGGTTGAAGAACGCAATAGCGATCCGTCAAGGGGTCTGCACCTCACTTATCACACTCCTGGAATGCAGGCCCTCCTTGATGGGGTCCGATCAACCGGCGCAAAGAATATAGTTGTTGTTGGGGGGTTAGATTGGGCTTACGACTTGCGAGGGGTTGTCAACGGGTATGCCCTTTCGGATCCAAATGGGAACGGAATTGTTTATGCAACTCATATCTATCCTTGGAAAAAGGATTGGGAAGCAAATGTCACCCCTGCAATCGCGAAATATCCCGTATTTGTCGGAGAAGTTGGCACCAAGCCTTGGGAGCCAGGGCATCCGGCCCATGAAAATGTTTACACTGAAAGTTGGGCACCCGAAGTCATCGCATACATCAACAAACACGAACTCAGCTGGACCGCCTGGTCTTTCCATCCTGGTGCAAATCCGTGCATCATTACTGGCTGGGATTACAAGCCAACATCCTATTGGGGCACTTATGTCAAGGAAGCCTTAACTAAGGCTTCTTTAGCTTCTAATAAAGATGTCGTTGTAGTGTGGGATGGCGAGGGAGCCAATAAGGGAAGCGGATGGACCAACCCAACAAGTTCGACCTTTAAGCCGGCAATGGGCGATGCTCACAGTGGAAACACCGCTATAGAGTTCAAATTTAATGCAAACCACATTTGGATTGGATGCGGATTCGATTGGTTCGAATGGAAAACAGGAAATGACGTTGGTACTGACACGCGGACAATGACAAACTTGACGTTTTGGATCAAATCGAAAGGTAGTACCGGAGATTTAGAGGTTCAGTTACTTTGCAATGGGGACGTACTGGACACTCCAGAGCATCATGCTGCGAAGGTCAAAGTAAAGAAATATTGTCCGGACCTACTCGACGGGAAATGGCACAAAGTATCCGTTCCTCTCGTAGACATGACTCAGCCACCTGGCTATGACCCAAAAATAGTAAGTCAAATTGACTTTGGATTTTGGTCGGAAGGCCAAGCCAACGGGAGCTTTCTCGTTGATGACATCGCATTTGAAAGCGGCAAGTAAGTAACTAAGGAAATCGAATGAACAAAGCAGATATTAACGGAAAGTGGGCACTGGTCACAGGTGCAAGTCGAGGAATAGGACGACAGGTCAGTTTGGGACTGGCCGAATATGGGTGCAACGTTGTCCTACACAGTAGGGATTCTTCCCATACGGTATCGTTAGCAGCTGAATTAGAAGCCAAAGGCGTACAAGTTCGACAAGTCTCTGCTGAGCTATCTGATTCGGCGCAAGTTGAATCCATGCTTCAAGACTTGCTTGCTAATGGTCCAGCGATTGACATTGTTTACAACAATGCCGCAGTCATGACTCCTTATCGACAAGATTGGCTAAGCGTTCCCGCAGAAGACTTCCGAACCAGTTTTGAAGTCAACGTGACCTCGCTGGTCACGATTTGTCATCGTCTCATTCCTGGAATGGTAGAGAAGGGCTGGGGAAGAATCATTAACGTCACGTCTGGCATTCAAGATCAACCAGAGTTGATCGCTTACTCAATATCCAAGGGAGCAGTCGATAAATTCGTTACCGACACCGCAGGTCATCTAAAGGAAAAAGGAGTCCTGATGAACTTGCTCGATCCAGGTTGGTTGCGTACGGATCTCGGCGGTCCAAATGCTCCTGGCGCGGTTGAGTCTGTTCTTCCCGGTGCACTTGTTCCAGCTCTCTTAACTGATGGCACGGCTGGGCAGCTATTTAGAGCCCAAGATTGGGCTGAAAAAGAAATATAGGCAACGCAATGCCAAAGAAGGTCCTTGTCATATGTGGAGATCAGTATCATTCTGGTAACCATGTTATGGCAGGACTTACGGCATCAATGGGCGAACAGCATGAACTGATTCAAGCCCCAGATGGTCCTATCCTCGAATTTCGCGATTCCTACAGTGCCGTAGTTCTTGCAAAGCTGAATGTCTCTTCGCCTTCTGACGCAACTCCGTGGGCAAGCAAGGCCTCAGGCGCGGCTTTTCTCGATTTTGTAAGTCATGGGGGCGGTTTGCTCGTTGTTCACGCCGGTACAGTTGGCTATTCAGTTGCTCCTGGCATTCATGAGTTAACGGGTGGATCGTTCATTCAACATCCTTCGGCATGCGAAGTAACGATTGAACCAATACCAAACCACCATTTGAGCAAAGAAGTACTCCCGTTTACAGTCCACGATGAGCACTACTTTGTGGAGCATATTGACAAGGGCGAAGATTTCTTACTAACTCGTTCAGAACATGGTGTTCAACCTGGCGGCTGGACAAAGTCTTTTGGCGAAGGGAGAGTTTGCGTTCTCACTCCCGGACACTTTGAATCAGTATGGAATCATCCTCAATTTCAATTGCTTGTTGGAAATGGGTTAAATTGGATTACGAATGGATAAAGTAGCCCTGGTTACCGGTGCAGATCGTGGTCTTGGATTAGCCTTAGTCAATAGCCTACTTGACCAAGGATGGATAGTTTTTGCTGGCAAGCATCTTGAATGGCCAGAATTAGACGAACTTAAGGAGAGTTATCCGACGAACCTGAATGTGATTCCTCTTGATGTCAGTTCAGATGAATCCGTCATTGAGTCTGCAAAGCTAGTTCAATCTTCCGTTTCGCATATCGACCTGCTGATAGCCAATGCCGCGATCAATCGATCTCACGAAGTCCACAGTATCCGACAGAATCCTTGCATGGAACAAATGGCGTTGGAGTTCAATGTGAACGCCATTGGAGCCCTCAGACTCGTGAATTCATTTCTCCCGTTACTCGATGCCGGTCAAATGAAACGACTCTGCTTTGTTTCCTCTGAAGCAGGGAGCATTGGCGCCAGCAAGAGAACCGGATGGTTTGGCTATTGCATGTCCAAAGCAGCATTAAATATGGCGGTAAAAAACCTTTCGAATGATCTATCTAGTCAGGGATTCAGTTTCCGACTCTATCATCCTGGCTGGTTAAAGACCTATATGTCTGGAACCAAAAACGAACATGCCTCAATGGAACCTGAAGAAGGTGCGGAAATAGCCCTTGAGTATTTTCTTAGCGACTCGGGCGAAGTCGCATTAAGCCTTCACGACTGGGAAGGGAACGATATGCCTTGGTAATAAACAGGGAATTTGAGACTTTTTCTTAAAAACTTTTCGCCCCTTTGAAACAATTCGAAAAGAAGCTTCGTAGAGTATGAGGACAGCTCCGAAGGGGAGTAGCAGCTGCGAAAGCAGAGTTAGATTCGTCAATACGCTTGAAAGAGCCGGATCTAGCAGTAAATGCAAGACCTTCATCGCATCAGCGATGAAGGTCTTTTTTGTACCTTCATGTTCGCAAATGCGAGTTGTGTTGAAGGAACAAAAAAATGAAGTGCCCCAAATGTGAGATCATCGACCTTGCCATGACTGACCGCTCTGGTGTCGAAATTGACTACTGTACAATTTGCCGCGGAGTATGGCTCGATAGAGGTGAACTTGACAAAATCATAGAACGATCAGGAGTTATGTCGCCAGTTCAAGAACGTCCCGTTGCTCAAGATCGACAAGTCTATCAGGAGCGTCCAGCAAACTACTCATCTTCCTATCGGAAAGATCGATATGACGATGATGATGACGACGATGATCGATACAAGAAGAGGAAAAAGGGATTCCTCGGCGACCTATTTGATTTTTAAGGAGAATCAGATTGGAAATAGCTGGTGTACCAATTTGGATCTGGGGAACATTCCTCGGATTCGTCGCTATCGTTATGGCTCTCGACTTGGGAGTCTTTCACAAATCAGCCCATGAAGTAAAAACAAAAGAGGCCCTTAAGTGGTCAGCTGTTTGGATGGGGTTGGCTGTCATTTTCAGCGCGATCGTTTTCACGCAATGGCACATTATCAATCCGAACAGTAGCTACTCAAGCACTGATGCGGGAATAGCCTTTATTTCCGGATATCTTGTTGAGTGGGCACTTAGTGTCGACAACCTTTTCGTATTCTTGTTGGTATTTGGGTACTTCCAAGTTCCCGCTAAGTATCAGCATCGCGTCCTCTTTTGGGGGATTCTCGGTGCTCTTTTCTTCCGTGCGCTCTTTATTGCAACCGGGTCAGTGTTGTTGGACAAGTTTCATTGGACAATGATCTTGTTTGGTGCCTTCCTGGTGTTTACAGGAATCAAGATGCTTTCCAGCCATGGCAAGCAAATGGATCCGAGCAAGAATCCGCTCGTAAATTTGGTGCAGCGATTTGTGCCTATCACCAAGGAGTTTCACGGACAAAAGTTCTTTACTAGAATTGACAGAAAGTTGTGGGCAACCCCGCTATTCCTCGCCTTAATCATCATCGAGTTCACTGACATCATCTTTGCGATCGATTCAGTGCCAGCCATCTTTGCAATTACGCGTGAGCCGTTCATTGTCTTTACATCGAACGTCTTTGCGATACTTGGACTAAGATCCCTGTATTTTGCTCTGGCAGGGCTGATGCAGATGTTCACTTATCTGCATTACGGTCTGTCTGCAATCCTCATGTTTGTAGGTTCGAAGATGCTGTACGGTTTCCTCGAAAAGGACGTGTGGCCGAGCCTTCCTTCAATTCCGGTTTGGTTATCTTTGCCGGTAATCATAGGAACCCTTGGAATCTCCATTATTGCTTCCCTCAAGGTTCACAAAAATCCATCAAATTCAAAGCAAAGCATCAGTGATGAACAAATGCCTGAAGTCTCTGCTTTGTAACTCCTCAAGAACTCTCAAATGTCGGGCATGGTTATCTACCAAGCCAAGCCCGGCACGAACTACCTAACAAATCAATTAGAATGAACACACAACTTCCACTCCTCGTAAAAAACAACGTTTCCGCGCTCTACTCACTATGTGACTTCATGAATTCGCGAGGGTTCTGGACTGCAGAGCGTGACATAAGACAAGACCTATCCAAGTCAATCTACGAACTCTTCCAACTGTTTGCTTGGTCGGATGGATCTCTTCACAACAATGAGTACCAACTTCTGGATGCAGCTCTGGAAGTCGATGCCCACTATGGGTTTCATCTAAAGCAACTTGTCGAAGCCGGTCCATTGGAAGAGGTCACCAATCCAAGGGTTCCAGGATGCCTTGTTTCAGCAGCATTACACGACTCGGTCCATGAGACAATGTTCGTTCACATCATTATCAACCATCTGGAGAACCTTGCTCTCATCATCATCATGTCTGATGCAAGGCTTGAGGCGGCCGAACATGAGGCATTTAGAAACTATTTTGCAGAGTTGAGGATGTCATACTATTCAAGTCCATCTCCAACCGCTTAAATGACATCTGTAGAACTGCTAACCGCAAATATCCTATCGCCAATGGTCTTGGCGTTCGTCCTGGGATTCGTTGCAATCCTCATCAAAAGTGATCTTAAACTACCAGAAGGTCTTTACTCTTCACTTTCAATCTATTTGCTGTTTGCAATTGGATTGAAAGGAGGAGTCGCCCTTTCAAAGTCCCATGTCTCTGAACTCTGGGCTCCTATACTCGCCACTCTGGCGATTTCCTTAATTACTCCGCTTTTTGCATACTGGATTTGTCGTCAAATCGGCAAGTTAGATAGAACAGATTCGGCGGCAATGGCTGCCCATTACGGCTCTGTGAGTGCCGTTACCTTTATCGCCGCGACGACATTTGCCCAAATGCAAGGGTTAGCTCCAGAAGGGTTTATGCCGGCTCTCGTGGCAGTCCTCGAAGTCCCTGCAATCTTGATCGCTTTGTGGATGGTCTTAAGAAAGGAAGAATCTAAATCGTTGGGACCTCTCATTCACGAACTGTTGACTGGCCGAGCGATCGTTCTTTTGGTTGGAGGCTTGATCATTGGTCTAGTGGCAACCCCTTCCGGTATGCAACAAGTTCAGCCCCTCTTTGGAGATTTGTTTAAAGGGGCACTAACAATCTTTCTCTTGGAAATGGGCCTTGTAGCAGGCTCAAAAGCACCTGAATTGAAGCAGCATGCAAAGTTTCTGCTCGCTTTTGGTACTGTAATCCCGCTTATAAATGGCTGCATTGGAGTCTTCGGAGGAACACTCGCAGGCCTCTCGCCTGGTGGTGCCGGAGTCCTTGGTGCCATGGCCGCAAGTGCATCGTATATTGCTGCGCCAGCCGCCGTAAGAATAATGCTTCCGAATGCTAAACCCAGTCTCTACTTGACCGGAGCTATTGTCGTCACTTTTCCATTCAATCTGATGATCGGGATTCCACTATTCATGGAAATCGCTAAGAAATTGAGCGCTCAGCACTAGGTCTGCAAGTCCATTTCCTGTTTTGATGAATATCTAAAGTGCCGACTTTGGTACATCACTTCGTGAAGGTGGTGTCATTCCAGAAGGGCCTGCCGACAAGTCTAATTAATCGCCTCTGAACAAGGAACTTAAATTCTTGTCCAGAGGCATTCGAACGATAACACTATTTCGAAGAGTTTGTTCTCTTTCTCGATCGAATAAGGAAGGCAAGTCCGGCGCCAATGGCCATGAAAGTGCCGGGTTCTGGAACAGGGTCGATATGGTAGAAGTCACAATTTCCATCCTTTCGAGCTATTCGAATGATTGAACCTTCTGCGTTTGTTACTCCGTTATCCCAGTGAGTACCCACTCCTGGTGTAGAACCATGTGCGCCCCCATTTTCTCCTTGGTAAACATAAAAAGCGCAATCTGGCCCGACTTCAGCGAGGTCACCGTATGCTTGACTCCCACTGGCGATATCGAAGGCGACTGGAGTACCTGAATATCCGGCTCCATAAGTGAGGCGGGTGATGGTGCCGTCATTGTTATTGGAAAAAATTGAGTTAGCACTGACTCCATCACCGAACGCGAGCCCATCCGGAAAGTGAGCCATCACAAAGTTGTTGAGAACCGTGCCAGTATTCGATATGACGATCATGTTCTGAGCGGTTTGACCCGCAAGAGCAATATTCCCAGCGGGGTCAACGGCGATGTCATCAATAAGACCAGGATTGGTGTAGATCAACGTGTTGGTTGTTGCGACTGGATCATAAATGAAAACTTGATTTGTTCCACCTCCAGCAACATAGGCGATTCGTCCGTCCGCCATTGCATGAATTCCGTAGCCTTGTCCACCAACAGTTCCGCCTAAGCTTTGCGCTGGAGAAGCCCAGCTATTTGGATTGAATCTTTGCAACCCCGTACTCGTGGTCGTATAAATAAAGCCATCCAGTGCGTTCGTCATCCCGTATCCAGAGGTATTGAGCCCGGAAATGGCGTGAGTGGTGAAACCATGAACATTTGTGCCCTGATGGACGGCGTTCTGAGTCAAGCTGTATTCGTAAATGTTTGATCCGTCCCGGGTGAGCATTGCACCGGCGTTCGTCCAAGCCATTCCGGGTCCGCCTACCATTGGACCGGTATATATTTCTTGAACGTAAGCCGCGTCAAGAAAAGGGAACTGAACTGCTAATGCAGATCCCGAAATTGAAACAGTTGCAAAGCAAGCCGTCAACAGTATTGATTTTTTCTTCATGAGTCTCCAAGTCACTCGGGATATGTCTCCATAACTTGTCAAGACACTAAAGTCCGCGTGTATATCATCTTAACACGAACCGCGTTAACTCACAACCAAGTATTTTCACCAGGAAAGCACCGATTTTGAGGGCAAACACCTAGTGCACAATTGACCGCAAATAGAACATTCAAATCAACGATCATTTCAGCTAATCATTTTGGAACGATCAGCATTTCCTCTAATTCTTGAACGGCAAGTGACCGATCCTCGGAACTTGGACCAACAAGGCGCAGGAACAACGCTCGATACTTATCATCGTTCATTGAATCAATGACACCACCTATGCAACACAATGCCGCTGCACAATGGTAGGCAACCCCACTTTTTGGATCACGCACCCTTGACCAGAGCATGGCAATCACCGGGTCACTAGGATTTTCAATCGCACAATTAAGGGCTGAAATTAATCCGGAGATGATCTCTGCCGTCGCCAACGAATTCATGATCGCTCGCTCCCACTCTGGTTCTGTTGGCTCCGGACCATATTGATGAGCAGTCAGCTGGATTTGGACGTCTGCCGTTTTTCGAACTCGGTGAATAGCCTGAATTGCAGCGGGAGTTCCAATTCTGTCTAGGGCCTCAAGATCTCGCCAGTCATTCCCGGCCCGTGGAATAAGGAGCCCTTCGACGATTTTTATCTCGTTATCGGTTAGCTGAACTATCGCATCAAGGTCATATCCAATTCCGTCGTGCCACTGTTCGTAGCCGATATCCATGCTCTTTTCAAACTGTTGAAGTGCTTTCGATTTCATTGAAACAAGTTTGTTGCCATTTTGGAATTGCAAAGACTCCAACTATCTTACATCTTGATAGATTGAACTAAACCGAGAAATTGTTTGGCACATGGTAGCATCCTGGAACTAGTAAAGCTTCAAATCATGAAACCATTGGATGAAATTCGAGCGTTCCGAGCGATCAGTGAAACGATTGCCACCGCTGGGCAACCAAATCAGGATCAATTTGTGTTGCTCCGCGATGCCGGATTTAAAGCAGTAATCAATCTCGCTCTCCCAACTTCAGACAATGCAATTCCCAACGAAGGAAGCATCGTGACAAGTCTCAGAATGGGTTACTTCCACATACCCGTGGATTTCCAATGTCCTCAAGTCCGAGACTTTCAAACATTCTGCCAACTCATGCAGGCCCATGCCGATAGGAAGGTCTTCGTTCACTGCGCGGCAAATATGCGCGTTTCGGCATTCATTCTTCTTTATCGAGTGAACCTGCTTGGGGTCGCTATCGATGCTGCCCAAATCGACTTGCATGCGATTTGGCAACCCAATACCGTGTGGAGCCAGTTTATTTCCGACAACCTACGTTAACTCACTCGATATTATGAGGCGGCAAAACCGTGTTGGATTGCCGATTGAAGAACTTCTAGGTCGATGTCTCTATTCGATTTGAACCGAATACAATATCCCGTCACGCTCGCCTTGCCAATTGTTTCTCCAAACGTCCTCACCAAGTAGGTCTTGTCTTTGAGTCCAAGAATGTACACCGAGATTCCCGTCTTATTGGCACTCAATCCGATCCGGAAAAACTCCTTGGTCGTCCCATCGGCGTACTTAATCGTGTAAGCACCGTATCCGATGTTTGGGTTCGCAACTACCTTGCCCTCCTCGTTCTTGCCGTCGGTGAACCATAACTTGCAACCGGGAGAAGCATCGAGGGTGAGCTGATGCAGAGCCTCCATGTCCATCCGCTTCGATTCCGGTTGGCTTGCAATATACTGGCTGATTTGTCCAATGGTGTCCATTTCTGATTTTAATTTTACGCTGTTAATCCCTGAGATCACTCACCAGCTAACAACGACTTCTATCGCGAGACATTTCGCTGAAAATAGTGATACAAAGCACCTGCGAACTACCTTTGCCGATCAGGTTGACGTACAATTGAGTCAATCGCTGCAGGAACGCAAGAGCCTCAAGAGGCAAAACAATGTTGACAGTTTCTAAGTTTAAAATGTCTTGGCTTTATAGAAACAAGCTGGTTTTCATTATTGGGTTACCGCTACTTTCATGCGGATTATCACCATTTCCATTTGGTTGTGGATTGATCTATTCTATTGGCGATACTTTGCGAGGACACCCTCAAATGCCCCATGGCACTCAACCTCCCAGTTATGTTGGACTTTGGATTCGTGATGAATTTGTTCAATTTGATTTCGTGGGACAGTCGTTCTATCTCATGTCCGATGGGAAATTTGTTGGGATAGCTGGGATGACACGCAGGTGCTGGCACTTCGATAACTCTCATTTATTTGTTGACTCGGTTTCTCTTTGTGGCAATTGCTATCAAGGAAACGTAACAACCAAATACACTACGCAGTTCATTGATTCTGACCAATTGCTGATCACGAACCAAAATAAAAATGCGGAGAAGGGAATTTCGGGTCACTATCGTCGATTCAAAATTACCGCAGCTCTAAAATCTAATCTAAACCGCCTCAAGGAATCGCCAGATGAAGACAAGAGTTTCAAAGCACGATCGGTGCTCTATGCCATTGAGGGTTTTGAGAATCTGTCGAATCAAATTTAGTAACCATCACTTGGCGCTTTTGAAATATGCCACCTAACTTCGGGCAAACATTTGCACTGATTGCTTGGATATCCGAAAGGGATACCCTTCGGGCGCTTCGCTAACGAACCCCAAGAGCTGCGCTCTTGGCAAATTCTCACCCAGTCGCTATGCAAAATTAATAAAGCCCGTCGCCAAAGAGCGAGGGGCTTTATTAATTTGGTACTCCGAACGGGATTCGAACCCGCGATCTTCGCCGTGAGAGGGCGATGTCCTGAACCGCTAGACGACCGGAGCACGCGAGATAATAAGATACCATATTGAGCCAAGAAGCCAAGAAGCTGTCAGCCCAAATGGTTACCTTCAAACAACATCGTCCGGTAGGTCACCGAAACCCTGCGTCCTCGAATTCGGCGTCCCCCACCCTGGACAATATCCGCCCTTCGCTTCACAATCTCGTGAGTCCACGCAGTGCGACTCGCACCATTCATCACCGCTACGCTCCGACGAGCGAGCCACTGCTCAAATTTCTCCTCCGTCCCAATCCGGGCGAATTCCATCGGGTACGAATCGAGCAAAGATATCGTGACCACTTGACTGTCAGGATGCGGCATTTCATCGAGATGCGCAGCAATTCCTTGACCAGGCTGATAGTCATTGATCAAAACGTGATCAGGTAGAGAAGTCACGAGACCCTCGTCGAACAATCGTTTAGCAATGATCTGAAACAGAGATGGAATAACAGTCTCCACCGATAGGTCTTTGTAAGACCGACCATAGAATTGCCGACGCCGAGAATATTCTGTATTCCAAGGGTGAGCGTCAATCCAATGGATCAATTCCTGCTCCTCAAAGGTCGACAAAAAATCGTCCTGGTACACCAGACCATCCGGAGCCACGATTAGATCATCATCAAGAAATGAAAATAAAGTCATAGTGTAGACATTATTCTACACTATGAAGTCCGAATCCTCAATAACGATTAAAGAGGAGTGGGAGCGATAGTGCCAAGCAACACGGTCAAACTATCCTGAACCTGCATGGTACCATTGGCACTGTTCTTCGCCGGTAATGTCCCAGTTATCGTCACCGGACCGGTGCCACTGCCATCCGGCGGAGGTGGGATAAACGCTTGGTATCCTCCAGCTACCGCGAATTCGCGAGTAGCAGGATTAAGGGTTCCCGTCAAATTAGCCCGCGCCATAATCGCGCCGCTCGTCAAGCTCAAAAGCGTACATCTTCCCGTAACCGTTCCTGCCGCGTTCACGGTTAACTCAACGGTTTGAGAAGTCTTTCCAGGATTGACGACCGTTCCATCATAGTTTCCCATCAATGGGGAGGTCGCCGAACCAGCACCACCACAACCGAGTGTCGTTAGCAAAAGCAATCCAGCAACTGACAATTTCACGCGACCGCTCGATAATCTCATGGACATATTATTCACCAATACCTTTCTTTGTTTGTGTAAGAACTACGGACCAAGTCATGTAATGTGTTCCATTGTCATGATTTAGAAACGTAAATCTTGACGATTAGCCAAATATGTCATAACCTAGACTTATGAAACTCAAATTAACTGGTTTCGCTTTACTCGCTGTTCTCGGAACTTTAACCGGAATTACTTACCAAAGTGCCAAGGCTCAAGTTCGACCAATTCAAAGTATTCGACTAATCAGTTCGCCCGACTATCATTTGGTCCATACATCAAATTACGTCTATCGGTTTGATTCAAAAACGGGCTTGACCCAAAGGCTTGTGACTTCAAGTGATGGCGGAACCGGAAAGAATGTGAAATACGAATGGGCACAACTACTTGACCAACAGGTTGGACCGGCTGGCGATGCGGGCCGATACGAAGTTTCTGACGGCAGTGGCGGAACTGGAATCCTCGTCAGAATCGATACTTCAACCGGAAAAACTTGGGTGGCTGTGCAAACCAATATTCTCAATTGGCAAGAAGTCACACCCAAATAGCTACGGCACAATATTCATCTTCTTGAATTTGAAGTCTCTGGCAAGATCAGCCTGATCATAAGAATGAGCCCCAGTGGTAGCCACCCCTGGGGTCACTACATTTCTGCCGTACGGCTCCTTTCCAAGTTCGATAACCTGGATATACGTCCCTCGGTTTCGATAAGGAATCGGCTCCAACCCACTTCCGCCCGGCACAGGAATAGTAGAAGCCTCAAACAGCTTGTTTCCCACCGATTTCTGAGCCTTGGCGTAAGCTTCTTGAATAACTTCCGCGGCAGTTCGCTTCCCTAAGTAATCAAACTTGGTTTCTTTTCGGAGAGCCTTCGCCATCACGTCGGGCTGAGCTACCAGCGCAAAATTATCCGCCCCTGTGAAGTTGCTCGTGGTCGGCAAAAAGAGAACATTTCGAAGCTCAACAATAAACCGTTGGTACAAAGCGGCATCGTTAGACCCGGCCAGCATCGCTCCGTGAAAAGCCTCAAACGCGCCGGTTGTGCCTCTTGTCTCCGGAGTAAGAAAGGCCGACAACGTATTCCAAGACTCATGATTAGTGGCTAGCACCGGCACCACCTGCTCGAGATCGCCTAGGTTCTTCTTTCCCGCTGGCAATAGGTGAGTCACCAATACATTGTTTCGGAAAGATTCGCCCCAAGCGGGAGTATCCAAATTAGCCCACCACGAGACCGGCTTATTGTTCCAATTTGCCACCCATCCGCGCTTAGGGTTCCAAACATTGGGCATCTGATCAAACGGAATCACGCCGTTCCAACTTGCGCTCTTGGTAGCCGGTAGCGGGAATCTCGGATCAAATTCACCCGATCGCATCGGCACTTCGCCAAGATAGCGCCATCCAATCTCTCCCGTTTTCAGCGCAACGAAACAATTGAAGTTCATCGTTGCTCGTCTGGTTGAGGTGTCAAATTCCTTCTTGGTCTTGGCGGTCCAAAGTCCAACCACCGCTTCGTATGATTGAAGCTCTCGCCCCTGATAAACCCGTTTCCTGGCGAACGCGGCAAATTTTGGCTTAACCTCAAAAACAATTGGTCCATATTCCGTGTCCTTTCGAATGGCTTTAGCCGCAGCCTCACCCTTAACCGGAATGTCGTATTCCGTCAGAGTGATCTTCTTGTTAATGTCGTCTACCTTGTACCCCTGCTCAATGGTTTTCAGTAAGTAGATGTCTTCGGTATCGGCAACCCCTGTAGTCAGTCCCCATGCCGCATCCGGCGTCGCCCCAACAAGAACTCCCGGAACCCCAGGCACATCCATTCCCGCAACATCAACTCCCGGAACATGAATCGACATTTCATGAACCACCGAAGGAATGGTAAAGCCCATCTGCGGCCCACTCAAGAGCATTGCATTGCCCGATTGCGACCGCCCCTTATTGACGGCAACGCAATAGCTTCCCGTCTTAAACGGAGTATTCAAACTCTCCGAGATGCGCTTCTTCTCGTCCAACGCAACAACTCGTATTCCAGGTAGAAGTTCGAAAACACCCATATCCGGCAATAAGGAAAGATGCTTGAGGGTTTGGTTTGCTGTCGGGTTCGGAAAAGTAACCGGCTTCACCGTGTCATCTTCGGGATAGCAAGTCGGAATCGCGTTCGGGTCGTTCTGCCACGCAAAATCATCAAATACATCCAGCGCCCGCTTCGATACCTTGGGCTGAAGTTCCAAGTACTTGTACATTGCCAAATTTCGCAATTCACCCGCACCACCTCGACCAAACAATTGGAGCAAGTTGATCGTAACCGCCGTCGAATCAAGAACGGTCCACGGCTCGGGTTTCAGGTCATTCTTTGCGTACTCAAACGGCAGATTTCCTTCCGACAGGTACTTGTTCACTCCGGCAGCGTAAGCAACAAACCAACCCTTCATCTTGCCTGGCAAACGGTTAAATTGCTTCTGCAACTCAGCCGGAGTATAGAACTGCTGAAACTGCGTCTTGTCCGCTTCCAGATATTGCTTACCAAACGCCTCACTCAGTCGGCTCCTCGAAGCCCGCCGACTCATTTCCATCTGCCACATCCTGTCCTGGGCGGTGGCGTATCCCGCCCACTTCATCGCCTCTTCCATGTTCCGACCACGGATAATCGGCACTCCGTAAGCATCCCGCGTAAGCGGAGCTTGGATGGTAAAAATGCACGCAGCTAACGAAGCAATCATGCCTGTAGTTTAGCGAGTTATTTGGCTACTCCGCGAGCATTTCTTCGTAAATCTCAAGCAACTGCTTCGAATGACTCTCCGGTGTCGGAGGGTCAGCCCAAAAACGATCATAAGCCGCCCGACTCATGCGATCAGCAGTCGCATCATCAAGCAACAATTGCATCTTGTCCGCAAGGTCATCCACGTTCTGGTTCTTAAACGAAAACCCAGTCTCACCCTCAACAATCTCGTACTTCGTCGCCGTGCAGTCCGAAGCAATCACCGGAATTCCGCGGCCAAGTGCTTCGATCGGAGCCAAAGGGTTCACCTCATACCAAATCGATGTGATCGCCATTGCCCGAGCATGCTTCATTTCTTCAAGCACTTGATCACCGTTCAACCAACCGGCATAAGTAGCTTTTTCATAGCCAATATCCTTCATCGCCTGCATCAAAGGACCGTCGCCAAGAACCCGAATCTCGGCTCCAATCTTCTTTGCCGCCTCAACAAAGATCTTCGGATCCTTCTCAATCGACAACCGACCTGAAAACACAATCGCCTTGTTGTTCGTGACATCGATTCGTGGTTCATGAACCGCCTGAATCGGATATCGCATCATATGCAGCTTTGCGTCCTTCGGCAAATATGCACCAAACGCATCAACGCTCTTCTGGCTAAAGACCCCAAAGTGGTGAACCTTTCCAGGCATTCCTGCCTTTCCGCGTTGTACCGTCCATCGATAAACCTCGGCCCACTTCGGCAAGATCGTTCGCGTATCCGTACAATGCGAAAGCAAGCAGGGAAGGGAACCTGGCTTTAACGTACAAATCTGATTGGTCTGCTTGTTAAAAAACTGACCTTGAGGACATGCCACATGGTAATCATGAAATGATGAAATGAGCTTGGCTCCGCAATCAAGGGCTGCGTTCACGACGCTCGGCGAAGTCCCCGTCTTCCACAGGTGAGTATGAACAATCGTGTTCTTGCTATCGCCCAACTCAAGAATTTCCTGGAGCTTGTCATAAGCTGGCTTCGAATAAGCCATTTGGATCAACCGAGGAATATCCATCAACTCCTGAGTCTCGCCAACCGTATGAAACGTGACATTCTTCAGGCTCTCAAAATACGGATCGACTCCAACAAAACCAGACAGATAATGAACTTCGTGTCCCGCGTTCGCCAAGTGCTCCGCGCTCAGCAAAGCGCACTTGGTCGCGCCGCCACTAACCACGGCATTGTCATTGACAATAATGATCCGCATCAGACCCCGAGCGTCTCCCGCTTCAATTCCCAATCCCAAGCGGTCTTAATGATGGTCTCCAAATCACTATGCTTAGGCGTCCAGCCTAATAACTCTTTGGCGTACGAAGGATCGGCATACAACGCAGGAGGATCACCCGGACGTCGATCCTGATACTCAACCGGAAAGTCACGTCCAGTCACCTTTGCTGCCGCGTCAATAACTTCCTTAACCGAGTACCCTCGACCCGAACCAAGGTTTACTTTCGCCGATTCTCCTCCGTTGATCAAATACTGAAGAGCCCGAACGTGAGCATCAGCAAGGTCTTTCACGTGAACATAGTCCCGCTCAGCCGTTCCATCCGGAGTCTCATAATCTGTCCCGAACACCCCTATGTGCGGTCGTTTTCCAAGGACCGCCTGAAGAATCAACGGAATCAAATGCGATTCCGGATTGTGGACTTCGCCTATCTCTCCATCAGGGTCAGCCCCCGAAGCATTAAAGTATCGAAGGGCAACATATGACAAGTTGTAGGCACCGCTATACCAATGCAAAATCCGTTCACCCATGTACTTTGTCTCCCCGTAAGGAGAAATCGGGTTCTGCGGATGTTGTTCGTTCAAAGGCACATACTGAGGAACACCATACGTTGCACAGCTACTTGAGAAGATGAACTTGGAAACGCCGGTGTCAATGCACGCACCCAGCAATTGATCCATCGCGGTGACGTTGTTTCGAATATATTTTCGAGGATTAGTAACGGATTCACCAACATAAGCATTAGCGGCAAAGTGAAGCACGCTGCCAATATTGTGCTTTCGAATCACACTGGCAACAAAATCATAGTCGCCAGCATTCCCTCGCTCAAGGGGACCAAATTTTGCCGCCCAATCGTGCCCCTCAGACAAATTATCGAGAACGACCGGGTTAAATCCGTTGAGTTTGAGTTCTTTACATGTGTGGCTGCCTATATAGCCAGCTCCACCGACGACCAATACATTCGAGAAATCCATAACAAAGACAACGGTAACGTTACCGCAGATCAATGTTAATGATCGGCTAATTCAGGGACACATAATCAGGGGAATTCACTGAATTCCCCTGACCAATTCGACCTTTATGGCAGAGTCTTCCTGCCACCCATAAGGGCTTTGCCACCGCTAGCACGGTAAATTGCGTAACCGACGCCACCGACGATCAAGACGGGGATAGCAATCTTGAGTGCCATGATTGCCACATAAGTTACAATTCGGTAGCCGATGTAACAGGCGATCAATACGCCTATCAACTTTAAGATATTTTTGGTTCCTTCGGACATTGAGTGTGCCTCAAACAATGTATACGGACGAAACAACCGATTGGTTTAGATCGGGACTCTGGTCCCATTTTCATGCTATTCTAAATACTCCCAATGCTTGATTCCCGAGGATTTCCAAATTGCAAATAGGCATAGTTGGAACGGGCCTCATCGGTGCATCGATTGGGATGTCACTCAAATCTCAAGGCTACGAAGTCCAAGGATGCGACTCGAAACCCGAACACATTGAAATTGCCCTACGGCGCAACGCCATCGATTCCGGCGTTTCCCTCACCGAAGTCTCCAAGCTTGACCTCGTCTTCATTTGTGTTTCGCCAAGCCTTATCGTTCCTATTTCTCAAGAAGCCTACCAATCCAAAGGAGAAAGCTCAGTGTTTACTGACTGCGGATCGACCAAAACCGAAATTGCCGCATGGGCAACATCAAACCCAGACTTCGTTCCTGGTCACCCTATGGCAGGCCACGAAAAGAGCGGTCCATCTTTTGCCACAAACTGGCTCTTCCGAGGTTCCAAATGGATTCTCACCCCTTGCGAGACAACTTCGCCACGAGCATTAGATTTAGTAGAAGAGTTCGTCAAAAAAATGGACGCGACTCCGGTGCGATTAAAACCCGATAGCCACGACCGGCAAGTTGGAATTCTTAGCCACCTGCCTCACATTTTGGCGGGACTCCTGATCGAATCCCGGAAATCGATCCCTAAAGGCGACATCAGTGGAGGCTCTTGGAAGGACCTTACAAGGGTCGCGGGGGTTGATCCACTGTTGTGGGCCGACATCCTAATCTCTAACCGTACTGAGCTTTCCGATATCCTCTCAAAGTTTTCCGATGACCTCAAAATGGTCACCACCTTGCTCGATTCCAATGACCGGAAGGGACTAGAAAGGTGGTTGAAGGAAATTGCAATTGCTAAGGAGAAGCAGAAATGAACCTAAACTTTAGTCGGTTAGCAGCGATCCAAGGCGATTTTCGTCCGCCAAGCGATAAGTCCCTAACCCACCGCGCCTACATGATGGCGGCAATTGCCAACTCAGAGTCAATTGTCAAAAATCCGCTTCGAGGCGAGGACTGTGAAAGCACCCGAAACTGCCTTATAAGACTCGGCTTGCGACATCAAGAGCTATCCTCAACCGAATTCCGATTGATTCCAACTGAGGAGTGGACCCAACCAAACGAACTGCTCGATTGTGGAAACAGTGGCACAACAATCAGGCTCCTTTCTGGTCTCATTGCTTCTCGCCCACTAAAAGTAACCATGATCGGTGATGCAAGCCTGACCAAGCGTCCAATGAAGCGTATTGCCGAGCCTTTACGGTTGATGGGCGCTCAATTTGAAGGTGACACACCGCCAGTAACCATCCAGGGTGGACAACTTCAAGCCATTGCGTATTCAACCCCGGTCGCCAGTGCCCAAATCAAAAGTGCTATCCTCTTCGCCGCCCTCAAGGCAAACGGCACCACATCGGTGACCGAACCAAGCCTAAGCCGCGATCATACCGAACGAATGCTCTCTGCAATCGGTATCAATGTCGAGCGTAATGATTTAACTGTTTCCATTGCTGGCGGTCAACAAGCCTCAGGTTTTGAATTTGATGTTCCTGCCGACATCAGCAGTGCGGCATTCCTGATGGTTCTTGCCGCCTTGCTCAACGGAAGCTTAGTTACCGCTAAAGACCTTGCAGTCAATCCAACCAGAGCCGGAATTCTCGAAGTATTCCAACAAGTCGGAGTTCCTTTTGAACTGACCAACGAACGAGTAGTCCTGAACGAAGAAATTGCCGATGTAACCGTCGGCACCGCGCCAATTCTCAGACCGTTCACTATTGAGGGAGACTTGGTCCCTCGCCTCATCGACGAAATACCCATCCTCGCCGTCCTTGCTACCCAATGCGAAGGAACCTCAACCATTCGAGGAGCCAAGGAACTTCGAGTAAAAGAGAGCGACCGAATCGCCGTGATGGCCGACGGCTTAACCCGAATGGGGGCAAAGGTCGAAGTCTTTGAGGATGGAATGGCGCTCAACGGTCCAACCCCTCTCTCCGGCATCCAAGTCGACTCTCACCTCGATCATCGGATTGCCATGTCGTTTGCGATTGCCGGATGCATCGCCAGTGGAACCACCGAAGTCCAAGGAGCCGAAAGTATCCGCACCAGTTTTCCAAATTTTGAATCAGAATTGTATCGGTTAGGAATTTCTTAATGGACGTTAACAAAGTAGTAATCGCAATAGATGGTCCCGCCGGAGCAGGGAAGAGCACGGTCAGCAAAATGCTGTCTCAGCGACTCGGACTTCGGTATCTCGATACCGGAGCAATGTACCGCTGCCTTGCATACTTTGCCCTCAAAACCGGTCTCAACACCGATCAAGGC
>JBAXBU010000021.1:0-38651 GCA_037141835.1 Armatimonadota bacterium | reverse complement strand
CGCAGTTGGTCGCTTAAACCGGCCACCCCTGATTAGGCGTTTTAACCAGCCCACTCAGTGGCTCGCCGAACCCAAGTTATCCCGCCAAGTCGGGATAACGCCGAGACGTTATTCGCTGGATCGTAGTTATACGTCTCTTGGACCTTAAGACACTGGCTTCTCGCAGCGTCACCTCAAAAAAGACTGCCTTTTTGGCAGTCTTTTTCAAGGACTCTTGTTCAACGCAGAGGTCGGAGCCGAGTGCCACACAAGATAACCCCGCCCACCGTAGTGGCTAGCCCTTTAGTTCCTGCAGAAGTTTAGCCTTCTCAACTGGATCAGTACCACTTTGAAGGTTTTGGTAAGCCAGCACTTTCAAGGTAGGGCTCAATAAATCTCCAATTCTGCCTGTTTCGTAGCATTCTTTTCAGCGCCTTTTGGTAACTTTCCAGTGTAATTTGTCCAAGCATATATTGAGCTTCCAAACGTGAAAAAATCCATCTGGCTCGTCTGCTTTTGTTGTTCGCACAATATTCAAGAACTTTTTGATTCCCTTCGTCTCGCATCATTGATGCGAGAATATACTTGCCATCAGGGTTTCGTTCGGCTTCAAATTGTTCTTCCAGAAACGCCATAGAAGCTGGTAATTCAACCTCAAGAATGGTCGCATATAGGGCGGTCCGAGGAAGCCAGTGTAGCTCCCTGCGTGCTAGATCAATGAAAACGCCCAAGTTCTTTGGGTCTATATAGTCCTCCAGGATACGGTAGGCCCTAAATCTTTCGTGAGCATCATTCGATTTCGCAAACTCCCAAACTTTGGAAAGTTCAGATTTATTGAGACTTCGCTCGTATGATGCCTCATCAAGCTTCGAAATTTCGGCTATCCGGAGGTCTTGACTATTGCTATCGTCAGATCCAATACTCTCCTTGTTCATCCTATTTTCAATTTAATTCTACGAACCTTAAAGGCCAGAGTACTTGCTCCAGCCTATCCCTTTCCCTTGCCTTCATTCGGCTTCGGTGGCTTCTTGTTGGTCCCTTTAGGTTTCTTCGTGTTCTTATTATGCCTGCTTTTGCGGTCAGTCTGCCTATTAGTTCTGCGCCAGATTTCTTCTTGAATCTCCTTTTTCTCATCCCCAGTAGCAGTCTTCAGCATTTCCAATAGATCGTCAATAGAACAATTTTGAAACTTAGAGTGTTTTATATTTTGACGAGCTCTTGAGTTTGTAGCAGGATCAGGACATGGGTGATGATGCTTGTGAACCGAGCATGTTTTTGCAGTGCCGTTACAAACCATATCCATATTGTCAAATTCATCGCCAGTCTGATTGTCTGGCCACAAATTCACTATCGGACCAAGGATTTTCCCAAATACTCCAACAAGAGCACCGGTCGCTTTGCTTGATCCCCCTTGGACAACTTTCAGAAATGGGTGCAGAAGTTTCTCCAGAGCTTCTTGTCCATCTCCGTCAAAGAACCGATTCGGATTATTATCGCAAAATGCATACCAATTACGCCCGTCAAAGGCAGGATCTCGGCTTAGAAATCGCCCCGTCTCCGGATCATAGTATCTGTGTCCGACAAGTTTGTAACCAGACTCGCCGTCCTCCTGATAACCATAATCACTATTGAATCCTTTTTGTGTTGCAGTTACTCCAGTTTTGAAAGTGACTTTTCCAAACGAATCAAAGTCTACAGTATCGGTGACGACTCCCGAATTTGACAAGGCTTTGGTAGAACCAAGGGCATCGGAATGAATAGTCCGCGTTACCCCACCAATTCTCTCTGCAATACCTGGTACAAAAGTGCCAACTCCATCCGAAAGTACTTCATCGTCAACATCAACTCCATTGCGTTTGTATGTCCTAGAGCCGAGGGTATTGGACTTTGATGTCCTAGCCCCAACACCGTTGTAGCCGTAGTTGGTACTTGGAACTCCACCACCACTGAGATTCGTCAGGCGGTCCTCATAGTCCCAAGTGAACATTCTTGTCCCTCCAGGACCGGAGATCGTTGCGGTTCTTCCGCAACCGTCGTACGTGTAAGTCGAACCCGCACCATAACTGCGAGAAATCCCTGTGAGCTTGTCGGCGAAATCATAGGTGTAAATGTCGGTTCCAGCATTCGAGATTCGGCTTGTGCGATTACCGTTGTAATCGTAGTTGTAGGTATTTGAGAGCGTACTGCTGTTTTCAGTCTTCAACTGGTCAATCTCATCGTAGGTATACGATGTGAGTACCGAGTTCACCATTTTCGAACCCAAGTTGTTCGCTGGATCGTAGTTATACGTTTCTTGGTGCAAGACCTGGTTGTTCGAAGTTTTCGAGTGGACAATGCTGTTCACCCGGTCGTTTGTGTCGTAGCCATACTCCGTCTTCGTCGCTCCGTCATTCTTCCAATGGAGCCGACCGTAGTTGTCATAAGTTAAAGTGGTGGCAACTCCATCGGTACTCTTGGTGATTGTCGAAAGCTTTTCGTTGGTGAATCCGTAGTTTGTCTCAATGGTTCCTTCCTTGAGTTTCGTCTGACGGTTCCACTGGTCATAGGTGTACTCCATGATCCCTTGAGGAGTCGTGAGCTTGGTAACGTTATCCGCCCAGTCATAATCCCATCCGGTTCCGCCGGTGGCGTCGTACATCACCGTTTGGCGACCATCGTTGTCATAGCCAATCGTGGTATCGGTGCCGATTGGATAGTCAACCAACGTTAGGTTATCGACCGAATCATACGTATAGCCAATCGTTTGCTGCATTCCATTGATGCGCTGAGTTTGGTTACCATTGCCGTCAAACTTGTATTGCTCAGTGTTGCCATCGGCAAATTGAATATTCCAAAGCTCGCCGCGGTCAGTGTAGTTGTAGCTTCGGGTTCTTCCGTTACCATTCTCGACTCCGGTCATGTTGCCGTCGTTGTCGAAGAAGTATTTTTCGATGTCGGACCTTGCGTTGGTTACCTGCTTAACCCTACCAATGCCATCTCGCAAAAGGTTTGTCGTGCGGTTAAGAACATCCTTCGCCGATTCGACATAGCCCATGGCGTTCATAACGACGGACGCTGTCACAGTGTCAAACCTGGTCGTTCCTTTTAGTCGCCCCCAGTTATCGTAGTCAAAGGTTGAGGTACCTAGCCGAGTTGTAACGGTTAGGGGTTTACCAATGCGATGGTCGGTTGTTCCGTAAGTAATTGTCGCGGAGCCGTCGGGAGTGACCACATTATTGGGCAAGAATTTGGCATCGTAATTGATGGTGGTCGTAACGCCTTGGCTCGCAGTTGACGCGATACTTCCATCTCCGTTATATGTGTTGAGATTGAGGAGGTTGTTTTTGCCATCTTTGACGCTGGTGACGGTGCCGGTGGCTGGATTGCGAACGTATTCGGTGATCGCTCCGCGGGTGTCCTTTTGGGTCAAGATATCGTTGGTCTGGTTATACGTGAAATACGCCTTCACAAAGTTGTCAAATTGACGCTGGTCTTGGGTTGCCAGAACATTAGCAAAGGCGTCGTAATCTGCATACGAGCGGTTCCCCCTCGCATCCCTAAGTATTTTAACGTTGTAATATTGGTCATATGTGTACGAAGTCGTGTAATGAGCCTGGTCTTCCACTTGGGCCAAAACGCCGGAGTTATATCGGTCAATGGTTTTCTTTCCGCTCGGCTGGGAAAACTCTGTCCGATCTGAGTAATACGTCAGGGTGTATTTTGGATCGGTCGTTTGGTTACCGGCGACCGGAAGCTGGAAAGTTTTGAGGCTGGTGAAGTTCTCATAGGTTTGTCGCCAAACCCTACCGATTGGGTCGGTTTCGTTGGCAATTGGGGCACACGTATTGATAGTGCCACTTGGGGGAGCGTAGGTGAACGTTTGGGTTGGACGAGTCGTGGTCAGGGTTGGATAGGTGACCGTGGTCATCGTCATATCGGTATCTGGACGACGAGCATAATTGAAATCCCAGACCCGGGAGCCAGGAACAGAAACGTGAGTGTAGTAACGGGACTTCATGCTGCCAAGAAGAGAGCCGGAACCAAATTGAGTGTAAGGAGAATCCGTAATCGAGATAAATTCGCCAGTCGGACTTATGATCTTGGTTTCAGGAAAGATTCGAGTGATGGTTACGTTGTTGCCATAACGATCTCGGTAGGACGTTAATTTGCCCAGATTGTTGAAGGTGTAAATCATCTGCGATTTGGTGCGCAGGGTCCAACCGACGGGAATACCACCATTGGGTCCGATGGGATACATGATGTCGTAGAATCCGGTGGGCGGAAAGAAAGCACTACTGAATTCAGGATTGGTAGAGTTCGGGTCGTGCTGATATTTGAATGTTAATCGTCGTCCGTTTGGATAGACCACTACAGCGGTCGAAACGTTTAGGCTTAAGCGACCGTTATAGATAATGCTAAAGTCAATGTTGGACCTCCATCCTTTGCCCCAACCGGTATCTAAAGAGTCTTGGCTGTTATGAAAGAGGGTGAGACCAAACGGAACTCCACCTTTGACTTTCCAGCCGACAATTGGAACGGTTGTTAATCGGTTTCCGGTTTGGGTGTTTACGACCGCGGACGCATATTCTGAGCCACCGCCGGGTCGGCTTCCTTCCCAAGGGAAAGAGTCTCCCGCATGAGCGCCGTTTCCGCCTACGCCGATAATTCCGGTTGTGCCCGAGGTACCAGTGGTACTCGTCGTGCTGGTGGTGCCTGTAGTTCCGGTCGTGCTGGTTGTAGAAGTCGTTGAAGTTGTGGCGGTAGTAGCCGAAGTTGCAGTTGTGCTGCTGGTGGCGGTAGTACCCGTTCCGGCAGTTGAACCCCCAGTAAATGGAGGAATGAGGGCACCACCAGCGACGGCGTTAGGGTCGCCTTGGCTGAGATCTGCTAGCGCGGGGCGACCGTAGAGGGCACTGTTATTTCCGGGGTCGACTGGAGCAGGATTCGACAGATTGGGAATCGGGGGCTGGGTTTGCCCGCCCATCTCAATTTGTGCGGCCATTTCAATTGCGGCAATGTCGGCAGGCAGGTAGAAATTGCCTCGGTTGTCCGGTTGAACAACGGGATTTGGAAGAGTATTTGGGACATACGGAGTGTCGGTATAGTGGCTACTGCCACCTCCAACTTGCCCAATCACCGTTTTCGACACAGCCGAGAAGATGGAATTGAAGCCTTGGGCGGACGATGAATATGTCATCGACACGGCGGCAATCAGGCTGATAAATCTCAGCGAACGGCCTCGTTTATTTGTAAATAGTCCCATTAGGTCCCCTCGGAATATCCTCGCACAATTGCGGTGATTTATCAGATTGAAGATATCTTAAGCCAAGACCCGTAAATTTATACAGCCTTTTTGGGACTTTCTTTGATTTTTATTGACTTTTTTAGTAATAGTTGTTCCGAATTTATATCAGAGCTGAGTTCAATTGAACCTGGGGAGCTGAGGGTACATGATGGGAGTTTGGAGTTGGGATTCCCGAAACGGGATGTCGCCTTTGTCCTCCTTCGTCAATCCGCCTTCGTCAAGGCACTTCGGCGGACGGGAGCACTTCGGTGGACGGGCATATCGTTGCAGGGGTCGTTACGAGGCTCGCGATGTTTGAACTAACACAGGTAACTCACAGCTTCGTCCAGGCTCCGCACTCCTCGTAGGCTCAGCGGGAACTTCGTCAGTCGTCGTTACTGGTGCCACATGAGGCTATCCGAATTTAGTCTTAACACAGGTAACTCTCAGCATCGCAGTTGTCGTTACCTGCGTTGTGTCAGCAACGTTCCGTTGCGGAATGCCACACCAGGCTAACCCAGCCCATGTAACTGGCTCCCCACTAGTCTGAACCCCCATCCCCAAACCCTCTGGCCGCTTCGCAGCTTCTGGACGCTTCGCGTCTCTCTGCCAAAGAATGGGAGGAAGGACTTTCAGATCTTCTTGGCTAACAGCTTCCGGCTTAGATAATGCCTTGCTCTCGAAGGATTGGATAGTGGCAAGCTTTGAACTTCTGTCCGCTACCACATGGGCAAGCGTCGTTTCGTCCAACCTTCTTCGCATCGACCGAACTTGGGAACGGCAAGGAGCCAGGTTCTGCCTTTGCGCCAGGAAGTTCAGGGCTTCCTGCTTCCAATTCCATCATCATCGGGATTGATTCTTCTTCTTGTTGTTGAGCTTCAACGCGAACGTGGAAGATCATTTTCGACGCAGAGGTTCGAATTTGCTTCAATGTCGAGTTGAATGTATCGTACGTTTCTCGCTTATAGGCGACCAAAGGATCGACTTGACCGTATCCGCGTAATCCGATACCTTCTTTGATGTATTCAACGAGTTGGAGGTGCTCCATCCATCGGTCATTGACCGCTCGCAGCATGACAAATCGTTCGGCTTCAGGCATTGCGTCACCGGCCTTTTCAATCTTATCGTCATACGCCTTCATCGCCATATCTTGAACGAACTGGATGATTTCGGGTCCAGGCTGATGTTTCTCAAGATCAGAAATAGTTGCGTAGTCGACCAACGGGAAAATCTCGTTTTGATCTTCGAAGAGGACGCTGTGATCGTACACACGGTCACCATTTTCTTCGATCATCCAAGCATTGTCAGAGATATCCGCGACGACTTCACTGAGATAGTTCTTGAGTTCGGTTCGGACATCCTTACCAAGCAAGACTTCGCGGCGAAGACCATAAATGTGTTCGCGTTGCGCGTTTAAAACGTCATCGTACTCAAGAATGTTCTTTCGGGCTTCGAAGTAGTGGTTCTCAATTCGCTCTTGAGTTTTCTGAATCATCTTGCTGAGGAATCCCGCATTGACTTCTTCCATTGGAGGCCAAGCCTTGAGCATTGGATTCTCGGTCATGTTAGGATTAAAGATCTTCCAGAGTTGATCCTCGAGCGAAACAAAGTACTTTGATTCTCCTGGGTCACCTTGCCGACCGGATCGACCACGAAGCTGATTGTCAATTCGGCGTGACTCGTGTCGCTCGGTACCGAGGATGAAGAGTCCGCCTCTTGCGCGAACTTCTTCGGCTTGGGCTCTTCGCTCTTGATCACTCAATGGTAGCGGTGGTGCGGCTCTTTCGTGTCCACCCCTTCGGTAGCTCTTGAATGTGTCGCCGTACTCGTCGAGACCATCGTGTGAGACTTCTACTTGGTCCCGCGCCATCTTGACTAGCTCATCTTCGACTTTGCCACCGAGAAGGATATCAACACCTCGACCAGCCATGTTGGTAGCGATCGTAACCGCGCCTTTTCGACCAGCTTCGGCAATGATAACTGCTTCTTGCTCGTGGAATTTAGCGTTCAAAACGTTGTGAGGAATACCGTGCTTGAGGGCTTCTTGCAGGTAGTCGCGGCTATCTTCTTCGAGGTTCCATTCTTTGAGACACCAGTCAAGCCATGGGGTATCGATGATGGAAGTCGGAAGTCCAATTTTTCCGAGGAGAGTTTGAACCTCACTCATGTTTAGATCGGAAAGGTCGGTTTCGAAGAATCGTCGGGCATCCTTTGCGTTATCTCCTTTCAGTTCTTTGGTCTGCTCAACCATGAGCTGGAGCCGCTTGGTCAGGATCATCTTTTGAAGCATGTCGGCTTCAATTCGCTTCGAAACGGTTTCTGACATTTCGATGGATCTGGTTCCGACGAGGACTGGCTGCTGCTTCGAGTAAAGCCGAATCATTTCCCATGCAATTGCTCGGAACTTGGCTTCGTGCGTCTTGTAGATGACATCGCTTTGGTCGGTTCTGCTGCTTGGTCGGTGGGTTGGAACGCTGACGACGTCGAGACCATAGATCTTTCGGAACTCGTCTTCTTCGGTCTTAGCGGTTCCGGTCATGCCACCGAGCTTTTCGTACAATCGGAAAAGGTTTTGGAAGGTGATTGTGGCAACGGTCTGGCTCTCGCGTTGGACGGTTACATTTTCTTTTGCTTCCAGGGCCTGGTGTAGTCCATCGCTAAAGCGACGACCGAACATCATACGACCGGTGTTCTCATCAACAATGATGACTTCGCCGTTTCGAACGACGTAGTCGATATCTTTGGTGAACAAGCCGTACGCCTTAACGGATGCATTGATGTAGTGGAGTAGCTTAACATCGGCAGCGATGTTGTCAATGCCCATCATTTGCTCGATGGTGTCCATTCCTTCTTCGGTTAATGTTGCGCTGTGATTCTTCTTGTCGGCAGTCCAGTGAAGTTCTCGTTCGAGTTGTTTGACAAGCTCATCAATCTGTTTGTAGGTTGAGACATCTTCCATCGATGGACCGGAGATGATGTGTGGCGTTCGCGCTTCATCGATAAGAATTGAGTCAACTTCGTCGACGATCGCGTAATGCAATTCGCGCATAACCAAATCTTCTTCGCTAAAGGACATGTTGTCGCGAAGATAGTCAAAGCCAAATTCGTGGTTAGTTCCGTAGGTGATGTCGCAGGAGTAGCCTTCTCGACGACTACACGGCACCATGTTGAGATATCGTGGGTCTCCGACGACGTCGGCTCCTGGTAAGTAGGTATAGCTTCCTCCCAGCTCATCGCTTTCTTCGCCTTGACCTTGAATGATTCCGACGGTCAACCCGAAGAAGTGGTAGATCGGTCCCATCCAAACGGCGTCACGACGGGCTAGGTAGTCGTTAACCGTAACGAGGTGTGCTCCGTGCCCACTAAGTGCGTTAAGAATGAGCGGTGCGACTCCCACAAGGGTCTTTCCTTCACCGGTTTTCATTTCGGCGATACGTCCCTGGTGAAGAACGAGTCCTCCGATGATTTGAACGTCGAAGTGCCGCATGCCGAGGGTTCTTCGGCTAACTTCTCGGACGCAAGCGAAGGTCTCGACAACGAGGTTGTCAACCTTTTCTCCGCCGTTGGCGCGATGCCGAAGGGCGTGGCAACGGTCTTTCAGTTCTTCGTCGCTGAGTTTCTCGATTTCAGGTTCGAGAGCGTTAATTTGCTCAACGACGGGCAGGACGAGTTCGACGTCTTTTTTGGACGTGTCAAAAAGCTTTCTTAAAAGGTGAATCATGGGTTGTAATAAAGATGGATAAGGCGCATGAATGCGCGAAAAAGTGGCGATGCTTAGGAGGCTAAGCTGCCGGTCCATCTCGGGATCGTTGAACTTCGAGGAATCCGCTTTGAAGCGACCAAGTTCTTTCGTCAACGATTGGATTAGTTTGCTCTTCGTCGTTGGCGGTGAAGCCTGACGTTTGCACTCCTCGGATGGTGCGATCTTGACCGACCAACGAGAACTGAATAAAGAGTTCGTCGAACGCCTTGAGGCTTCGAACTTGACTGGGGACGTTGACCAAATCCTGGTTACCAAGCAAGAACTCTGCACAGTCTTGTCGTGCAAAGCCCTGAAGGATCAGAAGCAGGATAAATGGTAATGATGCGAACATTCGCGAAGTCCTAACTAGATTATGACGTACATTCGGGATGATAAATTCGCAAGCCCACCCGAATAATCGGGTGGGCTTGCCAGTTTTGGTGACTCAACAGTACAACTTAAGGGCAAGTTTCTGGATAAACAACCAAGAGGAAATCCAACAGATCTGAGTTTGCTAGGAAATCGTCACCATCCAAGTACACCAAGCTAACTACGTGATCCGTTTGGTTCGAACAAGACTGTCCCATCCCAATCGTAGAGATGATCAGCGAAAAACATCATCGCTTTGTATTTGTCGCATATCACGCCAACAATTGCCTCGGCACGCTTCTCAACATCGAAATCTGGAGAAGCAACAACACCGACAACGAGGGAACTACTTTTGATCCGAGATACTAAATCCTCAACCCATTGGGGTGTTGAATCTCGATGAAACCGGCCCCTGATATGCTGTTCAAATGATGTCAAATGTCCCGGCACATTGACAGTTGGCATCTCGGAGAAGACAACCGTTAAATCGGACCAGCGGTAAGTGTAGACGCTCTTATCGCTTTTCGATGAGACTTCCGGCATCACACCGCAAAGAGGTGAGTGCGTGGCTCCGCTCCCAAGGCGGTCCAAATTGGCAATGTATAGAGCACAACTGGCTTGCATATAGGCATTATGATCGCCCTATTACTGCCGTGAGAAACCTTACTATGATTTCTTGTCAACTAGTCATCATGAAGAGACCAAGTTCAAATTCATCACCCAACTCGACAGGCAAATGAAAAAAGCCCCCAATTTTAAAATTGGGGGCTTTGATTAGCGTTATTTACGCTGGTTCTTAGTTGTCGCCTGCTTGACCTAAGCTGGTTCTCAAGATGTTGAAGTCAGCGGTTCCAACGACGCCATCGCCATTGAAGTCGGAGGATACAGAAGATCCACCGAATGCTGCTCTAAACAGGTTGAAGTCAGCCGCGCCAACTACGTTGTCACCGTTGACGTCACCATTGGTGAGCGTGTAGGCAAGACCAGTTGCACCGGTTGCAGTAAGGGTCAAGGTTTGTGACTTGGCAAGGAATCGGTTGACTCCCTTGATTCTCAACTTATACGTTCCAGCTGGAAGTGATGTTGAGAAGCTGAACGCGTGTCCAGCGGTTGTTGTGCCTGGGTCGGTCTCGATGAGTGCGTTGGTGCCAGCATCTCGAATTTCGAAGATGAACTGGGAGCCAGCGATCAAAGGACTGGTACCAAGATAGCCTTGAAGGGTCAAGACACCAGAAACCAACTTAGCTCCGGTGTTAACCGTAAAGGTTCCGTTTGCAGTTTGTCCGTCTGGGTTCGTCATTGTGATGGTTCGTGCGCCAGTTGCTGCCGCACCACCAATCGTGATGTTCGCCGTTGCCGTTGTGGCATTGGTCCAGGTCACGGAGTTAACCGTGATGTTTGCACCAAAGTTGAATGCAAGGTGATCTGGGTAGGTAGCATCAGGATCGAAGATTCCTGTCCCGGTAACAACAACGTTCAAAGTGTCTCCTTGATTTGCGTTGTTTGGTGTCAGGGTCGTAACGGTTGGCGCAGGAGCGAGAACTTTAATTCCTCGTACTTGCCATGAGTTTGTCGTATTGATGAACTCTTGGAATGACCACATGCTCATCATGTCGCGTGGATCGACGCAGGTGACTGAGTAGTCACCCCATCGCTGAGTTCCAGCGGCTTGGACTGCATAGCTTGGTCCGCCAGCTTGAATCAATGTTGGAGCCGAAACGTTTGGATCGCCTGCGTTTCGGTATGCACCGCCAACGCCAGCAGGGTTAAGAGTTCGTCCCATCGAGAAGC
Organism: Armatimonadota bacterium; assembly: GCA_037141835.1. Taxonomy (GTDB): domain Bacteria; phylum Armatimonadota; class Fimbriimonadia; order Fimbriimonadales; family Fimbriimonadaceae; genus Fimbriimonas. The sequence continues at coordinate 27,507 of JBAXBU010000021.1, read as the reverse complement.
CAATGAACTGATGGCCTTGGCCGTTCATTGCAGTTGAAGGAATTGAACAGAAGTTCGGAGGAGTAGCAGCCGCATCAACAACCGTTCCTGACGCTGTTAAGGTCAAGGCTCCCGAGAAAACGTTGCCAAAGTTGTACCATCGGGCACCTGTTCGGTCTCCAGCAGCACTTCCTACACCAGTGGAACCCATTCGAATTCCGTGGGCAGCATGGACAGTAACGTCACCGGTCAATCGATTTCTAAACACTCGTGCATTAAAGATTCGATCGTCAAGAGAGTCCAAAGGATGGGTTGACGGGTTGCTTTGCATTGGCAACGGACTAGCCGTTGTTGGCAAGCTCAAGGTTGAGTTAGCCGAAATGCTGAAAGTTCCAGCTGAGAATGAAATTCGTCGCCATGACAAGAGGCTGAATGCCGCGTTGTCGACACCGATTACCAAGCAACTAGTAGCGGCTGGGTCGTCGTTGGTACAAGGCCACGGAGTGAACATTCCTGTTCCGGAAGCCGATGTACACATATTGCGGAAAGGAGTAACGGTAAGAACCGGAACTGCTTGGAGCAATTGTGCCTTGTTGACCGCGAAAACGTCACAGTTGGCAAAGGAGCCACCGAATCGGTTGCTTCCCATGTAAACGCCGTTTGCGTCGACACCTAATGTGCAGTAGTCAGCAAAGCCTGAAGTACCACCACCGATGTTCTGGGCAAAGCTAAAGAATCTCCAGACAGTTGAGCCGGTGATATTTCCGTTGTCGCTGACTGCCAACAAGATTTTGTTATTTGTCGACGCCAAATCAATGATTTCGATGAACCATCGGTCTGAAAGCCGATCATAGACTACTCGCGGATCGCTGGTTCCACCGGTTGGAGTAAGTGGTGAGAAGAACGCAGTATTCGTCAGGTTCATCGTGGTCAAATTGCCGAGACGGTCGTAAGACCGAAGTCGATCATTTGCAGCTACGATAACTGAAGTCTTGCTAACATCACCAGTTGAGTCGGGAGGAATAAAGCCTCCGGACGGAAGGTCTGGACCAGCAAAGCTAACGGGCACTCCAAACAAAGGACCGATGTCTTTTCTTTTTGGAGTTGGCACAGGGTTAACGGCTACGTCGTTTTGGCGTATTGGCCATTCGGCAACTGCCGGTGAACCTGGATTTGATGGCAAGTTGGTTCGATAGTACTCATGTTCTTCTTCTAAGCCCTTGATCTTCCGAATTGGAAGTTTTGGACCATGGATCTTGTCGTAAGCCATGAGCTGAGCGGTAGTGCGGGTGATGAGTTTAGTTTTCAGCGTAACCGCTTTTCCAACTGTATCCCCATAAGCCAAGCTAGCAAATGCTAACAAGGCGGCAATAATTATTCCTGATTTTTTCACTTTACAGAATTCTCCTACAATTCATTCTTTTTGAAAGCCCCGACCTGAGCCGGACGCATTTCTGTTTGTTGCCAATGGACGAAGCTCAGTTTTTGTTGAAAACGAGACAGCTTTTTGGCGGCCTTAAATATGAAAACTCAAATCCGTTGATCCAAAAGTCGGTAAATATTGGTAATTGGGTTCAACGGAGATTAAACAACCTGCAACGAAACCGTGGCTCAATTGCAGGCCGAATATTCTTGAAGTTATTTCTTTCGTCGTCGAATGAGAGCAACGGCACCCAAACCAAGGACTGCAAATGTTGCAGGCTCTGGAACAGGGTCGACAACTCGAAGGTTAGCTACATACTGTTGAACTACGAATTCATTACCGTTTGCGTCTGAAACGGTTGAATCAAAGAATCCAGTTTGAGCGGTTCCTGACTGAGTAATGGTTACCGGTCGGAGGCTACCTACTGCAAGCGAGTTGGATACGTTGATCGTGACATCAAACATCTTTCTTGCAGTGGTGTTGGAAAATCCAAAGTCGCCAAAGTTCAAGTTGTTGGTGTACATTCCCCAAGGTCGAACAGTTGCGCCAGGAGCATTTGCGCCACCGAATCGGTTGACGATACCGCCACCAGGGAATTGACCTGTGTTCCAAACGAGAGAAGGAACCGAGTCAGTCAACGTGCCAGTTGTATAGGCAATTGAAAGACCGCTATTTCCTGGAGGAGTGCTGATTCCAGCGGTTGTTGTTGTGTCAATTCCGACCATTGCCGAAACTGCTGCGATGTTTGACGAAAAGCCTGACGTGTTTAGATAAAAACTCAACGTTACTGATGAACCAGCAAGAACGTCAACGGTTGCCGGGGTTGCCCCAGCTGCGTCGCCAGCCTTGTTCCAGTACATAGAAGCCGTTTGAGCGTTTGCAAACAGCGCACAGCCTGCAAATGCGGTTGTAGCCGCGCCACGGGTAAATTTGCCCAAATTCATATTGATGATAACCTCAAAAAGCAAATCCTAAAATCTGCCTTTTCCATGATAGCGCGAAAAGTATCGGTACGCAATCGTTTGTGAAAAACCTGACACTTTTCTTAAAGTTTTGGCTCACGAACAAGCAAATTTGCTGGTTAGGACTTTGGTCCCGGTTTGCTTTGGCTGTACAAGAAAATTCCTCGATTAGTAATAACCGACCCCAGCCAAGCCATGATGATCAGCAAAATGACCTTGAGGATAACTCCAAAAATTGAGTTGAAAGCGCTAGGGACATCGATAGGTTGCTTTGGGGTCACGTTCACGGCAACGTATGGTGGAGTAGCGAAGAGTCGCATTGCCTCGCGGAAGACAGTATAGAGAATTGCCATTCCGCCAACCACAATTGCTAGACCAATCAACGTGCCAAGCCAGTCCCGCTTGGCGTACTTTGGTGATTCAATAACTTCGGTCGACTCTTCTTTCAATTCCACCATTGTTGATCCTTAACTAATGGACGCCTGCAAAACCTTCCGCATCCTGCTCTTTCGGCATTGGCTTTAGAATAACCCAAGAAAGCACCGCAGGAATGCATGCTAACGCGGCACCGTACAAATATGGAAACGATGGACGCATTTGAAAGAGGAAATTTGCGAAAAGTGGACCGATGACCCTTGCGAGTGAACCCAGAGATTGAGTGAGACCCATGATGCTGCCTTGCATGTCTCGGGGTGCACGCTGAGAGACGAGGGCATTCATGCTTGGGCCGGCGAGACCATTAGTGACGCCGAGCAATACGGTTCCCACGAGACCCGGCCAATAGAAATGAAAATAAGGAACCGCCACAAAGACAGGAATAAACATGCAGTAGAAGAACCGAACCGTGGTTAGCTCACCTAACTTGGGAACAATCAACCGGACCAAACCGCCTTGCGTGATCGCTCCGGTTATTCCTACCACCGTGAGGATTATCGCTCCTGTCAGCTTTACTCGATCTTCGGGGATTTGAAAGATCCAGTTCTTGGCGGCAAGAAGTCGGAAGAAGGTCGTCTCAAGATTCGTGAAAGCTAAGTTCATCATGAAAAACATGAGCAACAGAATTCCGAGTCCCTTCACGGCGATTGCGCTAGTAATATTCGAAACGAGCGTTCCTTTTTTGCTATCTAAACGATCTACGTTTGATTCTTTAACGAATAGGTAGATGAGAATCAGATTGACGAATGAAAGGCCGGCCGCAAAGTAACCCAAAAGTGCCGGACTGTCTTTGCCAAGGGATAAAAGACCAGCTCCTAACGCGGGACCAATGACAAACCCTACGCCGAATGCCGCCCCGAGCAGGCCGAGTTTGGAAGATCGCTCTTCTGGTTTGGTAACGTCGGCGACATACGCAAATGCCACTCCCAAGTTTGCCGCTGCCACTCCAGATAGTGCTCGAGAGAGATAGAGTAAGAAGACGTTGTGGGCATGGGCATAAAGAATGTATGCAGCTACCGAAAGCGCACTGCTAATTAGGAGGACAATTCTTCGCCCGTTGGTATCGCTGAGACGACCGAGCCATGTTCCTGTGAGCAACTGAGCAATCGAGTAGACCGATTGCCCCAAACCAACCATGAGTCCAACTTGCCATGCTTCTTTCGGCAATCCAAGAAATCCGGTCGCGAGGTGTTCACCGCGCAGTTGCAAGTCCGGAATGAACATTGCAAAACCTAATAGGTCCAAAAATACGGTGAATACCAAAGGGAAGAGGTTTGGATTCTGGCGCTGGACGGTTGGAGTATTTGCTTCCACGGAAGGAGTGAGGGTACCCCTGGGATGGGCTTTTGAACATTTTTCTGGAAAGAATTCAACCAAGAATTCGTATTCTCGGTGTATGATCAGCTTTAATCTGATCGTAGGTTCAATGAAGAACACTCTTGCTTTCATAAGTTGTCTGGTGGTTTTGCTCTCAAGTTACGCCTTAGGGCAATCGACGGGTGCTGGATCAGCCAAGCGAGAAGTTGTGCTTTGGGGACTATCCCTGGGTCCTGACACCAAAGGTCAAGATGCGGTTATCCGGGAATTTGAAAATCGCAATCCTGATATCAAAGTAAAGCTTCTCAGCATGGGGGCCGGTCGAATGGACCCTCAAAAGCTAATGACTGCCATTGTTGGCAACGTTGCTCCCGACGTAATTTATCAAGATCGGTTTACGATTTCGGACTGGGCGTCTCGAGGAGCGTTTCGCCAACTCGATGACCTCATCAAGCGAGATTCAACCAGCGATCCCCTGTGCCCAACTGAGAAGCAATACTATTCCGCAACTTGGCAAGAGGCATCGTATTCTGGAAAGATATACGCAGTCCCGACCTCGTCTGATAATCGAATCCTTTATTGGAACAAAAAGATCTTTCGAGAAGAAGCGGCAAAGTTGCGAGCGGCGGGGTTGGATCCGGAACGACCGCCTCGAACCTGGACCGAACTACTTGCATACAGTAAGGTTTTGACCAAATTCGGCAAGGATGGGAGGCTAGAGAGAGCCGGATTTATGCCCAATTTCGGCAATTCATGGCTTTACATGTACGCCTTCCAGAACAATGCGAATTTTTTGAGCGCTGATGGGCGAAAGTGCACCATGAACACTCCTGAGGCTCGCGAGGCTCTGGATTACATTGTCAAAGGTTACGAAATTGTTGGCGGCTATGAGAACGCCAAGAGTTTTGAGACCGGCTTTCAAGGCAACGAAAACGACTGCTTCATCGTTGGTCAAGTCGTCATGAAAATCGACGGGGATTGGGTTCTCAACAACCTTGCCCGCTACGCGCCAGAGCTTGAATTTAATGGTGCACCGGCCCCAGTTCCTGATGATCGATACAATCACAAAGGTCGATTTGCCAACGAAAAAGACACCTATGTAACTTGGATGGGTGGATTCTCGCTGGCTATTCCAAGAGGGGCTAAGAACCCGGATGATGGTTGGAAGCTCATCAAATTCATCACTTCGACCGAGGGACGCCTCATCGAGAATAAGGCTCAGGCGGCTTGGGAGAGAATGCGTGGGCGAGTCTTTATGCCGAGGCAGATTGCCAACATCGAAGCTAACGAGACAAGTTCCAAACTATTCAAACCAGCCTCGGCAAACTATGCTCAGGCAATTGATATGCATACCAAAATGGCTCGGTTTGGACGAATCCGACCCGCCACGTTTGCCGGTCAAGTCTTGTGGTCCGAGCATGTCAAAGCTATGGAGGCGGCCTGCTACAAAAAAGCCAGTTCCGAGCAAGCACTCCAAGATGCCCAGGTTGCCGTCCAACGCGAGTTAGACGCCTTTTACGACAAGGAAAAATATTCCGTCATTGATCTCAAAGCACCAGCCTTTTTGGGATTCCTTGGACTGCTTGGTTTTGTTGGTTACTTCGTTCTTCAATTCATAAAGGCGAGAATTGGACGACTAGAGAGGCACGAAGCCAAATGGGCGTATCTCTTCGTTTCGCCATGGGTTATCGGATTTCTCCTCCTCACCATCGGACCAATGCTTGCATCCTTGTTTTTTAGTTTCACCCAATGGGATGTTCTCAATGAAGCCCGGTTTGTGGGGCTGAAGAATTACATGGAAATGTTTGGCGCGGATTGGAAATCGGTCAGCCGAGCACTTGCCAATGTCGCTTATTTGACCGGAGTCGGCGTGCCCCTCGGACTCACCACGGGATTGGCTATAGCCTTGCTGCTGAACACAGCATCAAAAGGCATTCGGTTCTATCGGACCATTTTCTACTTCCCATCAATCGTGCCAGTCATCGCGAGCGCGGTGCTTTGGACCTGGGTATTAACCGCCGACCCCGGCAAAGGCTTGATCAACTCCTACTGGGTTGACACCATTACAAAGTGGCTCAATATCCCACCGCCCGGCTGGTTACAGTCAGCAGATTGGAGCAAACCCGCACTCATTCTTCAGGGAGCTTGGGGCGCCGGAGGGGGCATGGTTCTTTGGCTTGCCGGACTAAAAGGTGTACCAACATCGCTTTACGAGGCAGCGTCATTGGACGGCGCAAATGGCAATCGCCAGTTCTGGTCGATTACCTTCCCTCAGCTCAGTCCAATCATCTTCTTTAACCTCATCACGGGCTTTATTGGCTCGATGCAAGAATTCGACCGCGTGTACGTCATGCGACCTTCGCAAGACGGTCCCGTTGGTCCGGACGACAGTATGTTAACGCCGACGTATCACCTTTTCAACAACGGGTTTGCGTTTTTCAAAATGGGATATGCCTCGGCCCTTGCCTGGCTCATTTTCGTTTTGGTGATGATCGTTACATTCATCCAGTGGAAGCTTAAGGACCGATGGGTCCATTCGGAGATCAGCTCATGACAGAAGGAATTCTCTACTCAATCGCATCGATTGCGACATGGATTGCGTTCGTTCTGACCATCATGTTTGTCCGAGATATTGTGTTGGTCGTGACCAGTAAGTCGGGTCGTCAACTGAGTCGGTCGAGCATTGCGGGCGGCGGAGTCGCCTTAGTTCTGTTTTTGATTGGGGTCGTTTTTACAAAGCCATTCGCCGACGGCGGCTTTAAGCTACCGATCTTTTGGTATGTAATGCCCTGGACGGCATGGATTGGTACCGGTCTCGTTGCCTATGCCATTTGGTCATTCGGCAAAACATTGAGCGCCATAACCCGAGCCGAAAGATCAACCGGAACCCTCAACGCGGTAGTTGCCCTTGGGGTCGCCGTAGGCATGGCAGTTTTGTACCGGTCCGACCCGGACAATAAGATCACAGTACTCAAAGGTGGAATTCCGCTCTCGCTCGCAACCATCGGCTATTTGATGGTTATCTTCGTGTTGGCAATGATCGCGGTAGCCATGAGCGCAAATTCGGCCAAAGCAAGAGGCGCTAGTAAAACCATTGCCACTCAGCTTGGGCTTCTGGCGGGGTCGGTAGTCTTTGGGTTGCCGTTTGTTTTCCTTTTGGTGACGTCTTTCAAAGAAGACAAGGATATGTCGGCAAAGACAGGAATCATCTGGGTTCCTCGGGTTACAGAAACCATCCCGTACATTAATCCTGATCCGACGAAGAAGCACTACGTCGGTCAGTACAACGGAAACCAGGTTGAAGCATTGGTGATCGGAGACGAGAACGGAAAACTAAAAATGGATATTTTCCGACCGCTTTCGGTTAGGGGGATTACCTTTTTCACCACACGCGATCAGCTCAGAGAGGTTCCGGTTGATGCCAAAGTGTACACGGCGACGGTTAAAGGTATCCCGGTCAAAGGCTTTGAAAAGGAGAGCTTAGAAGACGGTCGAAAGATTCTTAGCATTATTGAACCTGCCTCGATGAAGGATAAGGAAGTGACGCTTTTAGCCTCGGAAACCGAGGCGGTTCGGCACATTGGCTTGCGGACGGAAAACTATTCTGAAGCACTTCAATATATGCCGCTAGAGACATCTGGTGGGCTTGTCTACTTGAAGAACACCCTGATTTTGGTCGTTATGGGTGTCATTGGTACCGTATTTAGTTGCTCGATCGTTGCCTACGCCTTTTCGAGGATGAAATTCCCCGGTAAAGACAAAATGTTCACGATTTTGTTGGCAACGATGATGCTCCCCGGAGCGGTTACGCTACTGCCCCAATTCCTCATTTTCCGAACTCTTGGCTGGGTCGACACGCTCTATCCGATCTGGGTGCCAGCGTTCTTTGGTTCGGCTTATAACATCTTTTTGCTTCGCCAGTTCTTCTCCCAAATTCCGATGGAGCTAGAAGACGCCGCCAAGATTGACGGTTGTAACTACATCAAGACCTTTTGGGCGATCATGATGCCCCAGATCAAGCCTGCGCTGGCCGTCATTGCAGTCGGCACCTTTTTGGGGGCTTGGAACAACTTCATGGGACCGCTGATCTACGTGAACTCACCAGAACATATGCCACTGAGCTACGCCCTTCAACTATTTAAGGGCGACCGAACCAACGAGCCTGGGCTACTGATGGCGTTTACGACGATGACCGTCGTTCCGGTTGTCGCGGTGTTCTTCTTCGCTCAGAAGTACTTCATCGAAGGCGTGACGTTGAGCGGCTTCGGTGGGCGCTAGCTCACCTTAAGTTCCTCCGCAGTAACCACACCGAGGTTATCGTCGTCAATCATGTTATATCGGTAAACCTTGCCTCGGTGACCAAGAAGGATTTCTTCCTCCTTCTCCCAAAGCATGATGTACTCCTTTTCGTCGATTTCAATTAGCTCAAGGGCAGTCTTAGATCGTCGTTCCCAGCCAAATGGTTCGAGGTCCAGATTCGGGAGGTACTTCTTTCTGGCGGCGACCACTTTCGGATTGGGTTTTGTCGGATCGTAGACTGATTTAATCCAAACAATTTCGAAAGGGTTTTTATAAAGGTTAGCTACTCTAGAATCCCTAGAGCATAGGCCGTACAAGTGACCACCAACGCCATGTAACTCGATCGACATAGTACTTCCGTCAGAAAATTGGAGTTTTGCTCTTGCTAGCTCAACTTCTTCCGAAAGTTCTTTGATGGGCTTGTGAGGAGGAATATATTTCCCAAGGAAAAATCGGCTGAACCTAAGTGATTTGTCCTGAGCATCTCTTACGACACTTTGATATTTGGAAAGATTTGTCAAAATTAGTGTCTTCAACTCCGAATTGGTAATCGAAGACACTAATTCGAGCAACAAATTTTGCTCCGAAGAACTCAGCGTATTTTTTGCGGTTTTGAATATCATGGTCTATCACAAGTTGTTCCATACCTCATTTGAATGGACCAAATGCTTTCGACTATTCTAGCAGTCACTATCTATTGATCCGCCAATAAACGAAGTTCCGGGTCGAAAAATTAAGAATCGTAACCACTGAGGTGATCTATTGAGATAAGACCGAAACAATCCATACTGCGGAACTTTCTTTTTCAAAAGTACCGGCAAGAAATTGTGTTTATATGGGTCTGTCATTGCATGCTCAATTACGGAGACAACATTTCCGTTAAAGGCAGTCCGATTTTTCACTGGACCAAAAATAATTTGCCAGAAAGGGTATTTTTTCATCGTTGCCTCAGCGATGAAGTGGGAAAAATCGGTTCCAGCAGCTCTTGTTCCTTTCAGCGGCGCATTGATCATTGCTCCAGTTCGCCCCCAAGTGAAAGCTTCCAAGGCTATATAGCCGACGGTAGCAGCACCATATCCCCATGCTTCTGCAGTGCGCCCGGCACCTGCTGCGTCACCAGATTTTGTGGACAGCGACTTGACGGCTTGACCACCGATAGTATCAATGAGGGCGGTACCGGCATTAGATAGTTCCGCTTGAGCGTGCCCCCAGAATCCACCTCGCAGATAACCACTAACCGCCCAACTGTTAAGCGTATCATACATGTCGGTGCCGTTTGGATCCACCCGACCGATCGGGTTGCCGCCAACATAGCGATACAAATTCATTCCGCCCTCATATCCAATTGGGTCACGAGTAATGAAGCGAGCATTCGTTGGGTCGTAGTATCGGTTTGTCAGATAGAACATGCCAAGCGATGACTCGTAGTAATAGCCGTATTGAGCCCCCATACCCACAAATGGATCATTGTTAACAGCAACGTTTATTGTGGTCAAACCATAGGCATCGGTTCGATGATGTGAGAGGATTGCCTGGCTATTATTTAGCCGTTGAATGGTATTCCCTCGCTCATCGAACAGGTAGAACGTAGACGTTCCTGACGTTGGAAGACCGACTGTTGTGTTAGTCGTCGATCGGCGAGAGACCAGGCCACTAGAGCCAAAAGTGTTCGCAGCCGAAATGATCAGCGTCGTCGGCGTGCTATTTGAAGCTACTTCGTAGAGCGGTGTGCCGCCATCTTCGAGATAAGGTCGACCTCGGTTGGATGTAGTTTCTTGCGATAGGGATCAAAGAGTTGGAAGGCCACCAGCTAAGATTATCGGCACCATAGGTTGCGCTTATTCCTGGCAAAGTCACCACTTTTGAAGAACTACCCATGGGCGATCAAATTCCCCATTCGTTCACAATTCCGTCATTACTTTCAACGGATCAAATGATCATCGTTCCAATTTCTTACCATCTAATCAATTTTTCATTTACCAAATTTTTCTTTGTACTCCATCCACTTCTCATACGAATATTTATTTTCTCCAGTTGTTAAAAAATGGTCCAGCACGTCAGATCCATAAACTCCTATTACGGTTAACTGACGGTAGCATTCCGGCACAGTCTCCCCAAGGGGTATTTTAGATTTCCCTTTAATCAAATACCAATCTGTTGGGTATACAGAATCGAATCCAAGTATAGGTCCGAATTCAACATTACCCGGATCGGATGTTCCGGCAAAAACCCAGCCCCCTGTTTTTTGTGCTTGCAGTAGTGGCAGTCCGAAATTGTCAATTATCAAATTCGCATGTTTAACTCCGTTTCCCTTAAAAACTCGAAAATATGAACCATCTATTTTGTCTTTAAAAACAAACTGTATCGTATACTCCTCATCTTCTATAACTTTAGTGAAATAATCTCCAATCTTTGCTCGTCTCATTTACTTTACCTTGTGCCTTACGCTGTCTACTTTCTTATATAAAGGATTATTTTTTGCAATTGAGTTGCGCATATTTTGAAGATTATCGATTCCATATTTTTCAATTGTTGCTTGTTCTAACAACTTTGATTCTTCAAGGGTCAGGTTTTTGAAAAGGGCTTTCAGACCCCCAAAGTCTCTTTCGTCATAAATATGTTGCGATTCACGGACCCGAATGTTAATGGATCTTCCGATATATGCTACTTCTCCTTCTTTGAATGCAGCATAGACCGCATGTTCACCGGCTTGAGCTTCAGCAGAGACCGCAGCACCTGGTAGAGCAGCGAAGGCAAAAAGGGCAATGTTTACCCCATCAAGGGTGGCAGCCCACCCGGAGCCGCATCCACCGGAGTACTCGCCCAAGGCTGTACCCATCGTTAATATCCCACTGGCGGCATGCCCGAAAAAGTCGTTTACAGTTGTGGCAACAGTTGCAACTCCAATTCCAATATTTCCTTTGTCCGCCCAAAATTCTCGAATATTTTCAGCTGATTCGTTAGTAAGTCTATTAATAATTCGACCTAAACCAGCAGGATCCCAGTCGGTTCCGCTCGGGTCAACCCTCATGATGGGGTTACCGCCAACGTACCCATACAAGTTCATTCCACCGGAGTAGCTGATCGGGTCGCGGGTAAGGAAACGGGCGTTGGTTGGGTCGTAATACCGATTGGTGAGACAGAACATGCCAAGCGAAGACTCGTAGTAATAGCCGTATTGGGCACCCATTCCAACGAATGGGTCATTTGCCACTGCCACATTGGTGGTGGTGAGTCCGTACGCATCGGTTCGGTGATGGGACAAGATTGCCTGGCTGCTATTCAGCCGTTGAATGGTATTCCCTCGCTCATCGAACAGGTAGAAGGTAGACGTTCCTGACGTTGGCAGACCGACCGTTGTGTTCGTCGTCGTCCTTCTGGAAACGAGCCCGCTTGACCCAAAGGTGTTGGCGGCAGATATGATCAGCGTTGTTGGCGTGCTATTTGAAGCTACTTCGTAGAGCAGTGTGCCGCCATCGTATATGAAGAAGACTTTCACCGTGCCAACCTGCTTCCACGCCCGGAGGTTGTCGCTTCGATAACCAGCAGAGTAAGTTCCGGATGTCTTCAACCGATTCTCGGTATCAAATGTTTGAACCTTGGTCGCGTAGGTCGTTGGATTGCCGGCCGCGTCGTAGACGTAGCCTGTGCCCGTCAATTGGTTCTTGGCGTCGTAAGTTTTCGCGGCTCCTCTAAGAGTGGTTAAGTTGCCAGCATTGTCATTCATATACGAATGAGAGAATCCACCACCTCTTGCACTAACCGAAGTTAGCAGCTCGTCTTTCGAGTTGTAAGTGTAGGTGTTGGTTCCGCCATAAGTTGTAAGGGCTGGGACACTTAGAGCTTGACTAAGTAAATTCCCCACTCCATTATATGTAAACGCCGTGAAGCTGGACAGGGTCGTATTTGTGCTGTTTCTACTGAGCAAACTCGTTAATTGCCCCAAAGCGTTATATGTATAATTTGACTTCGATCCATTTGGATAAGTCCATTGATTCAGGCTCGAATCCGCAAAATAAGACCATGATGTTGTCTCGGCGAACGGATTGACCATGGATGTCGGGCGGCTTCCGGCATCATAGTTGTAGGTGAAATTCCCCAAAGGAGTTACAAGTCCCGACTGGCTCCCATCGGGATAGTAGCCTCGAGTCAGGGTTACCGGCTTGATTCCCGTGTAGCTTGTTGTCTCGGTGAGAACTTCGTCCTGACGGCCATAAGTGTATTGGTAGGAGCCTTGCCCATCGGATCGAGACTGAAGTCGACCATAAGAATCGTACGTAAACCCTGCATTATCGGTTGGCGTCAATGGGTAATCGATTAAGGTCAAACGACCTTCGGGGTCATTGTAGGTGTAGTTGATGATTCTGCCACGAGGTTCAATCCGCTGAAGGACACGCCCTTCTCCATCGTAGGACGGATACTGTTCGACATTTCCGCCTGGCATTGTCATTTGGGAGAGTCTTCCGACTGAGTTATACAAATAGGTTGTCGCGTTACCGTTTCCGTCGGACATTGATTTGACCCGGTAAAGGGCGTCGTAAACGTAAGTGGAGAGTTCAGTGTTGCCAACAACACTCAATACTTCCCCTTCGTCACCGTAATTTCGGGAAACCTGCTTGACCTGGACGCCAGACTCGTTGAAAGTGGTGGTCGAGGATTGAGGTCCGTCAGGCCAAAGGTAAGCATTTACAACTGTGCCGTTACCAATACCGGTTTGACCAGTTGCAGGCAGCGTGATTTGGAGCGGTTTGCCGACAATGTTATAGGTAACGTTGGTTTGGGCATTTATCGGGTCAAAGGCAGACGTTACTCGACCTTGAGAGTCGTAGCGGAATCGCCTGACATTTGCATTTGGATCGGTGACCCGGATGGGCTGCCCTAGAGCCGCTGCCTGGGTATACGCTCCGTCTGCGGTGTAGCTAAAAGTTGTCGTGGCGGTTGTGACAGCATTGTTACCAGGCACGGTTTTCGTGAGTACATTACCAAGCCCGTCATATGTGAACGATATGTTAACCGTTCCCGTGGTTGCCCCCGGAGTAGCGGTCGTGACCGTATTCACAAGACCGTTTGTGAAATAACTGATTGTTGCCGGGTTGTCGGTTCCTCGCTGAATTTGAACGAGCCGACCAGTTGGCCAATTTGTGTAGTCGTACGAAAATATGGTTGTGACCGGTCTTGGTGTCGTTACGGAAGTTTGATTACCGAAGGCGTCATAAGCCATTAGGGTAATCCGCCCATCTCGGTCGGTGATTTTTGTCGGTCTGGTTGGATTGGATGAGTCCAGGTATTCGAACAATGTTGATTTGCCGAGGGCATCCGTAATTCCTGAATTTCGTTTAAGACTATCAAATTTTTGAGTGTACTGAAGGGCAATATTGCCTAATGAATCCTTATGCTGGACCAAAGTCGAATTAGCCCCATAAGTATAAAAAACCGCGTTCCCGTGAGCATCAACTAAGCTCTGAACTCTTGAATTAGCAGAGTTATAATTCACAGAAGCCATACTGGTTGCAGTTCCACCCGCAGGACTCGGCACAACAATTGAGCTAAGTAGCCCCGAACTCCGGGCACCAGTTGTCGTATAGCCATAAGTTGCCTTCACAGGCGGCCCTGATGTTCCAGTAGTTACAACTTGGCTAACATTCAATAGTCGCGAAAACGCGTCAAATGAATAGTAAGTACTTCTCGCGTATGAATCTCTTGACTCGACAATTAGATTGGTCGGTCCACCACTATAAATTAGAGTCAAAAGGGTGGCACCGGTCTGATTTTTCACGGTTTGCAGGAATTCACCAGTCCATTGGAGGTCAATGTATTGCCCTGTCTTTACGGTAATTCTTGATAGCCGAAGCGAAGATGACGTAGAAGCTGAAAGAGTCCAAATTGTCTCGTCCGTCCACTTTATCGTAATACTTGTCCAGGCACCGACGGTTGTAGTGCTTGGAACGCCGGTCGCAACAAAAGGTGAACCTGCAGGGCGCAAGAACGCTCCAGTTGCCGCCCCCCCGGACAAAACTGGCTCAAGCTTTAATCTTGAGCCCCCAGGAAATCTAAGTAAGACATCACCCCAGCCCCCTAGCGTAGGATCGAAATTCGCGAGAACATCGTAATTGTGGGACCAACCAAGCGGCAAACCAGACCCGCCCTCATTTTGAAGATTTGAAAGTTCATTATAAGTCCTTTGGAAAACAACGTCGGGACCAATCGGATTGTAGACCGATAAATCGGGCTTAGGTCGATAGCTCTCGTACCCAGTTGCAAGGTTGACTGGGTCGGCGGCCCTTCCTTCGTCTCCACAGTTATTTGGCGCGCCTCCACTCTTTGGATTCGGTTGCCCGCAGCCATCACCTGGAGCAGAGGAATCATGAGGTGGAGTAGGCCCACTTGAAGTCCAAGTAACACTATCGGATGCCCATCCTGTGGTCTGTAAAACACCAAAAGTATCGTAATAGACATATCTAGCCCGGTATTGATAGGTACCACCTTCCTCAGAACCCGGGCCCTGGTACATGTCATACCGTCGCCCATCCCCAAAATATGAAGGGCTACCTATGGACCCTGCGGCGACCCATCCAGTATCAGTTGGGGTCCATCTTTGTAACTCAAGTCCCTCTACTCCTGGTACGGAATTGAAGTGAGGGTCAATGTTTCGAATAAATCCTTCGAGCGAAACCGACAGATTTGGCGGGCCAGGAGCTAACAAAGATGCCAATGCAGCATTCTTGGCTGGAGGAGTGCTGCCTAAAAATGGGCTAAATGTCTTTTTAGCAGACGCAAAATTTAACTGATGAGCACCAATAAATAATGCGGACAGAAACAGCGAAACAATCAAACACAGTCTATTTAACTTTGAATGAATTAGAGGTCTTGGGTTCCTTGCAATCTGCATAAGTTCCAAGACGAAATCGTTTCTTGAAATGTAGCGGAGAAATCAATATTCAATAAAATCTTCAAAAACATTTCTAACGATTGAATCGAATTGAATACAAAGCTAAACCGCCATGATGTTGTAGCCACTATCGACAAACATGATCTGACCAGTAACGCCCTTACTCAGATCGCTCAGTAGATAGAGCGCAGCACCAGCAGCTTCTTCTTGCCCATACTCTCGCTTGAGCGGCGCGACTTCGTGAACGCTCTTGATGAACGCGCCAAGGCCGGAGACGCCTCGGCCAGAAATTGTGTTGATCGGACCAGGGGAGACAGTGTTGACTCGGATTCCTCGGTCGCCAAGTTCATAGGCAAGATATCGAACCGATGCTTCAAGGGCAGCTTTACAAAGCCCCATCACCTTGTAGTTGTTCATGACCCGGGTTGAGCCGATATAGCTGAGGGTTATGATGCTCGCGTCTTCATTCATCAGCGGCTCGAGTTCGCGACAGGTGCGAACCATCGAATACACGCTGGCATTCATGGCGACTTGGAAGTCTTCAAGACTTGTCTCAAGAAATCGTCCAGTTAAAGCTTCTTTAGGTGCGTAACCGACTGAGTGGACCAGGAAGTCGAGCTTGCCGAGCTTTCGTTCGACGTCTTTGCGCATGGTCTCATATTGGTCTTCAAATCCAAAGTCGATTTGGACGGTTTCAAAGCCAGTTCTTCCGTCGAGCAGTTTGTCGACGCCTTCCTGGAGTCGCTCGTTTTGCGCGCCAACGCCAACGATTGCGCCGTGTTGGTTCGCCAGATCGGCGATTGCCCAGCCGATGGAATTCTTATTGGTGACGTTGAGAACTAGACCTTTTTTGCCCTGAAGAAGCATGAAATCATTATAGCTGAGTCCAGGCTTCAAGGCTCAAAGAACATAGCTCAGAGCTCAAAGCTCAAAGCTCAAAGCTCAAAGCTCAAAGCTCAAAGCTCAAAGAACATAGCTCATAGCTCATAGCTCATACCTCACAGAGCAGGGCTCAGAGTTGAGGACAGTGAGACCATCTTAGGAAAAATCTAGTTTCCACCTTTGACCGCTACTTTCCCTTCCGGTCGGTTGCCCAGCCCAGGCATCGCCATCAGCTTTTCAATTTCAACCACTGAGCGTGGTAAGCCGTTGCCGCTCATATTAACCGGACCGTTGTCGGTAATCAAAACCGTATCTTCGATTCGGACTCCAATATTCCACCATTTCTTATCGCATGGCGATCCTTCTTTGATATAGATGCCTGGCTCAACCGTCAGGATCTGACCAGCCTTCAGGGGTCCGCCCTTACCCGTGTCATGGACGTCGAGCCCAACGTAGTGGGAAGTTCCGTGCATGAAGTACTTACCTGACTCTTCTGGATTTGCAATGATCCCAAGACGTACAAGGCCATCGGCAACAATCTTCCTGGCAACGTTGTCTGCAGAACCAAAAGGCACTCCAGCTTTACAAGCTTGTACGCCTGCCTCTTGAGCCTCTTGAACGATTTCGTAAATCTGCTTTTGCTCGGGAGAAAACTTTCCGTTGGCAGGATAACTTCGGGTGACATCGCTGGCATAACCATGGTATTCAGCGCCTACATCCATACAGATGAAGTCGCCCTTTTCAAGGGTTTTTCTCACGGATTCGTAGTGCAAAACACAGGAATTAACTCCGGACCCGACGATGCTACCGTACGCAACAGATTCGCATCCGTTTCGGGCAAAAATGTATTCCACCAACGATGCAATCTCGTACTCTCGCATGCCAGGCTCACAAGATTTTAGTGCCTCAATGTGAGCCGCTACGGTTGCGTTGATCGACTTCCAAGTTAGGGCAACTTCCGCGGGAGATTTGACACTTCGCATATCGCCAAGCTCTATTGCTGCGCCCGTGTCTTTGGTGAATGCCTTTGACCAATTATCATAAGCCGTGACCATGTTCAAGACTCCTCCCGAAAGCCCGGTCGGGCGTTCGACCAGACTGACGGATGTTGGGTGAGTTGAAGCCAAGACTTGGCTAAACCTCTTGTTGGAAAGCACCATTTCGACTCCGAGAGTCTCTTTGGCAACTTGTGGTCCCATGATGATGCCGGTCCATGTTTCGCCACCAGGATTTTTGTCTCGAACAAACAGGACTTCTTTTACGGTCTTTCCATCAACCGTTATCCCGTCGGGTGCAACAATCAGCGCCGAGTCTTCCTCTTCACAGCCGGTTAAATACCAAAAATAGGAATTTGGGCGAAACCGATAGTCGGTGTCGTTTGATCGTTGGTGTGAAGGATTGGTCACCAAAACGCTCACGCTGCCTTTTGGCAGACGGAAACCGAACTCTCTCCTTCGCTGGGCAAATTCGGCTGGCTTGATTTTGTCCGCTTCATATTCTCGATATTTAAAGCCAGCATCTTGCTGACTAAAGGCAAACAAACAGGCAATGGAAGCAATCATGGAGTTATCATAGCCTTAAAGGGCATATTCTCCGCTCGACGAGCCCGAAATTATGTCGATGTTCGAGGGAGAGAAACAAGATATTTCAATTTGAAAGGACAAGAGGAAAACAAAGAATTATGCTTGATTACATTTCGCTTAACGCCAACGCTTTGATGGTTGCTTTTGTCACGGGGCTTGCTCTCGTGATCTGCTCCATGGTGAATTCAAAAGCTAGGAAACAAAATCCAGAAACTAAGATCCCCAAGCAAACAATGTCAATTATCTGGTCTCTTTGGGCGGTTGCGGTCCTCGGTTGGTTTCTTGCCAACGGCAGGGCGAACCTTGTGCCCAAACAAACCATCGACCGCTCTGTTATCGACAGCCGGATTAACAGCCAAACATCAAAATGAAAAGCCTTGTAATTCTCATCATCACATCCACATTTCTCGTTGGATGCAGTAACGTCAAAAACATACCACCGGGATACGTCTCTAAGATTCTTACATCAAACGGTTGGCAGGAAGCTACCTCGGAAGCCGGACAAGTTGACATCGGTAAATCAAGCGCAAGCGGGTTCTCTAACCGACTCGTTCTTTGCGAGGCAACTGCCGTCACCATCAAGGAGTCTTTTGGCGGCGCAACTACGACGGACCCTGAAGATCACCGCGTTCGAACGTCAGACCCCAACGGCGCGCCATTTACAGCCGACGTGCGGTTACAGGTCATTGTGCCGACGGATAAAAAACTGCGAGACTCCATTTTTCAGAGCCTAACGGCAGAGCAAAGCCCGTCGGATTCCGAAATTTATACTATCACCTTGGCTCGCGTTTACGATCAGTTTGGCAAGTCAGTCATTCGAAATAAGATTCGGTCGGTGTTCTTGAAGTACAAAAACTTCGATGAGTGCCAGCTTAAGTACGATCAGCTCTGCAAAGACATTTCGACCGCCGTTGCGGACGCCTTCGTTGAGAAGCAAATACCGCTTCGACTTCTCAGCGCGGACCTTTCGAATATTCAGCCAGACCGTGCGGTCGTGGAAAGCCAGAATCAGAACCAGGCGGCGTTCGCCAAGGTGAAGGAAATTGAAGCTGTCGGTGAAGCCATGCGAAAGAACCCTGCCTACCTTGAAAAGTACAAGTGGGACGTCATTCGAGAATCTGCCGCCAAGGGCAGTACAATAATAATTGACGCTGGTCGTGGCAACGTCGGAACTACTATCCCATTGAAACAATGACATATGCGCAATGGGGGTCTCTACAATGTTTTTAGCCTTTATCTTCCTGCAAACAAAGATCACCCCGATGGCTACCGTCGAATCGAGAATGATCGATGAAATGAGCGGCATCGCGAAGAGTCGCAAATACAAGGACACTTATTGGGTTCATAACGACAGTGGAGACAGCGCTCGAATCTTTGCAATCCACAAAAATGGGAAGCTGATCCAGCCTAATCAATCTGAATACGAGGGCATTAAGTTGGAAGGTTCCACCAACTTCGATTGGGAAGACATTGCCATTGACGGAGATACCATTTACGTTTCGGACTGCGGCGACAACCTGAATTTCCGCAAAGATCTGTGCGTTTATGCGTTCAAAGAACCAAATCCATTGACGGCGACCACCATCAAGGATGTCAAGAAGATCAGGGTCGCTTACCCGGACAAAACCGAAACGTCTTCGTGGCACTATGACTGCGAGTCAATTGCGGCTTGGAAAGGAACGCTTTACTTTATCACCAAGTGGCGAGCGGGCAAATCGAAGATTCCCGATGTTGGGGCATCGATCTATTGTCTAAAGAACCCTCGTTACGATCAGGTCAACGTCTTGACGAAATTAGACACGAACGAAGACTTAGGCGGGTGGGTCACGGCGTGCGACATTTCACCCGACGGCAAACAAATTGCTTTGCTCACTCAATTTCCTAATCAATCGATCCAGATTTTTGACCTTACCAAAGGAGACAAAATCTTGCATCATTTGATGAAGAAAATTCCCTTTTATGGGGCAAACCAGTGCGAAGCGCTTTGCTGGGACTCACCCCAAAGCTTCCTATTTGGCAATGAGCAACGAGAGCTGTTTCAGATCAATCGCTAATCCGAGATACAATAAGGTTAGAAATTTATGGCACGTCAATTGACCCCCCTTGGAATAGTCGTCGTAAATGTCGGCAAGTGGGTTCTGATCCCGTTGATAGTTGGTCTTATTGGCTATAAGCTGATCGGACCATTGATCGGCGGTTCCGCGCCAGAAAAGTCGCCTGCAAATAAGCAACGATCCACCGAGATGTCTGCTCCCGGCAAGAAGTTCCAGTCGGTTCGAGAAACAGACCACTAGAATCCGAAGAAATCTTTGGCATTCAGCGTAGTTTGGTCTGCCATTTCTTCCTCGGTCATCCCATGCAGCTCGGCCAGCTTTTTGTTGATAATGGGAATGTTTGCCGGCATATTTGGTTTCCCACGAAATGGCTCAGGAGACATGTACGGGCTGTCGGTTTCTAATACAATTTTATGGACCGGGATGAACTGAAAGACTTCCCTCAATTCATCTGCCTTCTTGTACGTTATGGGGCCATCGCACCCAAACCATGCGCCGAGCCTCAGAGCTCGCCTTGCCTCATCTTTTGTTCCGGCGAAGCAGTGAAACAGATACTTTCGGGGTGGAACCTTTTCCAGGATATCGAGAAGGTCTGAATAGGCTTCTCTCGCATGGAAAACAACCGGTTTGCTATAGTCTTCTGAGACTCTAAGCTGATCCCTAAGTGCTTGAATCTGGAGGGTGTGGGGCGAATAGTCCCAATGGTAGTCCAATCCTATTTCACCAAGCGCAAGTATCTTTGGATGCCTCAAAACCTTGATTAGTTTTGGGAGCTCAATTGGGTCGTATTCGGCGGTGTAGTTGGGGTGCCAACCACAGATGCCGTAAACATTTTCGTGCTTTTCGATGAACTCGGTAACGGTTCGCCAGTCGTTGGGCTCGCACCCAACGACGACGATTTTTTCGACCCCAGCCGCAAGGGCATCTGCCACGATCTGGTCCGGATTATCATAGTTCTCCGGATTTTGAATATGGCAATGGGTATCGATCAGCACGGCTTTGAGTAAACCTCATAGTCGAAGAGATGTCGGAATCCCAGTTGCAGATTGAGTTGATACATCGGGTTATTCTCCTCGTTGTCGGTGAAGATTTTCTCGATTCCTCGCTCTTTTGCCCAGGAAGCTGAGTGTTGCTTCAACCGCGAAGCAACGCCTCTTCGACGGTACTCGCGCCGAACTCCGGTCAATCCATTCACTGCCAATTTTGAGTCAACCTTTGATGGCCATAATTGAGACATACCTTGAAGTTCCCCATCGGCAAAATACAGAAACTTGCTGGCGAGGTCAACTTCTGGGTCCAGGAGCGACTTTGCAAATGAATCGTAAGGGGTTTCCTTAAACGGATATGGCAGTGGCAGATCGGCAGCAATATCCATTTCGAGTCTCCAAATTTTGTGGAGCCCATCTTCAGGAAATCGCTCTAGAAATGCCGCAAACGAGATCACATTAGGATGTGATTGATAGTGGGTCTGGGTGACATCCAAGCAGGAAAAGGGGGCCTTCATGCTAGGTTCAAACCCTTCTCGCTTTAGTATCTCGGCAATCCACGGATACTCTCCCCTGGCCTCAATCGTTGCACAATTGCCGCCAAACTCCTGAATGCGCCTTACCGACTCGACAATGGCTGCACGGTAATAGCTTTGCGAATATTCAGTATGAGGATCAACGTAAATGCTGAACCAATACGTGGATCCTTCGGCATTGCGGTTGTGCACAACGCCTCCGTAATACACAATTGAACCTTTGTCAATGCCGACATGGCGATCGTCATTTCGAGTTGTTCGTGAGAGCTCGAACATCGACTTTGACTCAGCCACTGTGGTGGGGTGGCACCAGTTGAATTTGTTCCGAAGAACCATTGCATCTGACCATTCCTGGTCTGTTTCTATGTCTTTGAAAATCATTTCTTTACTTTTTTGTTCTTGGTAAGGGTCCTAAGGCTTGCGCGCTTAAAGGACAACAAAACGAGGTGATTTGGCGGTTAATTTCATTCCTGTATTCATAGTCAAACACCTCCTGTAAAGGTTGAGTTATTTTACCTTAGCCACAATCGCGACCGAGTTGAGCGGAGTGTTTCCGCTCGGCTTAGTGAGTTGGCGGAGGGTGTCGAGTTGACCCTCGATAAGGGTGAGATGCTTTGGCAGAAGATTAAGGGCCTTGGCGTGGCTGAGGGAGTTGGTGAGGCATTCGGCGATTTCCCAGTCAGCGTCTTGGAGGCCAGTGGTGTCGGGTGAGGATGTGTGTGTTATTGTCCAACCGCTGTCGACAATGATTTGTTTGAGTTGGTTTACCGTGAAAGGCGAGCGGATGTTTGCGGTGCTGGCGGGGTTGAATGCCTCGAGCTGGCCCTGGATGAGCACGCTGAGGAAGTGGGGGATTTGATCGGTGGATTGAGGAACCGTATCCCATTCGGCGAAGCAGAGACGCGTGGCTCTGGTTATGAGGGAAGAAAGAGTCTGTTCTAACTGGTCGACGCCGTCAAAGTACCACGAGCAGTGGACCATCACCGCATAATCGAAGTCCATTGCTTCGAAATCTGGACTTGTGACGTCGCAGTCGAAGTGGAATTCGATTCTTTTGCCGAGCTCGGAGTCTTTGATGAGATCAGTGGCTTGCCCGAGGTTAAGCGGTGAGCCGTAGTCGCGGCTGGCTATGTCGGTTGCAACGACATAGCCAGTCGGTCCAACTGACTCGGCGAGGGCAACGGTCATGTCCCCTTGTCCGCATCCGACTTCGAGGATCCGGGAGCCAGGTGGTATGTTCCAGGCGTCCAAGATTCGTCGGCGATATGCGGATTGGATTTGCTGGATTTCGTTAGGTGTTGGTTGATTGGACATCGGTAATGAGCTTTCTTACATCGAATGAAGAAGCGGCTGTAACAGCCGGGGCCGCTCAATGAGTCCTATTGAATTAACAGGTAACCGGAGCGACCTTGGACTCAAGACTATTTCTGATCCACCAGGGGTCTCCAACATATTTTCGCTTGTGCTCAATATGTCGGCGACACCCTGGCTAACTTCTGTGTCCCCTCCGGGGACGGGCATTGGCTTTAGATCGCTGTTCATGCAAAGCCGAATAGTTAATTTCACTTTCAAATTGATACGTTCCTTTTCAATATAATCACCTAATCGAGAGAGATAGATCAGGCGAGACGCCTAGCCACCCAGGACTTCTTTCGCGGTTTTGAAGTGCATCTTTGCGACGCGAGAAAGGGACTCAGGGCCGTGGGTGGCGACGACCCGTTTTCCGGTTGGAATCACGTTCGTCGCACCCTTCGGCAAAGTCATGCCTATCTCGCGACTCAACTGCTCAAGGCGACGAAGGAACTCCGCTCGGGCGAGAATAGACGCCGCCGCAACCGCCATATCGGCTTCGGCTCGGACTCGGGAGATGAATTCGGCTTGGCGACCAAGTTCTTTCAATTGGGCTTTGACGACGTGCCCACCGGCTTGGAATTGATCACTGATAATGGTCTTCGCGGGTTGAACCTCCAAAACGTTCTCGATAGCTTGGGCGTGACCCCAGGCAAGAAGTTTATTGAGGTTGCCGATCTTGGCGTACAGTTCGTTGTACTTGGTTGGCATGATCGCAATGACGCTGTGAGGGCAGACTCGCTTGATGATGTCGGCATAGCGCAGGGCCTGCGGGTCGGTCAGCTTTTTGGAGTCTTTTACTCCTTCCAGCTCGGCCAAATGCTCGGCACCGACGTAACACGCCGCAATCACTAGGGGACCAAAAAAGTCCCCTTTTCCACTCTCGTCTACGCCTACTCGTCCGTCACTCATTTGTTTTCTCTGTCCAGTGTGCCAATCGGATATTCCTCAAGAATGGAATGCACAAACTCTTCGCCCTCAGGAGTGGACGGTTGATCGGGAATGGTTGCATCGCGAAATTCTTTGTCGAGCAAGGGAGCCGCACCTGTAATCGCGAATCCAGTACCCATAAGAATGTGCATCTTCACAATCCCAAGCACTCCAAGCAAAGGCCCGCCAAGCGACATTCCGATCGGCTGAACGCTCATCCAAATGAGTTGCCCCAACGACATGATTCGCCCACGGAATTCGTCCGGTACTTTGAGCTGCTGGTAGGTTCTCATCGGGACATCAACTGCGCCGATTGCAAATCCACAGACCAAGTTCCATAAACAATAGAAGCCAAAAATTGGCGAGAGCCCCATAACAAGAACGCAAATTCCGGCGATGGATAAGCCAAGCCCAAATGCCATTCCAGCTTTCTTTATTTTTAGGTGAGGCACAATGAAGCTCATTGAAAGCATGCCAACAATGAAGCAGGTCTCGATGAATGCCAGCGGCGACGCCTTGCCACCAAACCACAATTTGTTCGTCGCGAGATAAACGACGAAGAAGGGCGACATAAAGAGCCCTAAGCCAAACGAAGTGAGCAAAGACAGACCGATGACGCGGTCCCGCTTGGCATAAGCGATTCCCTCCTTGATATCCGTCAGCATGTGCTGCTCTACATGATCTTCATCGCGCTGAATCTCGATTTTCGGCAGCAAGAATACGAAGAACGCCGAAAATACAAACGTGAGCGCATTCACCACAAGCAGAATTTTAAGGAACTGCATTGCACCGAACTTATCTGCCAATACTCCCAACGAAACCATCAACACGTTGCCAATTAGCCAAGCAAGCTGGTCGGTTGAAGCACTCAAAGCATTGGCTTTGAATAGTTTGTCGGGCGGAACAAGACGTGGAATCGAGGCGTTCTTAGCTGGGAAGAAAAACACTCG
The DNA here is from genome assembly GCA_037141835.1 of Armatimonadota bacterium. Classification (GTDB taxonomy): domain Bacteria; phylum Armatimonadota; class Fimbriimonadia; order Fimbriimonadales; family Fimbriimonadaceae; genus Fimbriimonas. Next base: position 2,932 of record JBAXBU010000021.1, on the reverse strand, counting down.
AATTGAGGAGCTCAGAAAACCGACGACGTAGAAGATCCACTTAGGTGGATGCCCAGGCAAGGACAATAGATAAAACAGAAACGCGAAAAGCACGACCGCACTAAGCATGTCGGACCAGACCATGATCCTCTTGCGATCTATTCGGTCGGCAACCGCGCCGCCAATGGTTCCGAACAGCAGATATGGCAGTGCCTCAACCGCGCCGACCCAACCAACCATGGCGTTGTCGTTGTAAATTTTCTGAATGACGAACATGGGACCGAGAAAATAAAAGGCGTCGCCAATGCGTGAAATCGCTTGGCCAAACCAAAGGTTACGGAAGTCCCTAATACGGAGAATGTCTAACATATCGTGATATAGCTATGGGTCGGGGCGCGGAGAATTGCGCGGAGTGACAAGAGCTAGTTGAGCACGATAGTGTTCATATCACCGATATTATACCGAACCAAAACAATCTTCGCGGGTACGATCAATCTATGATCGCTGCAATCTTTCCTGGTCAGGGAAGTCAAAAACCCGGAATGGGTCAGAGCTTGTTTGAGGGTTCTTCCGCTGCAAAATCAGTGTTCGAAGAAGTCTCCGAAACCCTGCACATGGACATCGCAAAACTATGCTTTGAGTCAGACGAAGAAACTCTGCGGGCAACCCAAAATGCTCAGATTGCACTGTTTACTTGTGGGATCGCCGCTTACCGGGCACTTGTCGAAACCGGAGTTACCGCCGAGTATTTTGCTGGACATTCAATTGGTGAATACGCCGCGCATGTATGCGCTGGGAACATCACCCTCGAAATCGGCGCCGTATTGGTACGAAAGCGCGGTCAAGTCATGGCTGATGCGGGAACGCTTGCGCCGGGGACGATGGCGGCAGTGCTAGGACTAGATTCTGATGCAATCAAGGAAGCCTTGACTAAGGTTCCGGGAGTCGTTGTCGTTGCCAATGACAATTGCCCGGGGCAAGTGGTTATCTCGGGAGAAGTCGCAGCAGTCGAAGCCGCAGGACCAGTTTTGTCGGAAGCCGGAGCAAAGAGAGTGTTACCGCTTAACGTGAGTGGAGCCTTCCATAGCCCGCTCATGTTGGAGCCATCCAAGCAAATGGCGAAGACCCTCGCCACCGTAGACTTTGCTTTTGGAAAGCCGGTTTACAGCAACGTGACCGCAAAAGTAGTCGAGAATCCGGTTTATTGGAATGAGCTACTCGAGCAGCAACTCCGAGACTCCGTGCGATGGAACGAGAGCATGCACAACATGATCGGAGATGGAGTGACCAAGTTTATCGAGTGTGGAGTGGGTGAAGTGCTATGCGGCCTACTCAAGCGAATTGACAAGTCAGTTTTGAGCAAAGCGGTTTATGACATGGACTCCTTAGCCGCGGTGAACAGCTGATGAAAGTTGGCGTGATCATGGGCAGCAAGAGCGACTGGGCAACGATGTTTGCCGCAGTTGAGATACTCGACGAATTTGGAATTGCCAATGAAGTCGAAGTTGTTTCGGCGCATCGAACTCCAGAGCGAATGTTCAACTATGCCCGCCTCGCCCGAGAGAATGGCTTTTCGGTCATCATTGCTGGCGCTGGCGGTGCGGCTCACTTGCCCGGAATGGTTGCAAGTCTAACCACCCTACCCGTGATCGGCGTCCCAGTGCAGACAAAGACCTTAAGTGGAGTAGATTCGCTTTATTCCATCGTCCAAATGCCGGGCGGGATTCCCGTCGCGACCGTCGCGATTGGTAACGCGAAGAATGCAGGACTGCTCGCCATCCAGATCCTTGGGGTAACCGACAAGGCAATCGCCGCCAAATTGGAAGCCTATCGAGAAAGCATGAAGCGAGATGTTGAGAAGATGAATGTGGAGTTGAGAGACTAATCATGATTAACCTCCTTGTGGCGATGGCATTTCAGCCACAAATTTCGAACGCCAGGATGATTGGTCGATTCTTGTCGGATGGTCTCGGCGGATACGCGTGCGAATGGCCCGGTTCTGCGGTTCAATTTTATGCCGAAAGCCCTTCGGTGGTGGTTCACTTTCGAGCCAGTACCGCCAATGATCGCTGGCAAGTTGATGTGGATGGGACCGCCACCAGCGTTCTGAAGCTGGACCCTGAGCAGCTTGACTATAAGATTTCGTTGCCAGACAGCAAGAGGCACCTGGTCACCCTGGTTCGCCGAACCGAGTGTTTCTCGGGATCGACTACCTGGAAGGGAGTCGAGAACAAAGGAATTGAGGCGCCACCAAGTGCGGCAAGAAAGATTTTGGTCGTCGGAGACTCCATCAGCGCAGGATTTGGGGTGGACGGAAAAACGAAGGAAGAAGCGTACAGCTTTGACACCGCCAACGCCTATTTGACTTACGGCTGGGTGGCTGCCCGTCAACTCAAAGCCGACTGCACGATTGTCGCTTGGTCGGGCAGAAAGATGTGGCCAGACAACACGATTCCTGAGATTTTTGACTTTGCGTTGCCAAGTACTGGGCGGGGTCAGTCGGTCTTTTTGGATCGAAGCAGCACCGACGCCATCATCGTGAACTTGGCGACCAACGACTTTGGCAAAGGAATTCCCGACAAAGCAAAATGGACCGGTGCCTACCGCATATTCCTTGCCAAGCTTCGCGAACGTTTTCCCGAGGCTCATATTTATCTCGCGACTGGCAGCATGATGTCGGACAATTGGCCGCCAAAGGAGAAGCATCTGACGACCCTTAAAGGCTATTTGGATTCGATCGCCTCCATTCCCTTGGATAAGAAAGTCCATCGGATTGACTTTGCCGTCCAAGACGAGAAGGACGGCATCGGCAGCTCGTGGCACCCGAACGCGGTAACGCAAGGCAAGATGGCAAAAGTGTTGGTTGACGCATTGCGGAAAGATCTGGGTTGGAAGTAGAGCTCAAGGCTCAAGGCTCAAGGCTCAAGGCTCAAGGCTCAAGGCTCAAGGCTCA
>JBAXBU010000020.1:0-39362 GCA_037141835.1 Armatimonadota bacterium | reverse complement strand
CAAATATATTTAATGTCTGTATGAGTTTCGTACAGGTTTATCCGCCCAGACGCTGATTGGTTCTCCAATCTAAATCCTTTTCAAATCCCATTTCCTTAACTCTCGGACGTCTCTCGCGTAAGCGAACCGATTCGATTCCGAGGAAATAGCCCTGGGATGCCGGGTTTTTGCCGACACATTGTAAACGTAAGACGTAATCTCCCGGAGATGGCCAAAAGTCAAGCAAATGAATCTCCTTTTCACCAGTAGTAACTGAATAGAGGTCCACTGGTTCACCAAGTTTTGTGCCGTTGAGATAGGGCTGGTACTTGCCAAAATCGTAAGAGATACAACAATTGAGTAGTAGGCGAAGCGGCTCCTTTTCCTTAACTGTGATCGGAATCTCGATGAATGCGCCCTTATCGCTGGAAGGTTGATACAACAATTGAGGATGCTCGAAGAATTCGAGGTTTTGGGGAGAAACCGAGCCTTCTCCGTGCTTCACTCCATCATTTCCTGAGGCATAAGCGGTAACCCGCTCTAGGCTTGGCAAAGTACGAGCCTTTGCCTCGGGTGCTCGAGCAGTGAATGTTGACTCTCCGGTTTGGTACCAAAAAGCAACACTCGAGAAGTCATCTTCGCGTTCGTTCCAGCTATTAGATTTGTGCTCCGGGTTTTCATCAGGTGAAATCCAACCCATGTGTTCGATCGTGACTTTGATTCCTTTTTGAAATACGATTGGGTCGTTAATGTGCCATCGGTAGGCGCTGGTGTGTCCTCCAACGATCCCCCATTGATCAAAATACGACGTGCCAAAGTACGGTGTTGAGTTTTTCTTAAGCCCCCAAGCAGCATTGAAATAGTCTTCTGTACCGGTTCCCCAAATGGAGGCTTCCTTTTCTCCATCGATGTAAATCTTTTCGTCACCTTCGCCAAACCAACTCGGACTCCTGGTTCGAACCGAAAGGACGGTACCAACATAGTGACCTTTTCCGGTGGTTTCTAAGATGGTGTAGTCTTTGCCGTGTTCGGCAGGATATTCCTGACGGTACTGAGCGTGAAAATAAGGAACGTCTTTTGGCAAGCTTGTCTTCTGAATCCAGTCAATGTTGTAGTACAAAAGATTAATGTTCTTCGCACTTTGATTAATAATTTCAATTCGGCAGGACTTCCGAAATGGCATTTGCCAAAAACAGTTGTAGGCGTCTCCGTCGTCAACTACCACTGGCAAGCTCACGACTTCGGATCGTTTTCCAAATGCATTGGCAAAGAAGTCTCCAACTGGAGCCTCGACTTGAGGCTTTTTTGCTCCGTCGAAGTAGATTCGAAGGAGCATTTCTTGGTGATTTGCCGAACCTTGCGGAGCCCACTGTTGAGGTTCCGGTCCAAGGAAGGTGAGCCACATGTGCGTGATAATTCCCGGACCTTTTGCATCCATAAGAACGTGTGTTTGCCCGGCAGATACGCGAAAATTGTCGGAGTTGCTTCGCTCTGTGTTGTCCGAGAGAGGTGATGCGTTTCGGTCATACTTCCCATCTTTTCCTTTTCGAAAAGTTGACGATTCTCTTCGACTAATTCCATCTTGGGGTTGGAGTAAGTTTCCAAGTGCACCCGAACTCACTTGAGCCGAAACTTGTTGCCGAGTAGCTAGAACCAGAGTGACCGAAAAAAGCAGATAGTTGAATCGCCGCATGGATAATCTCTCGAATTCATTCTTGCATAGAAATCTATGGGTAGAATCCAGCCAAATCAACGACCATGCGGACACAATCCCAACAAAGTAGTTGGATTTCCATTTTTCAGAAGTATCAGGGCCTTGTCGGACTCATCGTGCTTTTGATGGGTGCTGCCATTTCGGTACGGGCTACATTCTTTTCCGTGGGGAATTTTGCAAACATCCTCAATCAATTGGCAGTTCCCGGCTTGCTGGCAGTTGGCATGACTTTCGTGATCCTAACTGGAGGAATTGACCTCAGCGTTGGTTCCCTCATCGGGCTTTTAAACTGCGTTTGTGCAACTTGGCTAGTATCTGGCAAGTCCACACCCATGACGATCGCCTTCGTACTAGCTGTTGGAACCGGGATTGGGGCAATAGTCGGCGGTGTGATCAGTGTTTCAAAGATGCAACCCTTTGTCGTTACTCTCGCGGCAATGGTTAGCCTGAGGGGAATCGCCTACGTTTACACAAACAACGGAACGGTCAGTGGTCTCGGGGACAAATTGGATTTTCTCATTGCGCCAAAGCTTGGTGTACCGCTCAATGCATGGATCATGATGGCGATGACTTTGGTAGCCATTGGCATTTTGTCCAAGACAGTTTTTGGACGCCATATTTATGCCGTCGGTGGAAATCCTCAATCGGCACGATACGCTGGGATCAATCTTACAAAAACGAGAGTAGGTGCCTATGCCATTAACGGACTTTGTGTTGCTGTTGCAAGTCTAATCTTTACCGCACGAAACACTAATGGAGCACCGGACGCAGGTGCTGGATTTGAACTCGATGCAATTACTGCGGTTGTCGTCGGCGGAACCTCACTGGTTGGTGGATTTGGCAATATCGTTGGAACGTTTTTGGGTGCACTATTTATTGTGTGCCTCAATGTCCTACTCATTCTGAAGGGTGTTAACACCTATATGGGAATGGGTTGGAAAGGAATCGTCATTCTCATCGCCGTCTATTTGCAGAGCATTGGACGCACTACAGACTCATGAAAAATCTCATCCCATTTCTTGCCCTTCTCGTCATTGCCGGATGTTCGTCCGGTGGAGACACAAATACCACTTCTGGTACTCCATCAACCTCGACCGAATCAAAGGATAAGCCATTGGTCGTGTTTTCCCAAGCCAATTCACAAGACCCTTGGCGCAAGGTGTTCGACGCTTCGACTAAAGCCGAGGCAGACAAGCACGTCTCAGAGTTTACATACGAAACCCAAGATGCGTCAGGGAAGTCGGAAACTCAAAACAACATGATCGATACGTTCTTGATTAAGAACCCGAAGGTCATGCTCGTTTCTCCGAATGACCTGTCGGTGACGAAAGCAGTTGAGAAAGCTTTCGACAAAGGCGTTTCGGTCATTTTGTTGGATCGCGATATTGAAGGTGAAAAATACTCTTACTATATAGGTGGAGACAACACTGAGATTGGACGCCAGGCAGGGAAGTTTGTTGGCGAGAAGCTTGGCGGAAAGGGTGTTGTTTTGATGATTCAAGGAATTGCCAATGTTACGGCAACTCAGAATCGGCGAGATGGATTCTTAGAATCTTTAAAAGCATTTCCCGGAATCAAAGTTATTCTCGGCGACGATTGCGGCTTTCAGCGACAGAAGGCTCGCGCTTATATGGAGTCATTCTTACAAAAGAATGAGCCGGTTGACTGTGTCTATGGGCACAACGACGAAATGGCAATCGGAGCGAGACTCGCTTGGGATGCCGCTCGTCCGACCGGTAAGGCTCCAATGTTCGTAGGTGTTGACGGATGCCAAAAGGAAGTTGTGGAGATGATCAAGTCAGGCAAGATGGATGCTACTTTCCAGTACCCAACTCCGGGTGCAATGGGAATCCAAGTTGCAGCTGACCTCTTGAAAGGGAATAAACCAAAGGATCGAAGAATCATTCTGCCAACGGTTTTGGTGGACAAGAATTCAGCAGATAAGTACCTCGCCGACAATCCAAACCTCGCTAACTAAGGGACTCATTTCCACATGAATCAATATCGCATTCCATCAATTCCGACTATCACCGAGCTCAAGCACGATGAGATCATTCTTATCGCAAGTGGCGACTCGCGATTGGTCGCGAATCAAACTGGCTGGGCAGCGCAAGCAAATATGGAAGCTCAGATTGCCGACGCGTTCGAGGAAGAAGGATTCATTCTAAAACGGGCGAACCCGGTTGATAAGGAAAAAGGGCATGGGTTTATTGATTCACAGAAGATGGGGATGGATGTGTTCAAGCATATCCATCCCAAAGCCAGGATTATCGTTGCCGAAGCTGTTTGGCAGTACAGCCACCACGTGCTCGCCGGATTGAGAAAGCATCAGGGGCCAATTCTGACGGTAGCCAACTGGAGCGGAACGTGGCCCGGCCTCGTCGGCTTGCTCAACCTCAACGGATCGCTCACGAAAATGGGAGTGAAGTACAGCACGATTTGGAGTGAGGAATTTACTGATAGTTACTTTCTGCACGGAATATCCGAATGGCTTTCGACTGGAAAAATTAACCATGATGCTAGTCATGTGAAGTCACTAGGTTCGAATCACGTTGGTTCCGATGAGCATGCTTTAGGCGTGGCTTTGGCAAATCAAGTTAAGCATGAGCACGCCATTTTCGGCGTCTTCGATGAGGGTTGTATGGGGATGTACAACGCGATCATTGACGATGAGATGTTGAACAAATGCGGCATCTATAAAGAGAGGCTCTCACAGTCGGCCCTGCTGGCAGAGATGCAGTTGGTGAGCGAAGCCGAAGCACGGTCAGTTTATCAATGGCTTTTGGATCGGGGCATGACCTTCGTCACGGGTACTGATCCGGTGACTGATCTGGTCGAAGAACACATTATTGGACAATGCAAGTTGTACATTGCCGCGGTTCGGATGGCGGATCGTTATAACTGTGATGCGATAGGGATTCAGTATCAACTAGGGTTGGCGGACATGGCCCCAGCATCGGATCTTGCCGAAGGCTTGCTCAATAATCCCGATCGTCCGCCCGTTTTCCACCGTGAGACTAGCGAGGAACTCTATAAAGGTTTGGCGTTGCCGCATTTCAACGAAGTGGATGAGTGTGCGGGAGTTGATGCATTTGTTACGAATCGGGTTTGGACTGCAATGGGCATGGATCCAAGCACGACTCTGCATGACCTTCGATATGGCGAGGAATTTGAGGGGCAATTCGTTTGGGTCTTCTTGATCTCGGGAGCCGCTCCGGCTTCGCACTTTGTGGGGGGATACTCAGGTGCATCTAGCGAGCGGCAACCGTCAGTCTATTTCCGGTTGGGCGGCGGATCGCTGAAAGGTGTTTCCCGGCCGGGGGATGTGGTTTGGAGCCGGGTCTACGTGATGGATGGATCGTTGCACGCCGACATCGGCCTTGCTTCGGCTATTTCGCTACCTGCCGAAGAAACTGAGAGACGATGGCAGATGACCACTCCCGCTTGGCCGATCATGCATGCGGTACTCCATGGAGTTACACGAGACCAAATGATGGCTCGACATAAGGCGAACCACATCAACGTGGTTTATGCTGATAGTGCTGAGATGGCGAAGAAGGGATTAGAAGCAAAGGCGACCATGCTGCAGGCGATGGGAATCGAAGTTCATATGTGTGGCAACGTATAATTCAATGTAATGTTGGTTTTATCAATTCTCGTTTCCACTAAGCTGATGCTTATGAATGATTTTGTTGAGAAGGGAACGGAGATTGTCAAGATTCCGCAAACGTTCCAGTTCACTGAAGGTCCAGTTTGGACCAAGGGAAAGACCTTGCTCTTCACCGATATTCCGGCGAACAGGATCTACCAGTGGGATGGGAAGGCAATTACGGTCTTTCGCGAACCGACACAGAATGCAAATGGCCTAACCATTGATAAGGCAGGCAATTTGTATTCATGTGAACACGGTAGTCGCTCGGTTTCTGTTGCCGGTAAGGATGGAAAGGTTAAGATTATCGCATCGGCGTTCGAAGGGAAAAAGCTGAATAGTCCGAATGATGTCGCAGTTCACCCAAGCGGTGGCCTGATCCTCTTTACAGATCCGAGTTACGGGATTCGACCTGAGCAGGCGGAGCTTGATCATAAGTCGGTTTACATGATTGACCTAAAGACTGAGGCTCTGACCCAATACTACAAAGGGAAAAACATGCCGAACGGTGTACTCTTTTCACCGAAAGGAGACTTTGTCTATGTTGCCGACTCCGGCGCCGGTCTTTTGGAAAAGTTCACGTTCGACAGAAAAGCCGCTGGAACCGCTCTTTGGACAGTGTCGGCGCCCGGGGCAGACGGGATTCGAGTAGATGTGACCGGAAATATTTGGGCGGCATGTGCGGACGGTGTGCGGGTCTACGGCACTGACGGAAAGCTTCTGCAAACGATCAAGTTTCCCGAGCAGCCAGCGAACCTATGTTTTGGTGAAGATGGAAAGACGTTGTTTGTCACTGCTCGTAAGGGCGTTTATTATGTGAGAGTCAATGTCAAAGGGGTTATGCCAGGGTTTTAGCTTTCGGCTTTCGGCTTTCAGTCTCGCGGAGTAAGACGAGCAGTGTTATCATAACTGTAAGTGGTGATTGGTTGTCAAATTTCAGCGCTGGTAGATTTTGCGGAATAGGAATTAGAGCAAGCAAAGTGTCTTTGTTGATTTTTGGTCAGTGCATTGGCGTACTTTTTCCGCTGACCTTTTTCCCACTAGGAGTGTGGGGCCGGCACACATTTCACTTCTACTTGGTTTGCGCGGTTGTACAATCAGCGGCAATTTTCTACGGTATGGACCTTTTTGACCAATCGAAGGGCTCTTATTTATGGTCGCTTGTGACTTATTTCATTACCGCTACAGTTGTTGGTGCAATAGTTTTTGCTGCCGGAATTAAGGAAATTTGGTTTCATGATGGCTCTTGCCTGCCGTTTGGTGGACCGACTTGTCTGTTCTTTGCGCTGTTTGCCTTGGAGTTTTTGCCCTTTGCGTTGATCATTTCGCCACTTTGGATGGCGATTCGGTGGATCGAAAACACGGTCCAAGTCATGTGGTTTCGCAAAAAGCATCAGAAATTGCTCAAGGTTTAGTCATTGCTGGCGAGACATTGCGAGCACTACTCCAATAGAAACCCAAGAAAAACTATCTCAAAATCTGAATGATTCTGGAAGAAAGATGGAAACTCTGAATCAAGTTTTGTTGGAGGGTAATTAGGCAATGTTGCCACGTTTTAGGTTCAAATGATCATTAACCCTAACGATGAAAACGGTGACAGCCAAGAATTTCAAGACGTATCAGCCCAAGAAAAAGAATCTATTTTTGCAAATAGTTTAATATGTCCTTGACATGGGGATGGTGAAAGGGTATAACTTCTCTTCGCCGCTGATCCATTCCACTAAAGAATGAATGAGCGTGCAACAGAAAGACAAGTTCTTTGAAAGCCACATAGAGAAGAAGAAGCGCATCGAGCGACTCTGTAAGAGCTGCGTAAAGCAAGCTGAAGAGGGCCGACGACGAATGCCTAGGGACAAATTGCCGAAGAAGGACGCGTAAGCGGCGAAACGCCATGGGGAGCTGCACAGAAGCTTTGATCCATGGATTTCCGAATGGAGAAATCCGGCTAGAGTAATGTTTAGTCACTCACATCTGAACAAAATAGGGTGTGTAGAGGGAACCTGCTGAACTGAAACATCTAAGTAAGCAGAGGAAAAGAAATCGAAGAGATTCCGTAAGTAGCGGCGAGCGAAAGCGGAGGAGCCTAAACCAAGAGATTTATCTTTTGGGGTTGTAGGACCACCACTAACTTCTCCTAACTGAGTCTTCTGATCGAGTAATCGTGAGGAAGGTTTGATTAGTAGAAGTTAGAAAAGCAAAGTTAAGAATTAATAGAACAAGTTTGGAAAGACTGGCCATAGAGGGTGATAGCCCCGTATATGAAAATTTGTAAACAATTTGCAGGTGGCACCTGAGTAGGACGGGTCACGAGGAACCCCGTTTGAATCTGCCCAGACCACTGGGTAAGGCTAAATACAATTTGTCACCGATAGTGCATCCAGTACCGTGAGGGAAAGGTGAAAAGAACCCCGGGTAGGGGAGTGAAATAGAACCTGAAATCGTCGTGTCCACAAACAGTCAGAGCACAATGGTTGGAGTAATCCAGTCAAGTGCGATGGCGTACCTTTTGCAGAATGAGCCTGCGAGTTAATAGTGTTGGCAAGCCTAAGTGTTTAAGACATGGAGGCGGAGGGAAACCGAGTGTGAATAGCGCGTCAAGTCAGCATTATTAGACCCGAAACTGCGTGATCTTGCCATGGTCAGGTTGAAGTGATGGTAACACATCATGGAGGACCGAACTCATAGACGTTGAAAAGTCTCGGGATGAACTGTGGTAAGTCCGGTGAAATGCCAATCGAACGCAGAGATAGCTGGTTCTCCCCGAAATGCATTGAGGTGCAGCGTCAGGAATTGTTTTATGGGGGTAGAGCACTGAATGGACTAGGGGTCTTACCCGATTACCGAATCCAACCAAACTCCGAATACCATAAAATTGAGCCTGGCAGTGAGACAGTGAGTGATAAGATCCATTGTCAAAAGGGAAATAGCCCAGATCGACAGCTAAGGGCCCTAAACGATGACTAAGTGTGAAACGATGTGAGATCGCGTAAACAGCCAGGAGGTTGGCTTGGAAGCAGCCACCCTTTAAAAAGTGCGTAATAGCTTACTGGCCGAATGTGATCTTGCGCGGATAATGTAAGGGGGCTAAAGTCATCTCCCGAAGCTTCGGGATCATCGTAAGATGATCGGTAGGGGAGCGTTCCGTTTGCAGTGAAGCTACAGCGTAAGCAGTGGTGGAGCGGACGGAAGTGAGAATGCAGGCATGAGTAGTGATAAGAAAGGTGAGAATCCTTTCCGCCGAAAATCTAAGGTTTCTCCGGCTATGTTCGTCAGACGGAGGTTAGGCGGTTCCTAAGGTGAGGCCAGAAGGCGTAGCCGATGGACATCTGGTAGACATTCCAGACCCAGGATACGAGCCAGGGGAGGACGTTTCTCAATATCTGATCCCGCACCGTTGGTTGTTGCGGGCTAGACCGAAACTCTAATTCCTGTTAAGGGAGTTTTTCAAGTGAGCGAGGTCGGGGAAGGAAACTCTTCGGAGTAACCGAACTCAGATTGCGAGGGGCCTAGAAAAGTCCCGTAGCATTAATCGTATTTTTGACCGTACTGTAAACCGACACAGGTAGATGAGTCGAGGAGACTCAGGCGTTCGAGAGAACTCTCGTTAAGGAACTAGGCAAATGAGCCCCGTAAGTTAGCAATAAGGGGCGCCCCGCAAGGGGTCGCAGCGAAGCATCCATGGCGACTGTTTACCAAAAACACAGGTCTCTGCTAAGGCGAAAGCCGAAGTATAGGGGCTGACACCTGCCCAATGCTCGTAGGTTAACAGGAGATGTTAGGGAAACCAAAGCATTGAATCGAAGCCCGAGTGAATGGCGGCCGTAACTCTAACGGTCCTAAGGTAGCGAAATTCCTTGTCGGCTAAATACCGACCCGCATGAAAGGTGTAACGACTATGGAACTGTCTCAACGAGAAGCTCGATGAAACTGTAGTGCCCGTGAAGATGCGGGCTATGCGCAGTAGGACGGAAAGACCCCGTGGAGCTTTACTACACCTTGACATTGTGAATTGGGTGTAACTGCAGAGCGTAGGTGGGAGCGTAAGCACCAATGGAACACCACCCTTTTGCATCTGATTCACTAACTTGACCCATTATCTGGGTTGAAGACATTGTCAGGCGGGTAGTTTGACTGGGGCGGTCGCCTCCGAAAAGGTAACGGAGGCGCCTAAAGATCCACTCAGGCTGGTTGGAAATCAGCCGTTGAGCGTATTGGTATATAGTGGGTTTGACTGTGAGACTGACAAGTCGAGCAGGGACGAAAGTCGAGCAAAGTGACCCTCTGATTGTGCGTGGGCACGTCAGGGTTCAACGGATATAAGCTACCCCGGGGATAACAGGCTGATCTTGCCCGAGCGCTCACAGCGACGGCATGGTTTGGCACCTCGATGTCGGCTCGTCGCATCCTGGGGCTGTACAAGGTCCCAAGGGTTCCGGAGTTCACGGATTAAAGCGGCACGCGAGCTGGGTTCAGAACGGCGTGAGCCAGTTCGGTCCCTATCCACTGCGCACGCAAGAAATTTGAGAGGAGTCGCCCTTAGTACGAGAGGACCGGGGTGAACAGACCTCTGGTGTACCAGTTGTTCCGCCAGGAGCATACGCTGGGTAGCCACGTCTGGTCGGGATAAGCGCTGAAAGCATCTAAGCGCCAAGCCCACCTCAAGATTAGATTTCTCATATTAGTAAGGACACTTGAAGACTACGAGTTTGATAGGTCAGAGCTGTGAGTCCAGTAATGGATTAAGGTGACTGATACTAATTGTCCGAGGGCTTGATTATGCAGCCCTTACAAAGTTGTTCGATGCGCTTCTTCTTTAATGTGTGGCTCTCAAAGGGCATGGACCCTCTGAGATTTCCCGGTGGCCATAGAGCGAAGGACACACCTGTTCCCATTCCGAACACAGCAGTTAAGCTTCGCCTCGGCTGAGGTAGTTGCACCGCAGGGTGCCGCGAGAAAGGCGTGTTGCCGGGTTTAAATATTCAAATTAGCCCCCGAAAGGGGGCTTTTTTGTTGTGTCAAGACCTTCATAATCACTGTATGGTTCTGATATCTGCACTTTTCTTCGCCCAGTCGACAGTCAAGGAGGCACCTTTTGCAAAAGAAATTGCTGCTTTTGTTGCCGCTGATCAAAAGAACCCACCTGCAAAGGGGCAAATTCTCTTTGTCGGCAGTTCTTCTTTTGCACGGTGGACCGATGTGCAGACGTATTTTCCGAAGCACAAGATCATCAATCGAGGCTTTGGCGGGTCTAGTATTACGGACCTGATTCGGTATCAGGACCAAGTTATATACCCGTATAAGCCAGCTCAGATTGTCATCTATTGCGGTGAGAATGACTTAGCCGGGGACCCTAAACTTTCGGCTTATGACGTCTATCTTAGGTTCAAAACCCTCTATTTGAATATTAGGAGTCGAATGCCAAGTACCCCAGTAGCCTATGTGGCATCCAAGCCAAGCCCGAGCCGGTGGGGCATGAGGGCAAAGAACATTGCCCTTAATGGTTGGATAAGAGAGCAGTCAATGAGCGATAGGAATCTGACCTTTATTGATGTTTGGGAACCGATGCTCGACAAAGACAGACGACCGATCGCAGATATTTTTGTAGAAGACAATTTACACATGAATGCGAAAGGCTACAAAATCTGGGCTCCAATTATTGAAGCGGCTTTAGTCAAGCAAAAGGAACCAGCGAAAGTTGTGGTTAAACCATGACGTTAACTCTTGATCAGATTCGCTTCTTTCACCTCAACGGCTTTCTAAGAATCGAAACGCCGGTCGTAACTCCCGAAGAAATAGAATGGATGCGAGAAGCCTACGATCGCATGTTTGACCAAAGGGAAGGATGGAACTCCGGTGACCAATTTGACCTTGGAGGAACAGATGAAGAAGGGAAGAAAGAAGCCCTTCCGCAGATATTGAACCCGGCCAAGTATGCTCCGGAGCTCAATGACGGTAAGTTCCTAATGGTGGTTAACGAGATCGTCAAACAACTTCTCGGAGACGAAGCTGAAGTCGGAATTGCTCACGCAATTTTCAAGCCAAGTGGTCACGGTGCGGCAACACCTTGGCATCAAGATGAAGCGTATTGGGATCCAGGCTTTCAATACAAAACCGTCTCGGTCTGGATGCCACTCCAACCCGCGACTATCGAAAATGGATGTCTTTGGTTCGTTCCGGGAAGTCATGAATGGGACGTACTAGCCCATCAAAGCATCGGTGGCGATGTTCGAGTTCATGGGCTAGAAATGGTCAACACGGAGCCTTGCAAATCGGCCATCGCTTGTCCGCTACCGCCTGGTGGAATCACCATCCATCGCAATAGAACTGCCCACTATGCCGGACCAAACACGTCGGATATTCCGAGAAGAGCCCTCATCATGATGGGTGGACTTCCGCAGACTGAAAATCCTGCCAAACGGGATTTCTTCTGGAACGACATTAAGCAAACAGCAAGGGCGGAGCGAGCCTCCAGTAGCAATTGAACGCAATTAGGGTGTATTGTCTCGACTCACACGCCAAATTCTTCCGCCCCAGTCGTCAGCAATGAGCAAGCTGCCGTCGTGCATGAATGCCATGCCAGCCGGGCGGCCATAAATCTCTTTTTTTGAGCCATTAGGAAGCCAACCGCTAATGATAGGTTCTCTTTGCCCAGTTGGTCCACCAATCGAATTGAAATGGAGCCTTAAGATAACGTAGCCATCAAGTGTGCTTCGATTTTGTGATCCATGGAGCGACACCAACGCGTCCCCTTTGAGCTCGGGAAACATCGGCGAATCGACAAACTTGATGTCTATCGGTGTAGTATGCGCCCGAAGCCTAAAGTCGGGAATCTTGACTCGATCAATAGGCGATGACTCTTTGATTCGGGGGTCTTTGTTCTTCCCATGATAGTAATATGGCCAGCCAAGAAAGTCGCCTTGATTGACCGAAGTGGTGTAGTCCGGAGGAAGTCCATCGCCCAAATAGTCCCGCTCCACTACATTTGCATAGAGTTGGTGAGTCTTTGGTTCAAATGCGAGGCCAATGGGGTTCCTCATTCCGCTTGCAAACAAGTTCTTTTCCCCAACAATTGCTCCATCGGGACCTAAACCATAAGACTCAATGACCGCCCTGCGCTCGCCTTCGATTGCGACGTTTTGTTCACTTCCAATCGTCAAATACAATTTCTTTGCCGGTTCATCAATCAGGATGTTCCGAGTCCAGTGGTTACGATATCCATTCTGTGGAATGCCATCCAAGACCATTTCAGGCTCATTAGTTGTTTCGCGTTGCCCATCTTTATACGGCCAACGGACAATTGATCCGGTGTTCGCGACATAGAGGTGACCAAAGGCAAATTGAATACCAAACGGCAAGTTCAGTTTGTCCGACCACAAGGATTGTCCTTCGGCAACTCCATCTTTGTCGGCATCCCAGAGTACGGTTACCTGGTGCGGAAGCTTAGGGTCTTTGACTTCGATTCGAGTCTGCACAACAAAAACATCATCGTTCGGAGCAACCGCGATCATGCGCACGGCCTTCAGGCCCTCGGCAAAAAGATTAACTCGATATCCTTTGGGAACTTTAAGGAATGGCTTCGATAACGGCACGATCTTGGGAACCAAGATGACGCTTTTCGATGGGCTAGGCAGGTTGTCCCGCAAGATCATAAAGACGAGCGGGATAAACATGTGAGGTATTTCCTAAAAAATGCTGAGACCAGCTTTGTTCCAATCGTCCAAGAACCTAGTTAGACCTGAATCGGTCATCGGATGCTTAAACATCATTTTAAGCGTCGAAAGCGGCATGGTTGCGACGTGGGCGCCAGCTCGAATTGCCTCAAGAACGTGCATTGGATGTCGAACAGATGCAACTAATACTTCCGATTCAAAACCGTAAGTGTCCACCATTTCGACGGTGTCGCGAACTGCATCCATTCCGTCTGCACCGAGGTCGTCAACTCGACCAACAAAGTTCGAAATGTAAGTTGCGCCCGCCTTAGCTGCCATCAGAGCTTGACTAACGGAAAAGACTAATGTGACATTAGTTCGGATGCCTTTATCGGCGAGGGTGCTCACCAACTTCACACCCGGCTCAATCAAGGGAACCTTAACGACAATTTGCTCATGCCAGCTCGAAATCTCAAGTGCCTCTTTGAGCATAGTGTCGTAGTCGGTGGCAACCACTTCGGCGGAAATTGCTCCTCCAGGGACCAATTCACAAATCTTCAAAACGGTTTCTTTGAAACCCTTTCCGGTCTTGGCTATGAGCGTAGGATTGGTGGTGACTCCATCCAAAATTCCCCAATCCGCCGCCTGACGGACTTCTTCAATATCACCGGTATCAACAAAGAGCTTCACGGTAAACAGTTTATCTTTTTCGTGAAGCCGAATGCCCTTCATAATGGAAAGGACTCATGGCATTCTTTGATACGATAGTTGCTCCAATTACGGCCAGTGGCGGAGCAGTTGGTATTGTTCGGATTTCTGGTCCAGAAGCGTGGGGAATCTCGTCGGAAGCATTCTCTAACTTCCCGGCTGAGCCAAAGGGCTATCGAGCATATCGAGGCACCTTCGCCAACGGCGACGATGGACTGCTCCTCCTGTTTGAGGAAGGGAAGAGCTTCACTGGTGAAGAGTCAGCCGAATTCCAAATGCACGGCTCTTCGGTATCGCTAACTACTCTTGTCGAACTTCTCATTTCGCTTGGGGCGAGAATGGCTCGACCCGGCGAGTTTACCGAAAGGTCATTTCTCAATGGTGGACTTGATCTCACTCAAGCCGAAGCCGTCAACGATACTGTCCGGGCTGCAACGAGAAAGCAACTTGCAAGCGCAAATGCGTCCAGGATAGGGGCACTTACCGAAGAGATCTCACAAATTGAAGGGCTGATTATCTCTCAACTCGCTGGAATCGAAGCGAGCGTCGACTTTAGCGAAGAGATTGGTGATATTGATCCGGCGATTGCGATCAATGCCCTTACAATCTGTCGTCAAAAGCTTGATAGCCTCATCACTCGCGGAAAACGTGGACGATTTGTCCGCGAAGGAGTGAGAATTGCAATCATTGGTCCGCCAAACGCGGGCAAGTCTTCCTTGCTCAATGCACTGCTTGGTATGCAAAGAGCGATTGTCACTCCGGTTGCAGGCACCACCCGTGACTATGTCGAAGAGTCGTGCGAAATTGGGGGACTGAATTGCATCCTTATCGACACTGCTGGTCTTCGAGATTCGACCGATATGATCGAAAGTCTGGGAATCCAGCGGAGCCGGGCACAAGCCGCCGACGCTGACCTCATTTGGTATGTTGTCGACGCTACCTTGGGCCTGATCGACACTGATCACGATGAAATTGACCAATTCGAAGCTCCAGTCTGGCTGATACAAAACAAGATCGATCTTGTAACTGATATTCCAGCCGCAAACATCCTCCACTATCCTTTGTCCGCGGTGACGAGCCAAGGACTTGATGAGCTTTCTACCGCAGTAGCCCGCCTAGCGGTGGATACTTCTGGTGCGATTCCAAACCGACGGCATACCCAACACCTTCAAGCTGCAACAGATTCTCTCAGTTGTGCGCTTGATGGATTTAACATGGAGCACCCGACAGATCTTGTTGTAACGCATCTGAGAGTCGCGCTATTCGAGCTTGGTCTCATTTCGGGTTCAACTGCTTCTCCAGATTTGTTGGATCGAATATTCAGCGAATTCTGCATAGGAAAGTGATCTGTAAATTGAAACGCTTATTAGTGCATTAGCGTATAATCACTTGATAGTATAGGACTCATACATGAGATTTGACAAATTAACCCTCAAAGCCCAATACGCATTTCAATCTGCCCAGACAGTCGCAGAGAAGATGCAGCATCAAACCATTGATGCGGAACACCTTATGCTTGCTCTGCTTTGGCAGGATGGGGGATTAACCAAGCCATTGCTCCAAAAGCTGAGCATTGAGGTTCCGACGCTGACAAAGGAAGTTGAAGACAACGTTGGCAAGCAAGCCAAAGTCTCTGGTGCGGCTGCGTATGGCGGTTCCATTTCACCCAGGCTCCAAACCATTTTTCAGAATGCCTTTACCGCGGCTGAAGGGCTGAAGGATGACTACGTAAGCACTGAGCATTTCCTCATCGCTCTGAGCGAGGAGCCAGGCTGGTTAGGCAAGACGTTACGGGCAAAAGGTGCCACGAAGGATAATCTCATGGCGGCGATCGAAGACGTCCGTGGTGGTAAGCGAGTTACTGATCCAGGCGCCGAAGACACCTACCAAGCTCTTGAGAAGTATGGAGTTGACCTTACCGCAAAAGCTCGGACTGGCAAGCTTGATCCTGTCATTGGTCGAGACGAAGAAATTCGCCGAGTCATCCACGTTCTCAGCCGGCGAACAAAGAACAACCCAGTTCTGATTGGTGAGCCAGGTGTAGGTAAAACCGCAGTTGTCGAGGGGCTTGCCCAACGAATCGTGGCTGGAGACGTTCCTCAATCACTTCAAGACAAGTCGGTAATCACCCTCGATCTTGGCGCAATGGTTGCCGGTTCAAAGTTCCGTGGCGAATTCGAAGAAAGGCTGAAGGCTTTGCTTGATGACGTCAAGAAGTCCGACGGTCGAATCATCCTCTTTATCGACGAAATGCACACCTTGGTCGGGGCCGGCAAAGCCGAAGGAAGCATGGACGCCGCTCAAATGCTCAAACCAATGCTCGCTCGTGGTGAGCTCCGCTGTGTCGGAGCAAACACCCTCAATGAGTCCCGTCAGTCAATCGCAAAGGACAAGGCTCTTGAACGACGATTCCAAATGGTTTTGGTCGACGAGCCAAGTGTAGAAGAAACGATATCAATTCTTCGTGGACTCAAAGAGAAGTACGAAGTCCACCACGGTGTCCGAATCACCGATTCGGCCCTGGTCGCCGCTGCCACGCTTTCCAATCGCTACATCACGGCAAGATTCTTGCCTGACAAAGCGATTGACCTCATTGATGAAGCCGCTTCAAAGCTCAAGATCGAGATTGATTCGGTGCCAGCCGAGATCGACGAGGTCGAAAGGCAAATTACTCAGCACCAGATAGACCGGGAAGCTCTGAAGAAAGAGACTGACGCTGCATCAATTGAACGCCTAGCAACCGCAGAAAAGCGCATTGCCGAACTGACAGAAACCGCCACCGGACTCCGGGCAATCTGGACCAAAGAGAAAGATCAAATTGGTGCAGTCCGAGAAGCAAAGTCAGAGCTTGAAAAGCTCAAACATGAGCTTGAAACTGCCACGAAGAATGATGATTACGCCCGAGCAGGAGAAATTCAGCATGGCCTCATACCGAAAGTCGAACTAAGAATCTCCGAGGCTTCTGAAGCCCTAGCTATCGTCCAAGAGAGCGGAAAGATGCTCAAAGAAGAGGTCGATAGCGAAGATATTGCTGAGATTGTCGGTAAATGGACAGGGGTTCCGGTGAGCCGTTTGCTTCAAGGTGAGATGGCAAAACTGCTTGCCCTCGAAGAGCAGTTAGAGAAACGCGTCGTCGGTCAACAGGACGCCCTAATCGCCGTTTCGGACGCGGTTCGTCGTAGTCGAAGTGGTCTCTCCGACCCCAATCGACCAATTGGTTCGTTCATGTTCCTTGGTCCAACTGGCGTTGGAAAGACCGAGACAGCCAAAGCTTTGGCTGAATTGTTATTCAACGACGAAAAGGCACTTTTGAGGATTGACATGAGCGAGTATGGCGAAAAGCATTCCGTTTCGCGATTGATCGGTGCCCCTCCCGGATACGTTGGTTATGATGAAGGTGGGCAACTCACCGAAGCTGTGCGACGAAGACCGTACTCAGTTATCTTGCTCGACGAAGTGGAGAAGGCTCATCCCGAAGTATTCAATGTCCTGCTGCAGGTCCTTGATGACGGCCGGTTGACCGACGGACAGGGAAGAACGGTCGACTTTAAGAATACGGTAATCATCATGACTAGCAACTTGGGTTCTCAGTACTACGGAGATCCACTCAGCGATACGGACTTTGATGCAACCAAGATTCAGGTTCTCGAAGACGTTAAGCAATACTTCCGACCCGAATTCGTCAATCGACTTGATGAGATCATTGTCTTCCGAGCTCTTGGCATCAACCAGATCAAGGGCATTGTTGGAATCCAACTCGAAGACCTCCGAAAACGTCTCGCAGACAAGCGAATCGAGCTAGAAATCACGGATGAAGCAATGAGCAACTTGGCGAGCAAGGGATTTGATCCAGTATATGGCGCAAGACCCCTCAAACGAGCAATTCAGAACGAACTCATCAATCCATTGTCGCAACTCGTCCTCAAAGGGGAACTCAAAGAGAACCAGAAAGTCGACGTAGATTACGTTGAAGGGCGGTTTACGTTTGTGGCGAAAGAAAAAGTTGCTTGAATCAGAGGTAAGGCTCAGGCAGTTAATTCATCCCCGCCCGAGAATTATTCACGTCGAAAGACGTAGAATTGTTCTATGACTAAGTTCCTCAGTATCCTGAGTTTTTCTGCCCTTCTCTTGATTGGATGTGGCAATGGCTCAACCGAGAATACCAATAGTACGACATCAACTTCATCAACATCCAATGAAGCACCGAAAGGTGACTTTAAGGTTGCTTTGATTACCCCAGGACCGGTCAATGACTCCGGTTGGTCGGCGCTTGCTTATGATGGATTGCAGGGAATAAAAACCGATATGGGTGTCGAAGTCTCAAATCAAGTTGCAACCGGCAACGACATCAAAGAAGCTATGCGGTCATACGCTCAGAAGGGCTACAAGCTAGTTTTCGGTCACGGATTTGAATACAACGAACCAGGAGTTCAAGTAGCAAAAGATTTTCCGGATACCGTGTTTGTCTCATCCTCCGGTGGTCTAACGGCAAAGAATGCTGGCGCAATTCGTTTCTATCTTGAACAGTCGTTTTACTTAGCTGGTGTTCTCGCCGCTAAGACATCGAAGTCCGGGGTCGTCGGTATGGTTGGTGGTCCTGACGTTCCTTCCATCAAGTCGACCTTCAAGGCGTTTCGTGCGGGGGCGATGGCTACAAACCCATCAATTCAAGTCCTCGAAATCTTTACCGGATCCAATGATGACGTTGCAAAGGCAAAGCAAGCCGCCGAGCAAATGATTGGCAAGAAAGCCGATGTCCTTATCCACCAAGCAAACGCTGGCGCGCAGGGTGTCTTCAATGCCTGCAAAGAAGGGAAGGCATGGGCAATTGGGGCCAATCTTAACCAGAACGACAATGATAGTGGAGTGATCATCGGATCAGCAACAATCGTTGCTAAGCCAGCTTTCCTTGAAGTTGCCAAGTTAGTTAAAGATGGAAAGTTTGACGGTAGCGTCATTCAGCTTGGAATGGAAAAGGGTGCGATTGACTTTGTTTTCAATGAAAAGTTGAAAGCATCTTTACCTGCAGATGCAGTTACGAAAGTTGAAGAAGTTAAGAAGGATATCCTTTCGGGCAAGCTCGTTGTTCCAAAAGACAAGTTCTAAAACCCCATGTTAAGTGCAATCGGCGTCTCAAAGATGTTTGGGTCTCTTGAGGCGCTGAAACCTTTATCGGTGGACTTCCTCCCCGGAGAAGTTCACGCTGTAGTCGGTGAGAATGGGGCGGGAAAATCGACATTGATGAACGTCCTTGGTGGCTTTCTTTCGCCTAGTTCCGGTTCGATAAATTTGAATGGCAACGAAATCCCAAGCGGTGATCCTCAGAGCTGTCGTTCTCTCGGTATCGAAATGATCCACCAGCACTTTAAGCTAGTGCCGGCTTTTACCATCGAAGAGAATTTACGCCTTAGCCAGCTTGGAGTTGGCCAAAACTCAATTGAGGTAATCAAATCAAAAGCGAGTGAGTTTGGCTGGAAGATTCCCTGGGAGGCCTGCATCCAAGACGTTTCGGTGGGAATTCAACAGAGAGTCGAAATACTGAAGAGCGTTGCCACCTACCCGTCGGTTGTTATCTTTGATGAGCCCACCGCAGTCCTCGGCATTGAAGAAGTAGAAGAACTCATTGGATTCCTTCGGAAGTTGGCAAGTGATGACAAAGTTGTTATTCTCATTGCTCACAAGATTGAGGAAGTCCTGGCGGCATCCGATCGAATCACCGTTTTGCGCCGAGGAGAGCACATCGGCACAGTGGAAAGAGGTGAAGTCGATTCGGCAAAGCTTGTTGAAATGATGATTGGCGGATTGGTCGAGTCACTCACAAAATCTGAGCCTGATCAGGGCCGAGAAGCTACAAAATCTCTTGAAGTCAAAGACTTATGGGTTCAGGATGATAATGAACAAGATGTGGTTCAGGGCCTAAATTTTAGAGTCAAAAAAGGAGCCATTGTCGGAATTGGTGGAGTAGATGGTAACGGGCAAGTACAGCTTGCTGAGGCTTTAGCCGGTATCCGGAAGATTCGAACTGGAGATATATCTTTGGAAGGAAGTTCCTTGGATTGGGACCAATGCTTTGTAGGATATGTCCCTCAAGATCGGCAATCTGAAGGCTTGGCGATAAACCTTAATTTAGTTGAGAACATTGCCGTTTCAGGTCTGATGAACGGACACTATTTTTCGAACTCAGATCAATATGAAAAGGCTAGTCGACTCATCGAACAATATGCCATAAAGGCCAAGTCACCGAGAGATTTGGCGAAACAACTTTCAGGTGGGAACCAACAGAAGGTTATTTTGGCACGAGTGTTGGATCAGAATCCTAAAGTCCTTGTTGTCGTCAATCCAACGCGTGGTCTTGATGTCAAAGCCGCCGGATTTGTCCATCAAAAGCTAATTGACGCGGCTCAAAGTGGAGCCTATGTTTTGGTAGTAACTACTGACCGGGACGAACTCTATGCGATCACCAGTGAACAGTGGTTTATGTCCCGAGGCAAGCTGTTTGCCGATGAGAAGGAGGCCCTGGCTTCTTGAAACACTTTCTCGTCACCATTTCTTTTCTGATTGCGGTCATATTGGTCAGCTTTTTGATCTTTGGAGTCCCAATTGGCGAGGGAACAAACCTACTCTTCGAAGGAGCATTTGGCGATAAAGTCGCTATCTCTCAATCAATCGTCCGAGCAACGCCAATTTTGATGACCGCCATTGGAATAACGATTGCTTGGCGGGCCGGAGCATTTAATATTGGTGGTGAGGGGCAACTAATTGTAGGAGCTCTTTTGGCGGCATCCATTGGTAAGTTCATCCTTAATTCAAATTTAGGGTTCTTTGGTTGCATCCTCATGATGGCAGGAGCCGCTGTTGGAGGAGCCATTTGGTCTGGACTAGCCGCGATTTTGTACTTAAAACGTGGGGTTGACCTGGTTATCAGCACCATTTTGCTTAACTTCATCGGAGACAAGCTGTTGATGTTTTTTGTCGAGGGGCCTTTGAGAAAGCAGGGGCAAACGGCTCCGCTGACCGACCAGTTGCCCGATTCCTTGATGCTACCAAAGTTTTCGCGGCAAAGTGACTTGCACTTCGGAATCTTCCTTGCTTTGGGTGTAGCAATCGCCGCGGGCTATTGGCTCTATCGGACTAAGCCTGGATACTTCGCGAGAATAGTCGGCTCCAATACCGGGTTTGCTCGTTCCAACCGGATTGATGCTGAGCAAGTTAAGTTTCGAGCAATGTTGTTGAGTGGGGCAATTTGCGGGCTGGCGGGCGGAATCCAATATTTAGGAATCAATGGACAACTCGCAAGCTCCTTTTCGCAACAGTATGGCTTTCTCGGTATTCCGGTCGCGCTCGTAGGCGCTTTGAACCCGATCGCAATTATCCCTTCAGCATTGTTGTTCGGTGGACTGTTTGCCGCAACGAGCAACCTATCCCGATTTGGTGGCATAGGAAGCTATTTCGTTTATGTGATTCAAGCGGCAACAGTCTTAGGATTGCTGCTCTTTAGGTCAGTCAATGACCGCCGAATCGCTGTGAGGAACGAAGGATGATCTCCGTAATTCAAATCTTGAGATATGCGGTTCCTACTGCGTTCGGGGCAATCGGGGAATCAGTCGTTCAACGAGCGGGGATCATTAATGTTGGACTTGAGGGTCTCATGCTTGGCTCGGCATTTTCGGCAACAATAGTATCTTCGTCAACCGGAAATCCGTGGTTGGGAATCTTAGCAGGGATGGTCTCCGGAATCCTAACCGCTTTGTTTTTTGGGATTCTCGTCATTAAGTTCAGCCTCGATCAAATCGTTGTTGGTACGGCCATTAACCTTCTGAGCCTAGGTATTTGTGGAACGTTGTTTGAGAAACAGGGTGCAACCGGAAAACTGATGAATCTGCCTCCACTACCAAAGTTCTTCGGTTCTCTAGACGTAGTCATAGTCTTACTCGTCTTAGGTGCGGTTGGTATTGGATTTACCCTCTATCGATCTGATTTCGGTCTAAAGCTACGTGCGGTTGGCGAATATCCAGAGGCAGTGGTTGCGGCGGGATTCAATCCGGCTAAGCTCAGATACCAGGCACTGAGTATTGGCGGGTTTCTAGGAGGAATCGGAGGAGCATATCTGGCATTAGGCATCTCGCAATCATTCACAACCGAGATGGTTGCCGGACGAGGGTTTATTGCGATTGCGCTCGTGACTTTCGCCAGATGGAGGCCAATCGGTATTCTCTTTTCCGCAATGATGTTAGGGCTTTTCGAAGTGCTACAATTCGAACTCCAGTTGAATGGAAGCCAAATTCCTCGATCATTGTTGCTTGCGTTGCCCTATGTTGCTACTCTGATCATCCTTGTATTCGTAGGAAGGGGAACAAGGGCGCCACAATCTTTAGGAGTGCCGTTTAAGGAGAGTGAATAAATGCGAGTTTCAATGACGAGAAAGATCACCTTTAGTAGTGGTCATCGGTTTTGGTTTGCGCATCTTTCCGACGAGGAAAATCGAAAGATTTTTGAGAATTGGGGCTCAAAGTTTAACCACGGTCACAACTACGTCTTGGAAGTTACGGTTGCTGGTGAAGTAAATCCCGACACAGCAATGATTGTGAATATAAAAGATATTGATGCTGTTCTCAAGAACCGGTTGATGCCACAGTTTGCTCAAAAGAGCATCAATGATGAAATTCCTTACTTTGAGAAACGAACGCCCTCAATTGAAAACCTTTTGGTCTTTCTTTGGAATGAAATACTTGACTCAGAGTTGCCAGCAGAAGTAACCCTAACCGAAATCAAATTGGAAGAATTCCCCAGCTTTTACGGAGAATATGACGGAATGAAAACGACCATCACTCGAACCTACGAATTTGCTGCCGCCCACCGGCTCCACGTCCCGTCACTTTCAGATGCCAAAAATGTTGAGTTGTTTGGCAAGTGCAACAATGCCGCCGGGCACGGGCACAACTACCTACTTGAGGTCACAGTAAGTGGAAAATTGGACGAGACCACTGGCATGATTTGCTCCATCAACGCCGTGGATGAAGCGGTCAATAGGGAAGTCGTGGATCGCTATGACCATAAGAACTTTAATTGTGATTTGCCCGAATTTGAGGGCACAGCCACGACCTCCGAAATGATTGCTCAAGTTATCTTCAAGCGGCTCGAAAACACGGTGCCAGCCACACTCGAACGAATTCGCCTTCATGAAACTTCTCGAAGTTTGTTTGAGGTTTGTAAAATTTCGTAATTCTCTGCGCCGAATTCCCCAGTTGCGCCGTCAAAAGAATTAAGGAAATGAGTGCACCCTCCAATAAAGAGGTCGGGGTAATTCCGCCACAAATGTGGCGGGACACCGTAAGTAGTCCCACGCAAACTCCGCTTCAAAACGGAAGGCTCGAACATGAATGTGTTCGAGCCTTTTTTGCTATTTTGTCTCCCGTTTCCAATTGAATGATATTAGGTAGGAATTATGGCAATCCAAGACGTATTAGTTTTAAATAGCAATTATGAGCCTTTGAATGTATGCAATGCACGAAGGGCGATTTCGCTGATGATATTAGGCAAGGCAGACATTATCGTGCTTCGAGATGATCCAATTTTGTCGGCGGGTGGAGAGCTTGAATCACCGGCTGTACTGCGCATGAAGTATCAAGTCAAGAGACCGCTCCCCCAACTTCGACTATCAAGACATGCAGTTTTGGCTCGAGACAATTATTCGTGCCAATATTGCGGCGTGAAAGCTAAAGATATGACGATTGATCACGTTGTTCCACGCTGGACTGGTGGACCCCACAGTTGGGATAATTTGGTTGCCTGCTGTCGCCGATGCAATTTGAAAAAGGCCGACAAGACTCCTCAGCAAGCAAACATGGCTCTCAAGCGAAAGCCGCGACGACCAAGCTTCATCCCATATTTATCTCTCCCCATTTACCTAAAAGCCCAGAGTCGTGACGAATGGCGAGACTTTTTGCCATATTTCCCCGAAGTGCAGGCTATTTCGGTCGCCTGAGCGAATCAGTAGGATAAGCCGACAGCTCAAAAGGTATTCTCTTTCTTTTCCTGTTGCAAGAGCTTTCAGGTTAGGAACGGGACATATTTTCATGAATTCTTTAGTCATACGAGGCGGTCACAAACTTACAGGCGAAATCGAAGTTTCTGGAAGTAAGAACATTGCTCTTGCGATTCTTTCTGCAGTCGTTTTGTCCGAAGAACCGGTCGTCCTCAAGAATGTTCCTAAGATCAGTGATACCGAAATAAAAGCCCATTTGTTGGAGGTCTTCGGAGCAACGGTTCGATGGGAAGGAAATAACCTTCATATTGACTGCTCGAATCTCAAGGCGGGTGAAGCCGATGAGGAGATGGTTCGCTCGATCCGAACTTCTTTTTACATGGTTGGTCCGCTTCTAGCTCGGATCGGTGAGCTCGAGATGCCGGCCCCCGGTGGATGTAAAATTGGAGCCCGTCCGGTAGATCTGCACCTAAAGGGGTTGAACGCCCTTGGTGCCTCAATTGATTTGGATGGCGGAGTCTATCGGGCAAAAGCTCACAAGCTCGTCGGAACAGAAGTGTATCTCGACATGCCAAGCGCTGGAGCGACTCAGCACATCATGAGCACGGCAGCTCTTGCACATGGCACTACCACCATCACCAACGCAGCAATGGAACCCGAAATAGTGGCCCTAGGTGCTTTTCTCAATCGCATTGGAGCCCAGGTCGAGGGTGCCGGAACGTCTAGCATCACGATCCAAGGAAAAAAGAGCTTGAGCGGAGGGGACTTTAAGATTCCGGCGGATAGAATTCAGGCAGGTACCTTCCTATTGGCTGGAGCGATTACCGGCGGTGATGTCACCGTAACGAATATTTTGCCAGAGGATCAAACCGCGGTGGTCAACAAGCTTCGTGAGGCAGGTGCCATGATCGAACAAGGCGTTGATTGGGTGAGAGTTGGTGCTCCGAGCCGGTTGGTTGCGGTTGACATTACTACCATGCCGCATCCAGGTTTTCCGACTGACATGCAACAGCCGATGGCAGCCGCTTTGTGCGTTGCCGACGGAACTTCTAACGTCAAAGAAACGATTTACGAAAGTCGAACGGGGCACATTTCTGAGCTGAACCGAATGGGGGCCAAGATTAGCCAAAGTGGTAGCAGCGCGATTATTCATGGTGTTCAGGAGTTGAGAGGGGCAACGGTTTATTCTTCTGACCTCCGAGCCGGTGCAGCCCTTTGTTTGGCTGGATTAGTGGCCCATGGCGAGACGATTGTAAAGAACATCCACTTCATTGATCGGGGCTACGAAAGTATTGAGAAGTCCCTACAATCGCTTGGGGCAGACATTTCTCGTGTGCTTGACACCGAGGCTCTGAAGGTACTCTAAAGCCATATTGAGATTCGTCCCGCGAATTGCCATTGACCTTGGCACTGCCAACCTTATTGTTTACCGAAGCGGGAAAGGCATTGTCCTATCCGAGCCTACCGTTGTCGCGGTCAATACCAAGACCGGAAAAGTCCTTGCCGTAGGAAATGACGCAAGAGAAATGATAGGTCGGACGCCATCCAATATCACGGCAATCCGGCCAATGAAGGACGGGGTTATTGCTGATTACACGACTACTTTGCTGATGCTTAAGCACATTATTGCGAAAACGTGTGGCACGAAACTCCCGTTTAAGTTTGCGCCTACGACCCTCATCTGTGTTCCTGCAGGGGTGACTAACGTTGAACGAAGGGCGGTCATTAAGGCGGCTAAAGAAGCTGGTGCCGGAATTGCGATGACAATTGAAGAGCCGTATGTTGCGGCGATTGGCGCAGGTCTGCCGATTGATTCTGCCGGAGGCAATATGGTCGTTGATATTGGTGGTGGCACCACGGATATTGCGGTTCTGTCGCTTGGAGGAATCGTAACTTCTCAAAGCATTCGGGTTGCAGGAAACAAGATGGATGAAGCGATCCAGAAGCACATTCGAAACGCTTATAATTTGATGATCGGTGACATGACGGCAGAGGAGATCAAGATTGGACTTGGTTCCGCTTATCCGGCGACTCAAGAAGCTAAAATGGAGGTCCGAGGTCGAGACATGATTCACGGTCTTCCGAAAACCGTCGAGATTAGTAGCGTTGAGATTCGTGAAGCGCTGAACGAGCCGATCCGCCAAATTGCCGAAAAGCTTTGTCATGTCCTTGAAGAAACTCCTCCTGAATTGGCGAGTGACGTCATTGAGCGGGGAATCACTCTAACTGGTGGAGGTGCACTTTTGCGTGGACTAGACCGGTACTTACAGGATGTTACGCAGATCAATGTGCGGGTAGCTGATAACGCCCTAACATGCGTTGCAATTGGAACTGGACAGGCAATAGAGAATATTGATAAGATTAAGTCCAGCGGAGCCTTAACCCAGTTATGAAGACTATTCTTTTGATTTTGACCGCCTTTCTGATCGTTTCCAGTTCGCTGGGACAAGGGAAGGATACGGGAGAATTGAAAGTCAAGCAAGTTAAGGAAGTTAAGTCCACTTCAGCTCCGGTTAGCCGTGCAGAAGCAAAAGCCGTGTTTGAAAAGGCATGGAAGGCTCTTGCCACGGGACTGAAAGTAAAGGGAACCAATCCGGTTAAGATTCCTGTTGACAAGAGTCCCATCACGAAGAACGAAGTATTGGCGGCGTTTAACGCTTTCGTCGCTCAAACGAGGCCGATGTTCAAGCGATCGGCAACTAAAGTGGCTTTCAATGTCGCAAGGGTCCGCAAGGATTTGGATATGAAAGGCTTTGGAAAATTGATTGAGGAAGGCTTCGTGATGCCGGTTGGTCCGCTGGTAACCGGTAAGAACGGCACACTTTCGACCTTTGAATTTGGTGACGCGGTGGGAGTTCTTTTAATCAGAATTGCCGATTTGGCGCATCTTCCTGCTCGGAAATTTACCCCTGCCTTGATGCCTGACGGCGGCTAGTTGTGCCGTAACCACACCTGCATATAGCTCTTTCCTTTGCCGTTCCATGTTCGATAGGGAATGAGGTTAATGGTTCCTTGCTTCGTTGTTGGATCAGCGAACTCCTCGTAAAGCTCTCCATGCTGTGAAGGCGTTTCGCGAAGCACCGAAGCCTGAAGGACCGTTGATCCATCCGGGCAAGTTTTGTTGGTTGTTCGAATCTCTTCGCCCAAGTCAAAGGTGACAAGTTGAGGAGCGGTTTCGAGGGTGAATTCTTCCCCACAATAGATGGATGGGCCGAATGAAACGGCAAGTCGACCGACATTGTCCATGACCATTCGGTGCGACTTGTGCATCTTCACATTCATTTCGAAATCGAGCGAAAGGACAGTATTGGTTGACCACTCGTGCTGAAAGACCATGAAGCCATTTTCATATTCTGCACCATCAGTTGAATTTGGGAATTCGACGTTTATCTCATCGCTCCAGTCGGGGATCCGGATGGCAAGCTTCTTTTTGTTTGGCTTGCCAGAGAAGCTAATGGATACTTTGCCATCATGGGGATAGTTTGATTCGATCTTCATGACAAGTCCTTCGGCGAGATTGAATGTCCCTGCGATTGGCATTCCGACATAAATGGTGTCTTCAGATTCCCAAAGGGCATATTGGACAATGCTTCCGACGAATCGCGCTACGTTTGGCGGACAGCAAGCGCATCCAAACCACTTCTCCCGCTCGTTCCCGGCTCGGCTTTCGAGCGGATTATCGTAATAGTAAAGAGTTGTGTCGAGGGACACGCCACTGAGGACGCCATTAAGGGTTACTCTTTCGAGGACATCGAGGTACTCGGCGCTACCAGAAGCTTCAAACATTCGACGTCCCCACATTGCAAGAGCGATTCCCGCACATGTTTCGGCATAAGCGTTTAAGTTAGGCAGATCGTAATCATCGGTGAAGCCTTCATTGTCTCCGGTACTTCCGATTCCGCCAGTAATATACATTCGCTTTTCGGTTAGGTTCTCCCAAATTGTGTGGATGGCGTCGAAGAGCCCTTTGTCTCCCCGCCGAGCCGAACTCATTGCCGCCCCTGCATAAAGGTAAGCCGCACGGACAGAATGACCGACGATTTGGGTCTGCTCTCGG
The DNA here is from genome assembly GCA_037141835.1 of Armatimonadota bacterium. GTDB lineage: Bacteria > Armatimonadota > Fimbriimonadia > Fimbriimonadales > Fimbriimonadaceae > Fimbriimonas. The sequence goes on along the minus strand of JBAXBU010000020.1, from coordinate 11,621 downwards.
ATTGGCTTGTCGTCCAGGGCGTAGGCTCCATCGTAGAGACCTTTCTTGACGATTAGTGCATTGGCGGCACGAAACATGGTTTGTAGCTCGGGATCGGCTACTTCAGGTTCGAATGGCGAAGGTCGTTGCCCGCGAATGTCGATCATCCAGTCGGCAAGTTCCGCGAACTGGAGATCACCGGTGACCTCGGTCATGCGGTAAAGCGCAATCTCGATTTCCGGATGTCCGCAGAAGCCAGGCTTCTTGTCAGGCCCGTAACTTGCTTTGATGCAGGCGACCGCTTTTCTGGAGACTTTCATCAGCCGATCATCGCCAAGATTTTCTTTGAGGGCGACGGCGGCTTCGAAGAGGTGTCCGAGGCAGTACATCTCGTGCATGTTTGTCAGATTTCGCCATTGGAGATGCGGGTGATTTAGTTGGACGTGGGTGTTTAGATACCCATCCTCAGCTTGGGCGCCCTCTATTGCCTTAATCGAGGTTTCGATGATTTCGGCGATCTTTGGGTTGGGTCTGAGCTTTTGGACATAGATAGCTCCCTCTAGTAGCTTGTAAACATCGCTATCGTTGAATCGATAACCCTCGAAAGTTCCACTCTCCTTTCGGGCCGCACGATAAAAGTTCTCCAATCGCCCGGTAGTGACGATTTGATCCCATTGGCTTGATATTCCTTTGTCGGAGAATTCGTCGAGGTATCGTCCCCAAAAACCGTCAATCTTTTGAACTTGGGCGAGGGAAATGGAGTTGATCATGGGAATAGGAAGGATACCCGTGCCGTTGGCGGAGCCTTCAGCTGTCAATCTTCAGCTTTCAGAGGGAAGGGTGGAAGACGGGAGTGCCTCCCACATCTTCACTTTCGCGTGCTTTTGCCCGACGATTATTGCGAGTCCGAAGAATCCACCCCCAATGCCCGCAACCACATGCTTTAGCGGTCCACTGAGCTCGCTTTGGCTGAGGGATATGATGATGCCACCGAGGACTCCGGATGAAATCGCCCAGATTGGAAATCGTTTCATGATTGTCTATTTATGGTAGTTCGGTTCCCAATCGCCTTGTCCGCCAGGAAGAAGATCGATGAGTGGCCAAACAGAGCAGAAGTCGTCTCCCGGACCAAATTCGGCCTGGGCTTGGCGGGTGATGGAGCCGTCGGTGTGCCTGGTAAGTGCCGTGACTCCGGGATTGGTGCCCCATTCAGCCGCAAAGCCAAAGTCTTTGGTTAGTGTTGTGCCATCGAGGCTGACGACCGGATAATCCCATTTACGACCGGCGACAAATGGTGCCATTTTCGCTACCGGATCAGGTGAAGTAAGTACGAATGCGCACTTTGTTTTGAGATAGGGCCAGAAAGAGTTGAATCCGTCAGCCCATAGGGTGCAGTAGGAGCACCCGGTTCCCATGTTATGGATGAGGAGCATTTCGTTGAAATCGCCGAATAGTTCAGAAAGCTTTACGGTTGATCCGTCGGGATTCTTGAGTTCGTAATCTTCGACTGGAGTAGCCGGAACTGATAAGCGCAGCGCAGTTAGTTCTTTCTTCTTCGCATCAATTTCTTTCTGAAGGGTGGCAATGTGATCGGTGATGTTCATGGCTTCATTGTACGGGGATTTGAAAGTGAGTGCAATAGCCTAGGGTAAGCGATGCGGGTTTTCGGTGAGGAGGGCGAGCCCGTAGGGTTGGACTTCGGCGGTCATGACTCCGGCAACGATAGCGGGGTCATTTTGAGCGATGCCTTCGGCCTCTAGCATCGACTCGGCGTGAAAGATGCCGATTCCGTAGACTTGTTCGGCATCTCCGCCGGTTCGGCCGGCAAGGAGTACCTGACCTTGTTCGACCAGTGATTTGTAATAGTTGTAGTGTCCGCCCACCGCCTCCATTTCTTCGGGTGTAGCCCCGACCAGCATTCCGAGGCGAGTCGGTCGCAGGAGGACGATGTAGTTCCAGAAGTTCATTATTTGTCGGTGTCAGGCGATTTTCCGATCGAATAAATCTGACCTTCCTTTGTTACCTGAAAATCGACAATCCACGAAATTTTTGCATCAAAAACACGGTAGCGATAGACGGTATCGGGCTTTTCTTGGCGCATGGAAATGTATTCCATTTTGCCCACGGTTGTGAAGTTTGAAAAGGCAGGAACCACCATCTGACCTCTTGGGGTGGCTAATCGAAGCTGCATGTCGTCGTGGAAGAGAGCGTTGTGAATGTTTGGCTTCGCCAGTTCCGAAAGTCCCTGCTTTAGTTTGTCAGCTAAGGCACCGTGAGGATCGGTGATTGATCTTTGGGGTTTTCGAACCAGCGAAGGTTCCAACAGTCTTGCTAGATCAAGCGCGAAGGAATCGCCACCGACCGGATAAAGATTGCACAGCATATAGACTTCAAGTTTTTGCTTGGGGAAGGTTGATAACGTTCCAGAAAAGCCAACAGAATTTCCTCCGTGGGTGATCTGGGGAGAACCTTCTACGGTTGATGTCATCCAACCTAAACCGTAGCCTGTCTTCCGTCCGCTTTCGACTTTGGAAGGAGTATGCATTTGCTTGACGAGGGACTGGGGAAGCACTTTGCCACTTCTTATGGCGTTTGACCAACGCTGCAGATCGTAAACGGTTGTGAATTCTCCACCGTCTGACGGGGTCGGTGAGACACCGCCTGGCCCGCCATCTTCTAGCTTGCCGTCTATATAAAAGTAGCCGTTGGAACTCTTGGTGGGAAGCCCCATGCCAGCATCCTTAAACACGGTATCTGTTAGACCCGCTGAAGTGAAGATACGCTCTTGGGCCAGTTGCTTGTAGGGCTTGCCCGTTAGCTTTTCTAGGATTAGCCCGAGAATGACGAAGTTGGAATTTGAATATTGGAAAAGGCGGCCAGAAGGGAAGTCAAGTTCGGTTTTGTATACTTGATCGGTCCAGGCCTTCTTGTCGTAGGTGTCATTAAGGCCAATTCCGGGAATGAAGGCGTAGTCTGGGATTCCTGATTGATGTGAAATCAGGTGCTGAACGGTGATTGACTTCCATTTTTCCGGGAAGTCTGGCAGGATGTCGCGCACTTTCTGATTCAACGTGAGCTTTTTCTCGTTTACGAGCTGCATGATCATTGTCGCCGTAAATGTCTTGCCAATCGAGCCCATGTCGAACCGATCGGTTAGTTGAGTTGGTCGTTTAGTCTCGATGTTTGAAACACCATAGGCCTTCTCTTTAATCGGTTTTCCATCCTTGACAACCAGCAAGCAAAGCCCGGGGATGTGTTGCTTCGACATTTGGACTTCGACATAAGTGTCGATTGGATCTGGTTGGAACAGAGCAAGTGAAACGAAAATGGGTCCGACGAACATCGAACCCAAATACGGATGTTTCTGCCGGAAAGGTTCCCGGCTATTCTCGCCGTAGTGCAACAATCGGGTCTAGTTTTGAAGCAGAAAGGGCGGGATAGAATCCGAAAATCACTCCAATAAAAGCGGAGAAGCCCATGGCTCCGATCGCAGCCGAAACTGGGAACGGGGTGGCAAGCCCACCCTCGTTTGGCCATTTCATTCGTTGAGTAATCAGGGTGACCACAGAACCGAATCCGTAGGCGATTCCCATTCCGATGAGCCCACCAATGAGCGCAAGCGTCGCGGCTTCAACAATGAACTGGGTGAGAACCAACTTGCTTTTGGCACCAAGAGCTTTTCTTAATCCGATTTCTTTGGTTCTCTCGGTTACCGAAACGAGCATGATGTTCATGATGCCAATTCCTCCGACGAGAAGGCTCAAGGCAGCAATTGCCGAAAGGAGGCTTCCGGCAGCAGCAATCAGACCGTTGAACACGGAGAGAATGGATTCGGCACTATCAACGCGATAGACCTTCTTGTTGCCACTCTTGAGCATGAGAGCCTTCCAGATGTCATCCATTGCCGTTTCTGGCTTTATTCCTGCCTTAGGTGTTGCCTGAATATAGTCGAGCCGTCTTCCGCCGATCCATTTGCTTTGGGCGGTGGTAAATGGAAGAGCGATGTCTTTTCCGTTGCTTTGGCCAAACACGGTTTGAACTTTGGCGACGCCAATAACTTCAACCGAAATGCCAGCAATAGTGACGAGCTTTCCTTCAGCGGCTTCTTTGGGAAAAAGTTTGTCCTTAACATCGACTCCGATGACACAAACGTTGGCTCGATCATCCATCTCTTGGTCAGTGTAAAACCGTCCGCTTTGTAGCTCGGTACCGTTTAATCGAAAAGTCTCGACGCCACCACCAGTGACACGAGGACCATCCAAAGTTTTGTCGCTATAGGAGACTTTGGAGGCATTGACGGTCACGGCTGGCGAAATAATGTCCAGACTTGAGCATCGGTCTCGAAGATACTTGACGTCCTCGGTTTTCAGTCCATCGAGCCTCCCTAAGCTTTGTCCTCGACCGCGAAAACCACCATCAAAAAAGACGGTAATGGTTTGGGCACCAATCTTTGAAAACTGGTTGGTCATGTAGGCTTGAAAGCCATTCGAAATCATAACGGTAATGGTAACCGCCATAACTCCGATAATGACGCCGAACATGGTCAGGAAAGCGCGAAGCTTATGAAGCCTGAGCATGTCGAGCGCGACGAGCACGCTCTGTAGGATGCTCATTTTTTGGCTCCGTCATCCTTCTTTGCTTCGGCGTTGTTGCTACCTGAACTGTCATCGTCACGTCCCATTTGCATGAAGCCTTTCCTTGATGGACCGTTGAACTCCGGTTTGACAACCTTGTCGCCAGCCTTTAGCCCAGAAAGGATTTCGATCTTGCTGGAAGTTACAAGCCCAACTTTGATTGGCACGCTGGTCGGCTTCGACTTTGGATCCTTTGGATTTGCGGCAGGGATGTAAGCGAAGTAGTCGTTGCCTTTCTTTTCGGTGTATTCGGCAGGCAGGAAGACAACATCCTTCTTGTTTGCCACTCTCATGGTGCACTTCGCGCTCATTCCCGATTTGAGTCCGGGATCTACTTCGGCGAGCATGATTTCAACTTCGTACTTCACAACAGAGTCGCTACCGACTAATGCGGTTTGACCTTCGGCGACTTGCTTGGCTGGAGCGATTTTGCTTACCCTGCCTTTCAACGTCTTGTTTGGAACTGCATCAACGTTGACTTCAGCATCCATTCCGATGCTGAGCCGGGCAACGTCAATTTCGTTTACCGCCAATTTGACCCTCATTTGAGTTCGGTCTTCAATTCGAACGATGGTTGTACCGGAGCTGAATTGCCCTAAACCAGTTGCGTTCTCACCAACTTGAAGGAGTCGCTTTGTCACGATTCCTGAAATCTGGGAATATACGTTCGTTTCTCTGAGAAGTCGCTCGTTTTCTTGGAGGGACGCTTGTATTTGCATGACCGATGCCTTGCTTTGGAGCTTCGACTTTTCGAGAGCGGACGGGTCTGCGAGTCCTGCTCGTGCCTTTTCGAGATCTGCCTTGGCACTTCTTAGGTCTTGTCGTTTATTTTCCAAGGTGTAAAGATTGGTATTGGCTCGGGAAAGAGCGGCTTTTGCATTCTTGATCGACTCTTCTGCTCGGGCGAGTTCCGAAGTAAATCCTGCCTCGATTCGATCGTTGGCTGTCTTTGCACTATAATAACGTGCCTTCGCGAGTTCAACCGCGAGCGATGCACTTTCAACCGCCTTTGTAGCAACGTAGCCTTTGTCTTCCAGTTCCTGCTGTCGCTTGAGGTCAATCTGCGCATTCTTGAGGTTTTGATCGGCTTCATCTAAGTTTGCTTTTGCTGAAGCCCGTTGAGTTGGCTGGGAATTACTGAGAAAACGGTCTCTATCTTGGACAACGGAAGCAAGATTGGCTTTAGCCTGGTTGATTTCGGACTGAAGAAGGGCGGGGGCTGATCTAAGATCAAGTTCAAGTTGTCGGACTCTTGCCTCGGCGTTTACGACGGCGGCGCGCGAAGTCGTGATTCGTTGACTAATTTCGATAGAAGTTCGATCAACTGAACTTTGAGCACCAATTAGTTGTGCTCGACTTGAATCAAGTTGAAGTTGGGTTGGCTTTGGATCGATGATCGCAACCAAGTCGCCAGCCTTGACGACAGAGCCTTCATCAACAAGGAGCCTGATCAGACGACCAGAAACCTGTGGTTTGATCTCAACGGTCTTGACCGAGTCTACGGTTCCGTTTTCAATAATAGTGATACCAACATCACCTTTGGCTACCGTGAGCGGTACTTCAACGACGGCCTCATCTCGCTTACCGCAACCAATGATTGATAGCGCGACAATACTGATCGCCCACATACTCGAATACTTCTTCATCCCTTTTCCCATACTCAATATGGTAGATACGCAGATTTGGTTGCAAGTGATCCAGAAGTCCTAGCGAAAACTCCAAACTTTATGTGTATCTTTAGGGAGCTTGGTTTGGTCGGAAACCATGACGTACACCGTTCGCTTGGAGTAGCACCAGGCTTTTTCAAAATCAGTTCGTTTGTAAGTCTTTCGAACCCCAGCTTTGAACGCTGGGTCGTTAAATATTGGGGTTCCGTCTGGCTCGAATCCGACAACGATAACCAAATGACCACCTTCTTTGCCTCTTTCTTTGCCTTGCAGAAGGTCTAGACTGACCGAGCACACAACAGGGATTCCGGCTTTCGTAAGGATTTCTAGGTCTTCCATTGATGTGAACCGAGAAACGCAGCCTTTTAGCCCTTCGAAGGAGCCAAAGTAGGCGGCATTGAATGGCCAGTTGCCGGCACCTTTATAAATAGGGTCCCAAACGCTCGCCTCAACTTCGGGAACGTCCCGATCAATTGATGGGTTTTTGAGTAGTTTTGCGTAGTGCGAAAGCATCATTGATGTGCTGGTCGCCGAGCAGAGAACACTGCCGTTTGGATAGTTTCCTTGTGCTCGCTGGGGGACATCGGTAAGGCTGCCCCAGTTTCGAGATTTCGGCCAACTTTCAAATTCTTTAACGGTTGAGGTGTCTGAGAAGCAAAGGGTGAGAAGTTTGAGTTTGGGTTTGTTGGCTGAAACTCGAGTTTTGAGCGTGACCTTTAGATCAATACTGTTTGTTGGCTTTGCAACTCGAAACGTGTCGGTCAAGACGTTGGCAAATTCATCCTTTTGCCCGTCGGTACTTTGGCGGGGAGACCACTCTTTGTCTCCCGACCAGTCCCCGAGGACATACCACTTAGTTTTTCCGGCTGGAGTATTGATCCGAAGCTCGATTCGGATCGCCCCATTTTGTGCATTGTCGATATTCCAGGAAGGGATGACTTCGTTGAAAAGAATTCCGGGTTTGATTTCGGAATATTCTTGGGATAACTCGCCTTCAGCGGGGAAATTGACCTTGATTGGTACTCGAATCAGTCGAGCTGAAGTGGAGGTATTTGCAAATACTGCAAGCCCAAGAGCGACTGCGCCAACGGTCATAGTTTCTATCTTATACCGGAAACTCGTAATTTTTCGCAGTTGGACGTAGCAAATCGGTGCTCCCCTCGTGTATTATTTGTAGTTCGCGGGTTTCCGCGTCAAATTTTTGATATGGCGACTTATCGAGGAAGAAAATCAGACATATGCCGAACGGTCGGCTTCGACATTTGGGGACGGCCAAAGAGCCCTGCGTCTAAACGCGCATACCCGGCTGGTCAGCACGGCCCCAACATGAAGGACAACAACCGACGGTCAGAGTACGGCGAACAGCTGCTTGCAAAGCAGGTCATTCGACGGTACTACAACATGTTGGAAAAGCAGTTCTCCAACACCTTCAAGAAGGCACAACGAATGAATGGCAACACCAGCCTTAACTTCCTTCGTTTGCTTGAAATGCGACTGGGTACCGCGGTTTGGCGACTTGGTTACGCAAAGACAATTTTCCAAGCTCGACAAATGGTTAGCCACTGCCATATCCATGTCAATGGTAAGTTGGTAAACATTTGTTCGTTCCAAGTTAAAGTTGGCGACGTGATTGAGGTCCGAGACCGAAAATCAAGTCGAGACATTGCGAAGAACAACCACTACGAAGCCGCTCAGATTCCTGCTTACATGGAATCCGATGTGCAGAACTTCAAAGGCAAGATCATTGCTCTCCCCGAGCGAGAAGATTTTCCTAAGTTCTTCCAAGAGCAGCAAGTTGTTGAGTTTTACGCTCGATAAGTTTCAACCTCGAAAAACAGAAAAGCCTCGACCAATTGGTCGAGGCTTTTTTTGTTGCGTATTTGCTACTTTGATTCGACTCGTCGTTTGACTTCACCCATCATCCGAACGTGGATTTGCTCGGCGACCGTGTCGGTAATAAGTCCCCAATACCAAGCAGGGAAGATATTGTATGAATAGGTGCTGGTACCGGTGAACTTTGTTCGTCCACCAGGCAGAGGTTCGAGCCTGAATTCTCCCCAATGTACCTTGAAGCTTCCCGTTTCATGGCGAGGGTGAATATCGTAGAACGGGTTAGATTCCTTGATTGAAGGCGGAGTGTTGTGAACATCAAACCTCATGTAGTGATTGACCTCGAGAGCGGTAATGGTTTCATTCATCGTACCGGTTGTCAAAATGCACTGACGAGAGGCCCCAACCACTTGCCGACTGGCATGAGTTCCTTTCGTGAAAGCTATACCGGTTCGAAATATCCATTGGTCGGGCTCGGGCAGATTCTGTAGTTCAAATAAGAGTGGCCAGATCTTGTCCGGGGTGGCGTTAACAATGTAAGTGGTTGATTCGGTTTTTGTTGCTGCATAAGGGTCCATCGCGTTAGCCGCGACTCCCATACCGACGATCACGGGCAATGCCGAAACGAATAGTCTACGGCTGCCTCTTTTGAGGTTCATTGCGATTTGTCCAAGCCACGTGCCAAGCGCAAACATTGGGTAAATCAATGGCGAAGCCATGACGATGCATACGACCCCTTCAATGCCGAAAACAAGCAATGCGCAGCAAGATATGAGGAATTGAACAAGCGATGAGAGCCAAGTTGTTACACCTGGGCGAGCCTCGTTCCAATTACTAATTGCGCCGGCAATGAATCCGCAGAGCATTGGCGAAACTAGAAAAATTCCCGTGCCGTATGTCCCGGTAAAGTCCTTTTGCTTTCCCAGGAAATACCAAGCAGCAGCAATCAATGCTCCGGTTATGACCGTCCCCGAGGTGCTCCCGAGAAAGTCCCTCGAGTTATAGCTAGATTCCTTAGGCTGAGGATGATTTGGATGATCGTAGTCGTCCATTTCGCAAGATTACCATGAGTGTTTTGTAATTTCAATATTTATTGAAATTACTGTTGCCATCCCTACAATATAGAGATGTAGTGGCGTTGACCGGTAGCTAGATTATTGTTTCTAGCCTAACTGCCGCCGATGCCTGCTCGATTTCAGCGTCAGTTGTTAATAAATCAGGTCCAAATCGGACGAATGCTCCACGGGCATCGGTGTTGACTTGATGATTCTTTAATCTGTGGCTCAATCCTTGCGGGTCATCGCTCAGCAATAACGCAAAGGCACCCCAGTCGTCGGCATTTTTTGGCATAAAGATTGGCAGATCAGCTTGAAGGAATGTTTCACGGATATGCGAAACAATTTCAGAAGTGTAAGTTCGAATCCTTTCAACGCCAACATTTAGTGTGAATTCTAGTCCGGGAACGGCTTGATAGGGAACCAGAACCGGAGGTGTGCTCTCCAACCAGGCGTCGCCACCTGGTCCGCGCTCGGCAGAGTCGAGCCTTTCGTACTTAAACGTATCTCGCTTGGCAAACCAGCCGGTATCTAGTGTCTTTCGACCGGAACTCAAGATGTGCGGTGCGATGGCGAGAAAACACGATCCGGGGCCACCGCGAAGGTATTTGTAGCAACCACCAACGCAAAAGTCGGCACCGAGGTCGGCCATTGAGAAAGGGAAGACGCCAAGAGCATGATAAGTGTCCACCAGCACCAATGCGCCGTGCTGATGAGCTTTGGCAACAATGTCTGCAATGCCTTTCAGAACTTGGCCGGTGCCAAACATCACAGCGGATACCGCGACAAGGTCAGTTGAATCGTCGATTGCGGCGAGAATGTCGCTGGTGTCAAAAATGGGAACGGGGCCTTCAGTTGTGCTAGGCTCAACCCAGCGAACATTGGCTCGGTCTGCTTCGATGTAGGCTTTCAGAATGAAATCGGCACTATCAAATTCGCCGCGCGTTGCAACGACGTTGATCGGTTGGTTGACGGGAAACGAGTTAAGTACTGCTCGTAGACCTTGTCCTGCCGAAGTTTTTGGGACGACGCACGAATAGTCCGACAAGCCAAGAAGTTGGGCAATCAAACTTCGGAATTTTGTGGATTCGCCCATCCAATGATCGTCGGACCAGGCGGAATCAAGTTGATCGGCCCAAGCTTCGGCACCACGCGCAATGTTGGCAAAACTTGCGTCAAGCGGTCGGCCAAGGGAATGGTTGGCTAAATAGGCAGTACCTGAGTGAGCACTGAGGACGCGAGAAAAAAGAGGTCGAGCGTGTTGATCAACAACGGCTTGGGTCAGGGAGCCTACAGGCAGGTTCACTACTCAAACTCCTTGTCTTCAACTTCGGTTCGAACCGACCAAAGCTCGGGGAATAGGTGAACCCGTGCTCGTTCGCGCAGATAGGGCGCACCTTGCGAACCTCCAGTGCCCATTTTGAACCCAATAATGCGTTCAACCGTTTGCATGTGCCGAAATCGCCAGAGTTGAAACATCTGATCAATGTCAATGAGCTTTTCGCACATTTCGTATGCACCCCAATGTAGTCGAGGATTGTCGTAAATCTTTTTGAACACTCCGACGAGGGCTTTGCTTTCTTCGCGGGGGACACTAAAGTCTCTGTTTACACATTCGTTGGGGATGTCGATCCCTTTCCTGTCCAAATATCGCAGAAACTCCTCATAAAGACTTGGAGCATTGAGGTCTTTGGTGAGGTTTTCGACAATCTCAGGTCTTTGCTTGAGTTGCCCCATGACCTGTGCGTCCTTATTACCGAGCAAGAACTCGATCGTTCGGTATTGATACGATTGGAAACCACTAGCGCGCCCCAATGCCTTTCGGAACAGTGCGTAGTCGCTTGGGGTCATCGTCTCAAGGACCGCCCATTGCTCAAACATCATGCGCATGATCTGCTTCACTCTGCTCAAGACCTTAAATGAAGGTTCAAGGTCATCATTTTTGACGTAGGCAACCGCAGCTCGAAGCTCGTGGACAACCAATTTCATCCACAGTTCGGATGTCTGATGCTGGATGATGAACAGCATTTCGTCATGCTGCTTTGACTTTGGTCTTTGGGCGGCTAGAATTGGCTCCAGACACAAATACCCGGCGTAATCTGTTTCACTCGATAGCGGGGCATTTGGGTCTTGAGCCATTACTTAATCCTTTTTCCCGGTTTCGACTTCGATGTTCGCTTCTACGGGTCTCATGTAAGGGAAAAGCAAGATTTCACGAAGGGTTTGCGATCCACTGAGGAGCATTGCCATTCGGTCGATACCGATTCCGCATCCGCCGGTAGGTGGCATTCCGCATTCAAGCGCATACAAAAACTCCTCATCCATCGGGTGGGCTTCTTCGTCTCCGGCCGCGGCTTCACCGGCTTGGAATTCGAATCGTTCTCGTTGATCGATTGGGTCATTGATTTCGCTAAACGAATTGCAGATTTCGTTGCACAGCGCGTAGCCCTCGAATC
>JBAXBU010000019.1:0-40507 GCA_037141835.1 Armatimonadota bacterium | reverse complement strand
GTTTCTGCCGCAGTTCGCACTGCCTTTTGATCTCGTGGCGTAAAGGCTCGGAGGGCATGTTGCACTCGGTTGCTTAGTTGGCTCAAAACTGAGTCAGGAATATCCAGCGGGTGTTGGGTAACGAAGAAAATTCCAACTCCTTTTGATCGGATCAATCGGACAACCTGCTCAATCTTCTCCAAAAGTGCCTTCGGCGCGTCGGTAAATAACAGATGCGCTTCGTCAAAAAAGAAGACTAATTTTGGCTGGTCAAGATCACCGGCTTCGGGCATTACTTCGAAGAGTTCACTAAGCATCCACAACAGGAAGGTGGAGTACAGCTTTGGGCTAAGCATCAGCTTGTCGGCGGCAAGAATATTGATCATTCCCCGTCCGTCCGGCGTTTGTCGAATGAGATCAGCAATATCAAGAGCCGACTCTCCGAAGAACTGTTCACCGCCTTGTTGTTCGAGAACCAAAAGCTGTCGTTGAATTGTGCCGATCGTAGCCGAAGTTACGTTTCCGTATTCCGTTTGAACGGCTTGGGGGTTGTCGCCAAGCCAGTTCAACATTGCTTTGAGGTCTTTCAGGTCAAGCAGAAGGAGCCCTTGGTCATCGGCCACTTTGAATGCAATATTGAGAACACCTTCTTGGGTGTCGTTTAGGTCGAGCATTCGGCTGATGAGCAGCGGTCCCATTTCGCTGATCGTGGCGCGAACTTGAATTCCCTTTTCACCAAAGGTGTCCCAAAACGTGACTGGAAAAGATTGGTAGTTGAGCGGGGCAAGTTTTAGTTGCTCGGCTCTAGCTTCGACTTTAGGGTTTCCACCGCCAATTTGGCTCATCCCGGCAAGGTCACCTTTGACGTCAGCCATGAAAACTGGGACCCCAATTGCCGCAAGCGATTCAGCGAGGGACTGCAGGGTTACCGTTTTTCCCGTTCCGGTTGCTCCCGCAATCAAACCATGCCGGTTGCAGAACTTTGGGAGGATAACGGAGTCCTTTGCTCCTTTGCCGATCAAAATTGGATTTGCCATTTAACTAACTCTTTAATCTTGCGCCTGAAATTGACTTCGCTTTCCGTTGTAATGTTCCGAAGGCCCAGTTTCTCGCCTACATCGTGAGTCATAAGAAAGTATGACAGACCAAAGTCTGACTTGCCAAAGTCCCATTTGAAAACAAAAATATCTCCATAGGCATTGCCTCAAACGAAAATGGAACACTTAACAAATCGCCCCCTCGTCATCGGAATCGCCGGAGGATCTGGCTGTGGAAAGACCCACTTGGCGAACGAGATTGCCAAAGCAGTTGGCGAAGAGAACGTTCTCGTTCTCAGCATGGATCAATACTTCATCAACACAGAAGATCCAAACGCAGATGCGAGCAACGTCAATTTTGACCACCCAAGACATGTTGATTTTGCCCTGCTGCTCAACCATATTCGCCACCTTCAGGAAGGAAAGCCTGTTTTCGCACCTGGATACGACTTCCGAAACATGGAGCGGGTCTGGGCAACGGATCCAACATGTCCAAAGCCTGTAATTATCGTGGAAGGTCTATTTGTCTTAGCCCAACCTGTTGTTCAGATGTGTGACTTGGCTTGCTACTTGGATGTTGCGGCAGACGAAAGACTCCTTGGTCGGATTACCAGGGACAAGGAAGAAAGAGGCGTAAGCACTGAGCAAGTCATTGACCGCTATCAACGATTCGTAAGACCAAGTTATGAGATCTTTGTGAGACCGACCAAGCAGAACGCGGATGTTGTGGTGGACTTCACCTATCGACGGTCACTATTCACTCAGTTCCTTTCTCACATGATCAAGGACTGCCTTTCGGGACAAGTTTGTACTGAGGACTTTGTTGCATCGTTGAAGAGAGATGCTTTCATTCCTGGAGTAGATCGATCACAGGCATATATGCCACTAACGACCGACATAGTCATTTTGTCAAAAGCATATCCAGAATCGGTTACCCCAGTTGATACGATTAGAACTCACTTGTCCTCGCCAGCGTTGTCGGCTTACCGATCTAACGCAGAGATGAACGAACCGTGCTTGGCAGTCTAGCTCCTGCTGAAATAGACTCTTTCATTGGCAACCATTGTTTCGCCCACCTTGGTTGCCATGCAAGAGGCAAAACTTATGTTGTACCAATTAGCTACGCCTATTCGAATGGGGTTCTAGTTGGTCAGACTAAAGAAGGATTAAAGACTCAAATGCTGAGAGAAAATCCACAGTGTTGCGTGCAGATAGAGAGTGTTGAGGGCATTGCTGACTGGGTTAGCGTCATTGCTTGGGGCGAGTTCGAGGAGCTCAAAGGGCACGAAGCAAATGAGGCTATGCGATTGCTCATTGATCGGCTAAGCCCTAAAATTGAAGACCTTGAAAGTTCTCGAAGTCCACGTGATGTTACACCTGGTCGAGTTGACCAACAACCTCAAGTGGACATCGTTTACCGCATAAAGTTATCTGAAATGACTGGTAGATTTGAATCAAGTAGCTAACCCTTTGAGGATTAAATGGCTGTAGTTAGATAGAATGACTCTACGGCTATGCCTCAAGAACACCAACACGTCTTGTCTGAACGCGAAAAGCAGCTGATCAAACTTGCATCAGAAGGCTTTATTGACACTGCTATCGCCAATCAACTGGGAATTAGCGAAGCAACGGTCAGCACGTATTGGGGTCGAATCCGAGTCAAGATTGGGCCTCATAGTCGGACAGAGTTGGTTACCATTGTCCTCAGGCAAGAAAGCGAATTAGCTATGGCGGCATTGCGTGAAGAGAACGAAAAGTTAGCCAAGCAAATTCGACTCGAATTTGGGGAATATGGCAACCATGGATCGGCTAATTTTTACCAAGACCTCATAGAAATAGCGGCAGATGCAATATTTGTTGTTAATCAGAAAGGAATCATCGAAAATCTGAATCAAGCTGCGGCGGAACTTTTTGGATACGAAAAGTCTGAACTGCGAAATCAACCTATCTCGATCTTGGTCCCAGAACGATTTCGAATGGTCCATGATATTCATCGAACCAGCTATTTGCATGAACCATCGAAGCGAAAGATGGGCGAACATAGTTCAACCATTGCCCTGCATCAGTCTGGAAGTGAGTTTTTGATCGCAGCGACGCTTTCGGCAATTCAGGTTGAATCGGGCTACAATGTCCTTTGCATTGTTCGAGACGTTTCACTTCGGTAAGGGTGTCGGTCCTTTACTCGACCACAAAAAGTACGACTTGCTAGGGTCAATTTCTCGACATAGAATGATGGAGTGAATTCAAGTCAAAGAGTCAAAGGCGAAGTTGCGATTGTTACGGGTGCTTCATTAGGAATCGGTAAGGCATGTGCAGAAATGCTTGCTTTGCACGGCGCTTCGGTAGCAGTTACCGACGTCTTGGACGCAGATGGTCATTTGCTTGTCGATAAGATTAGGGCTGCGGGTGGTATCGCAGAATATTGGCACCTTGATGTCTCCGATGAATCACAAGTTCAATCCGTTATGTCGGAAGTTGCTTCGAAGTACGGCAAAATTTCAATCTTGGTAAACAATGCCGGAATTTCGGGCGTTAATAAGCCAACCCATGAGGTCTCTGCGGACGAGTGGAATCATTTGATGGGTGTCAACGTAAATGGCGTGTTCTTTTGCACCAAACATGCACTTCCTTCCATGATGGCCAACGGCAAAGGAAGCATTGTCAACCTGTCGTCGATATACGGAATCGTTAGCGCGCCAGACGTGCCACCCTATCACGCATCAAAGGGTGCCGTTCGGATGATGACCAAGACAGATGCTCTTATTTATGCTCCAAAGAACATTCGGGTCAACTCTGTTCATCCGGGTTTTATTTGGACTCCAATGGTTGAAAACTACTTAAAGTCGTCAGGAGATTTGGAAGCTGGAAAAGAAGCAGTCGGAAAGCTTCATCCGTTAGGGCATATGGGCGAAGTTGATGACATTGCTTACGGAGTTCTCTATTTAGCTTCGGATGAATCAAAATTCGTAACCGGCACAGAACTCGTTATTGATGGTGGTTACACAGCGCATTAGCCATGGCAAACATCCTAATTGTTTACGGTACGACAGAGGGGCACACCCGCAAGATCGCCCAGCACATTGGTGGCTTCATCCGTGAAATGGGTCACAACGCAGAGGTACTGGATAGCGCGGATGTTCGCGAAGAGTTCAAAGCTGATGGGTTTAACTCATTTATTGTGATGGGTTCCCTTCACCAAGGAAATCACCAACGCTCTCTAGTTCATTTCGTAAAAAAGCACCGCGAGGAACTGAAGTTGGCACCATCGGCATTTCTGTCCATCAGTTTGACCGCCGCTTCAAAGGATGGGGATCACCTTGAGGAACTTCAAGAATGTGTTGATCGATTTACAGAGGAAACTAAGTGGACCCCGACAAAATGGATTCCGGTTGCGGGAGCGCTCAAATATATCGAATACGATTGGTTCAAGCGAATGATCCTCAAATCAATTTCGAAAAAAGCTGGTGGCGATACGGATACTTCGAAAGATTATGAGTACACGGACTGGGCAGAGCTTGAGGCATTTGTGAAGACGTTTCTTCAGCAAGGCTTTATTTTTGACAAAAGCTAAGCATGTTTTCTTGGTTCAACAAGACGTTCAGTTGAGGCTAACTCTGTTGAAGACTATATCCGAGGCATTCTCTTTTTTTCATCGAATTTCTGTTCCGGGTCTCTCCTAGAAACCAAACATCTCAAATGCTTCTTTTGATAGCCTTTCTCGATGATCAGGATGAGCGATTTCGATCAATGATTTTGCTCGCTGTCGAAGGTTCTTGCCATGAAGATTGGCTGAACCGAATTCGGTAACCACGTAATGCACGTGAGCCCGAGTCGTCACAACTCCGGCACCAACTTTTAAAGTGACGGCAATTCTCGATTCACCATTCTTAGTTATCGAAGGCAAAGCGATTATCGGTTTGCCACCTTCTGATTGAGCCGCGCCACGCATATAGTCCATTTGCCCCCCAACTCCCGAATAGAATTTTGTACCGATTGAGTCAGCACAAACCTGGCCCGTAATATCAACTTCAATTGCACTATTGATAGCCGTGACCTTAGGATTGCGACGAATAACATTTGAGTCGTTAACGTAGCCAACATCGAGCATTGCAACAAGGGGATTATCGTCGACAAAATCGTAAAGCCTTTTGGAACCTAGGACGAAGGTGGCGACTATTTTGCCTGGATGAATTCTTTTCAATCGCCCGGTAACGACACCCGTTTCGACAAGGTTAATAAGGCCATCGGAGAACATTTCACTATGGACTCCTAGATCTTTGTGGCTTCCCAAGGCAGATAAGACTGCATTGGGTATTGAGCCAATTCCCATTTGGATTGTTGCTCCGTCTTCAACGAGTTCAGCACAGTACATTCCAATCTTAGCATCCACGTCCGTCATCGGCTTGGCTCTTGATTCAGGAAGGGGTTCGTCATTTTCAACAATCGTATTTAGATTTGAAACATGAATCAAACCATCGCCCAAGGTTCTTGGCATATTCTTATTGATTTGGGCAATCACATGACTGGCATAAAGCACCGCACATCGTGTTGCTTCGACAGAAACCCCAAGAGAACAAAATCCGTGTTTGTCCGGAGGCGAGACTTGAATTAATGCGACATCAATTGGAAAGGAGCCGCTCCGAAAGAGATCCGGGATTTCACTGAGGAAGATAGGAATGTAGTCGGCTCGACCATCTTGGACTGCTTGCCTGGTGTTTGCTGCAACAAACAGTGCATTGACATGAAAACTATTTCGAAATTGCGGATCCGCATAAGGCGCGGGACCCTCAGTATGCAGGTGCACAACTTCGACTCCGATCAGTTCATTGGCACGGGCGGTCATCGCACGTATAAGCTCTTGGGGAGCCGCCGCTATGCCATGGATATAAACTCGATTTCCATTCTCGATTACCTTGACGGCATCTTCCGCCGAGACAATTTTCATGCTTATCAGAGTATGCCACTTTGTCTTGAACGGCCTCGTAGCGGCATTTTCGAATAACCTTGCACAAATTACACTGAAGGTAATTGGCACAAACATTGAGCTCAATTCATTGCTAATTTAGCATCAAAAAAAAGTGGAGGGAAAAATAATTCTCTTGAACCTTTCCATTTCGTTGCTACGTACACTATAATGACTACGCGACTGACTAACATCAAGAGGTGGTCAAATCGCAAACAAAAATCTACACTCCGGAGGTGTAAGGAATAAAAAATATGAAGAAAATTATTGCTCTCGTTATGGTGCTCGGCGTCCTTGGTGGCGTTCTCGTTGGTTGTGGTGCTCCAGCTGCTGATGCAAATGCAACAAACGCTGCTCCTGCAGCTGCAAACGAACCAGCTAAGTAAGACGTCTCGCATTTAGCGAACATGTAAGGGTCACTTCATCGAAGTGGCCCTTTCTGTTTTAACCTTTCCAATCTCCATGAATGATCGCGTCCTTCAGGTCGCCCTCGTGTTCAACCGGACCAGCAAGAATGCAATGACTAATCTTGCCAGTCACTTTGATTGTTGAACCAGGGAAGATCACGGAATCTTCTATGCTCTTGCAATCTAAATGAGAGGACTCTCCTATCACAACATTATGCAAAACCTCGCCTACGACGACTGAGGAGGCGGCAATTCGCTTTTCTCCATCGATCAGGTACGAACTTGTTTCCAAGAATGAGTCGAGAGTTCCGGTATCAAACCATGCTCCGGTGTACACCCCAGCAAGAACTAGTTTGCCCTCGTCAATCAGCATTTGAATTGCATCGGTGATTTCATACTCACCTCGAGCAGATGGTTCCAGCTTAGGAAAGATGTCCCAAATCTCAGGACCGAAGAAATAAAGACCTGCCATAGCGAGGTTGGATTCTGGGTTCTTTGGCTTCTCGACAAGCTTCACGATTTTTTCGCCGTCGACGTTCGCAACACCAAATCGCGACGGATCATCGACCGCTTTCACAAGATTCAAATTGGCACAACCAGATTCTTCAAATCGCTTCTTTAAATCTTCAAATCCTTCGCCATACATTGCATCGCCCAGATAGAGGACAAATGGTTCACCGGCAATGAAGTTTTTGGCAAAACTCACTGCATGAGCGAGACCTTTTGGTTCGGGCTGGCGGATGTAGGTTAGTGAGACTCCGTGACTTGATCCATCCCCGAGTGCTTTTCGCATTGCCGCTTCATTTTCGCCAACAACAATTCCGATATCGGTAACGTCAATGGCTCGCAGTTTCTCAAATGCATAATCCAGAGTCATCCGATTCGCCAATGGCAGCAGAGGCTTTGGAATAAGATGGGTGATTGGATAAAGTCGGCTGCCCTTTCCAGCGGCAAGAATAAGCCCTTTCATTTTGCTAGTAAGAATACCGGTGAAAATCTATTATCCGAACATATTCGAAGTTATGCTAACCTTAAACTATGCCAAGGATTGGCAACGTGCTTTTTATCGCCCTCTTGACGCCCGGAATATCGGGCTGTCGAAAACCTGCGGAAGTTACCTTTACTAAGTGGGCTACCCAGGAATCTCGCGTTTCTAACTCGGAAAATTCCGAATCAAACAGGCTCATGGCCACAGGAAATACGGTTGAGCAACAAGCGAAGCTGACGGCAAAGCCAGACGCAAAAGGAAGACTGGCAGCACCTATAACGACGAGGACCAATTTTTTCCCAAAGCAAAAGACTGAAGCCCGAAAAGTTATTGGAAACTCGCGAGCAGAAGCACTTTCTGCCGCTCAGAAGATCAAAACCATCAACTACGTTCCAACCGGCTTGGCTTTGCCTCCACCTTACTTATCCGGGCTCCGCTTAATTGGCTCGTCCATCATTTGGGATATCGAAGACGCTATCCATAATCATGATTACGACAAGGCTATTGTCGCATGCGGCTCAGCAACAACACTCGGAAATTCTCTGATGAGCGGAGGTGCAAATGAGGCATCTCTTGGGGCGTCACTCATCAATCAGGCAAGGCAGAAGATGGTCCCAATATTAGGATCCCTTAGTGGATTCCAACTCGGCAAATTAGGTTCAGCCATTCAAAAGGCATCGAGCAACCGTCCTCCGATCTATATCGCTATTCAAAACGAAAAGGACAATATGTTGCTCTGCCTTCAACAGGCCCAAGACTTGTTTGAAACCAAGAAGTTAGACCAGTTGCAGGAGCGAATTGGACTTAGTACCAAGGATTCGATTGACCTGCTCAAAGGGTTTGAAAAGGAACCTGAAAAGGCTAAGGCATTGTTTGACTCAATCGGAAATGACATTGTAGCTAGATCGGATTTTTATTTGAAGCTGGTTAAGAATCCGCAAATGTCCGGACTACCTCCAAATAAAGATGAGAAGAAATCTAAGCTAATGCTATTCAGGTACTTTTCCTCAAACCTGGAAAGCTTAGTGCCGATGATGCGAACAACCTACTGCAGAACCCAACTATTTATTCTTGAGTGCTATTTGAAGCAAAAGATGAAGTTTCAGAAGCCACTACCGCCTTCTCTCAGCGCTTTTTCTGAATCAGCAACAATTGACCCATTTACCGGTGAAAAATTCTATTACAAAGCAGGTCAGCTGAGCTACTTGCTTTATTCAGCTGGAGAGGATTTGGTTGACGATGGCGGAAAAACAGATTCGAGCTTCCGCGATCCAGATTTACTTCTCGAAAAGCCTCATAGTTGAAAGCTAGCTGGCTTGACCGACTCAGCCGGAGCCACAGCGAGGACTGGCTCCTCGATCGGCGCTTCGGGATCCGGTAGTTTTTTGAGTGCTTCTCTGGCATCTATTGGGTTTACAACGATCTCGTCTTTTTGAACTCGACCGTCTCTAAACCGGATAATTCGTTTGCAATGGTGTGCGATTTCCTCTTCGTGAGTAACGATGATAACGGTTTTCCCATGTCGGTTAAGGTCTTGAAGGACTGCCAAAATGTCTTCGGATGTTCTTGAATCAAGATTTCCAGTCGGCTCGTCGCCCAAGATCATGACTGGGTTTGTCACCAAGGCTCTTGCAATAGCAACACGCTGCTGTTGTCCACCGGAAAGCTCACTTGGCTTATGGTCGAGCCGACTGCCAAGACCAACTTTTTCAAGGGCTTCCTTGGCTAAAACGCTTCTGTCTTTTGTACCCGCATACATTAACGGTAGCTCGACATTCTTCATCGCCGATGTTCGGGGCAATAGGTTGAAGTTCTGGAAGACAAATCCGATGTACTTGTTGCGAATAACGGCAAGTTGATTGTCACTCATCTTAGCGACTGGCTTGCCATCCAGTTCAATTTCGCCCTCAGTTGGGCGATCTAGACAACCGATTAAATTCATAAACGTTGACTTGCCGGATCCTGATGGCCCCATGATGGCGACAAATTCGCCTTCCTGGATCGTGATATCGACACTTCTAAGGGCATGCACAGTTT
Source organism: Armatimonadota bacterium (assembly GCA_037141835.1). Lineage (GTDB taxonomy): Bacteria > Armatimonadota > Fimbriimonadia > Fimbriimonadales > Fimbriimonadaceae > Fimbriimonas. The sequence goes on along the minus strand of JBAXBU010000019.1, from coordinate 31,096 downwards.
GATCGCCCATCACATACTTCTTCGACAGTCCACGAACCTGGACGACGGGAGTGCTCACTAAAGTTCTTCCCCAGGCATCTGGAGTCCAGTAACCAGCCGCAACTTCAATTGAGATATTTGAACATCATAGGATGCTTCAATATAGTTTGATTCCGCGGTTACTAGGCTCACTTGAGCCGTAATGACCTCGATTAAGCTTGCGACCTTTAAGACCTGAGAGGCACTAGCCGCTTCGAAGTTTAGTCTTGCGGCTCTTAGGGCAAGCTCTGAGGCATTGAGTCTCAATTGGTCTTGCGAGTAAGTCAAATATGCTGATTCAATTTCGCTTCTCGCATTCTTTTCGGTTTGCGAAAGCACTGCTTTGGACGCTTCAACGCTTGCTCGCTCAGCAGTCACCTGCGCTTTACTTCTGCCACCATCAAAGAGAGGGTAGCTAAGCAAGAACGAAGTATTCCGGTTGGAGCTTTGGTCCGGGGTAAATTGCCGACTGTAGTTAAAGTCGAGAGACCAAGTTAAACCGGCGTCTAGTTCTGTACCTCGAAGATTATTCAGCTGACTTTCTACACTCTTTCTTCGAGATATCAGATCGGGGCGGTTCTTCAGCCCAAGGTTTACAGCGGCATCAACATCTGCGGGGAAGTCATTGGACGGGACAAACGAACTCGGTTCAAGTTCTAATGTTGAGTAGTCCCTCTGCAGACCGATTATTGACTTTAACGATGCCGAGTTGATGTTCGTTCGGTTTTTGGCGTTAATTGAATTTACTTTTGCGTTTAGGGCATCGGCTTCCGCTTGAAGGATTTCCCTCCTTGCCGCATCACCAACACTCACTCTAGCTTTTGTCTGTTCAAGGACCTTATCAGACCTTCCTAATTGCGCCGTGGCAACTTTTTCAAGCTCTTGGGATCTCAGGGTTTCAAGAAAGCCGACTTCAACATCATAAATCAAGCTGCGGAGTACCTGTTGGGTCTGGGCATCTTGGGCTGAAACACTTTGGCGTGCCGCATTCAACTGTGCCATTCGTTGCCCGGTATCCAAAATCCTCCACGTTAGACCTGCTTGCGTGGAGGTTTGAGTAAATGCCACCGAAGTATTTCCTAGCGTTGCGCTTGGAATCTGGCGAAGGCTATCGGTATAGGTCGCCGTAGGGGTTAGGACAGGCATGAATGAAGATGCAGCAATAGTTCGCCGCGCTTTCGATGCAATGAGATCTTGCTCGGCAGCTTTCAGATTTCCGTTGTTTCGTTTAGCGAGGCGTATCGCCTCATCCATCGTAAGCTTTTGCCCAAAACTAAGCGCCGCCCAAGCAGCTAACATTCCACAAACCGACAATTTTCTGATATTCATCCCTTTTCCCTTTTATCCTTACGCTACCGCTTGGTTGAACGATTCCAATTGGGACAAGATGCCCAATTGTTATTCTCCCCAGATTAGATTTCGGTTCGCAATGATCGTTTCCTCTCGATCCGGGCCAACCGAAATGATTGCTACTGGAGTTTTTGTATATTCCGCCATGAAGTCTAGATAAGCTCGAGCCTCTTTTGGAAGATCTTCTACCGTTCGTGCTGTCCGCAAATCTCCGGTCCAACCAGCTAGTTCTTCGTAAACTGGTTCGATTTTTGACAGTATGTCGACATCGCTTGGTACGTAGTCAATTTCTATTCCATCAAGTTTGTACTTGACCGCAACCTTTATCGTTTCAAAATTGCTGAGAATGTCCAGTCTAGTCACGACAAGTCCACTCAGCGAATTCAGTCGACAAGCATGTTTTAGGGCGACCAAGTCGAGCCATCCAATTCTTCGGCCACGCCCGGTTGTGGTTCCAAACTCTTTGCCTATTGTTCGTATATGATCTCCTAGTTCGTTGTCAAGTTCGGTAGGGAACGGACCACTTCCAACGCGAGTTGTGTAGGTCTTACAGACCCCGAGGACGCTATCAATGTGTCGAGGTCCGATGCCTGTTCCTAAGCATGCGCCACCAGCAACTGGGTGAGACGAGGTTACATATGGATAGGTGCCCGAATCAAGGTCAAGGAATGTGCCTTGAGCGCCCTCAAGAAGAACCTTTTGACCGGATTCGACAGCTTCGGCGACCATTGATTCAATGTCCTTTACAAATGGGCGGATCCGGTCGGCATAGGCCGAATATTCGGCGTATATTTCATCGTATGAAAGTGGGGCTTTCCCAAATAACGACAAATATCGATTTTTGACTTCAAGAACTTCCCTAAGCCGGATTGGGAAGCGCTCTTGGTTGACAAATTCGCCCATCCGGATTCCGATTCGGGCAACTTTATCTTGGTAGGCAGGTCCGATACCGCGGCTAGTGGTACCGATCTTATTACTGCCCCGAGCCTCTTCTTCTAATGAGTCAAGCATCCGGTGATAGGGGAAAACAACGTGGGCTGCACTTGAAATAATCAGTTCGCCGAGCTCGGCTTGTTGCGACAGCGTTCGGTCCCATTCTTCTAGCAATCCCTTTGGACACACAACCATTCCAGATCCAACGACGGCCTTGGTGCCCTTGTGAAGGATTCCGGCGGGAATCAAATGGAATTTGAATTCTTTGCCTTCGGCGATAACGGTATGTCCCGCATTATTACCTCCAGCGAATCTAACGACAAGGCTTGCCTGGCTTCCCAGAACATCAACGAGTTTTCCTTTGGCTTCATCGCCCCATTGGGCGCCTACGATCACGAGTGTTGGCATAATTTAGCTCATCCTTGTGCGGCAGTCTTGACAAAAAGTTAGGCCGACGCACCCTGTCGAGGATCCGCCGGCCATTAACCGTTGAGCCTTCTCCCAACGTTAATAGATTATGACTGAAATTTCAAACCCAAGTTGACGCTCGACGAAAGTGCTTAAAGGTAACCGGACGTCGAATGTTTGCAAACACGAAGTCTGGCCAACCCGCCATGAAGTCGAGTTCATAGTCGTCAGGCGGCGAAATTAACACAAGTGGCACCTTAGATGCGGTCGAATGTCCCATCTTTGCCTGGGCAAATTTTTCGTACCCTGCGATTTTGTGGGGCTCCTCCAGAGTTGAAAGTAAATCTAGAAACATTAGGTCGGCATCGCTACCACCAGCAAGTCCTTCCTCCCAATCGGAAAAACAAACGAAAGTATCGCTTGGGTGGAAGCCTTCCTTTGCTTCATTTTCCATTTCACTGTCCTTGGTAATTAAGACAAATTTCATCCTTACCTGCCGATCATACATGATTTGGCAAGAATGGGCAAGGGTCTTTTAGCGTTAAGAATTTGAGAAATCACCTGAAAATATGAAGCTTGTCTAATATTTGTCTAATATTTATGGATTTTTCATGGAATATCGAGTATTGTAGTTGTGGGACTATCGAAATGGATTTAATGTCGAAAAATTTTCTGCCTGAGCAAAATGCCGAAGCATTTGAAAAGCTGATTGGGATTAGCAAGAGTCGAGCTTATCGGATGGCATTTGAGCTGACCAGAAATGCATCTGATGCGGAAGACCTAGTCCAGGAGACTTACGTCAAAGCATGGAAAGGTTTTGACTCTTACGCGACAGAAAAACCGTTCTTAAACTGGCTCTTACGAATCATGCAAAGAGCCTATTTGGACTCGAGACGACGAGCAAATCCGATACGCAAAGCAGACTCCCTTCAAGCGATTGCCCAGTCAGTAGAAGGAGAAATTCAGGAGCTAACGATTGCCGACCCTTCGCCGAATGCCTCAGACGAGTTGTTATTTGAAGAGTATCAGCACCAGTTGTCAAAGTCCCTCGATATGATTCCTGAAATATATGCAACGGCTATCCGCCAATGTGATCTGGACGGGATGTCTTACTACGAAATTGCCGAGCAGCAAAATACGACGATCGGAACGGTTCGCTCAAGAATTCATCGGGGAAGAAAGCTCCTCAGAACTGCAATTCTCAAAGGGGATTACCAGTTTTCACCGTATCAACTCCAGAAAGACTAATTCTTGCCGAGAATTATCTTAATGCAAGGGATTTCTAGCCAAGCGCAAAGCGTTGCAAGCAGCATCAATACTGACCCAGTCAGTAGCACCCAAACTCGGGTTCAGGGAATGTTGTTGAAGAAAGCCCTTGAAAGCCAAAAGGCAGAAACCACGCAACTCCTCCAAATGCTCGAAGGCAAAGGTCGGATTGTGGACATAAGAGCGTAGTTCATGGCTCAGAGATCAAAGATCAAAGATCAAAGATCAAAGATCAAAGATCAAAGATCAAATGAGATAATCTCGGGGTCCAATGACTTTTAGAGATCAAATTCCCTGGCTTAAATCAATCGAACTTGCCGTGCTAACTTATCATGAGACGGTGGATTTTCCGGCAGATGAAAAGTACGGATTGAGATCGCAAATGCGACGGGCTGCATCATCTATTCCGTCAAATCTAGCTGAGGGCTATGGCCGCGGTGGTCGGATTGAATATCTCCGATTTATTGACATTGCAATGGGTTCATTGCGCGAGCTTCAAACTCAAATCGAGATATCAAAGAGGTTAGGCTACTTGAACTCGGAAACCCTTGAAAATGCATCAGACGAGGTAGGAAAGGTGATTTTCTCCGTAAGGCGGACCCTTAAATCGAAGGATACGAATTAGCTTTCAAATTATCGGACGAGGAACCTTGAGCCCTGAGCTTTGAGCCTTGGGTCCCGGGGCTTGGAACCGAGGTACAATAGTAGAAGTGAGCGAGAAGACGCCCGTTATTCCGACCAAACATTCTTGGCTAAAGAACACCTATTTCTGGATTGCAGCAGTGCTGTTCGTATTGGGTATTGCCGGACTAATGAAAGGGAATGACTTTATTCGTTACCCAGGACAAAGGCACGAAGATTGGCTCTGGGCAATCTATCTTGTGGCCGCCGTTGTCATGCTCATCAACGGACTCATCTCTCACAAGATTTGGCTGTCTTCGTTTGTCGAAAAGGATTCTAACTAATGGTAAATTGCTCGTGCGGAAAGCCGATTGAAAAAGTGCCAGACTGGCTTAAGTCTGCGCAAGTCGAATTTGTTTGTAACAACTGCCCTAACCGGCAACTCAAGAACATTGCGTTCGTAAACCTCGATGCCGGATTGAAGAATCCTGGTAAGTCAATTGATGGTGAAGAAGAGCCAGTCATTGACGAAGACGACGACGCAGATCTCGATTAAAATTCTGATTAGTGCATCACCCTGACCTTCTCAAAACAAAAAGCCCTATTCAACTTTGAATAGGGCTTTTTTCTGGGTCTTCCCCAGGTTCTTTCAACTAGTTTTACGCAGTTCGCGCGAAGACCCTATTTGGTCTTGGCGTCATGAGGAGGATCCTATCTGGGCTCACTCCTAGCCCCTCTTCGCATCGATTGATGATCGAGTTCTCAGAAAGTGTGCTGGTTTGCGGTACGGTCACTTGTACCTTCAGCTCCTCCCTCTCAAAACTGACGATCGCATTAAGGATGCCATCTTGAGTCTTCAAGAACTCTTCGATTTGTCTCAGTTCTGTTCCGTTCATATCAATATCCCTTACAGAGATAATTGGTATAACGTTCCCCAAGCCCCAGGGTTTAGTGCTTATGACCTAAAAATTGCTTACTTTTCTTAAACTTCGATCACCGAGGCAACAATGAGCGGTCTAAGTTTGCCGCGCTTCGCCATGAACTTTCGGACAATGGTAACCGAATCTTGCTTGATTCGATTTAAGTCTTTAATCTCTTCGCTATTGAGCGAAGCCAAGGCATCGATCATGATGTCTTGAGCATCGTCGAGGAGCCCCTTAGGACCATGGAAGCCACGAGACATGACGGTTGGGTCACCGACGATCTCTCCGTGAGTTGTGTCGACTGCGATTGAAAGAATAACGACTCCGTCATTGGCGACATTGAAACGATCACGGATTACTTCTTCAGTAACACCAGGAGTGCCGCTATTGTCGATAAGAACGCGTCCAGTCGGGACTTCCTTACCGAGACGAGCGTTCTTTTCGTCCATCTCAAGCGGAATTCCTGCTTCGAGAGTGAAGATTCGGTGATCGGGATAACCCATATCTCGAGCAATGTTGCCATATAAGAATTGGTGACGCGGCTCACCATGAACCGGTGCGATATAAAACGGCTTGGTCAAGTTGATCATCATCTTCAACTCTTCCTGGTAGGCGTGCCCGCTAACATGAATTGGGAACGGCGAATCGTAAATGACTTTGCAACCTTGCTTGAACAATCGATTAATGGTTCGCCAAATTGCTCCTTCGTTACCTGGAATCGGCCTTGCCGAATAGATCAACGTATCGCCTTCTTTAATTTGTAATCGTCCGTACTCGCCTTTACTCATTTGAACGAGTGCACTCAGTGGTTCACCCTGTGAGCCCGTGGTGAGAATGGCAACCTCATTGGCTGGAAGTTGTTTGGCGTCATCAAGTGAGATATCTATTCCCCGCGGAATATTGACATAGCCAAGGCTTCGACAAATCTCAAGATTGCGTTCCATTGAACGACCGACAACGGCGACTTTTCGGCCGGTCTCAGCCGCGACTTGGTACACCTGCTGCATTCGGTGAATGTTTGAGGCAAAGGTTGTTAGGAGAACTCGACCTTCTGCATCTTGAAAGACTTTTTTGAGTCCTTCGGATACGATTCGCTCGCTTGGTCCCCAGCCTGGTCGTTCCACATTGGTTGAGTCGCTCAGGAGAAGGACTACTCCTTCGTCGCCTATCTCACCAAAGCGCTTGAGGTCGGTCAACTTGCCGTCAATTGGCGTGAAGTCAAACTTAAAGTCACCCGTGAACAGAATGTAACCGTGTTCGGTATTGATCGCTACCGAGCAGTTTTCGGGAATGGAGTGGGTTACCCGGATGAACTCGACTTCCATCGAGCCGACTTTGACTTTATCTCCGGGAGCGGTGATTTTATAATCGAGCTTTTTGCTTGGCAATCGCTCATCCATCTTATGGCGAATCAACGCGTGGGTGAACTCAGTGCAGTAAATAGGAGCATTGATATCGCGAAGCAGGTGAGGCAAGCCGCCAACATGGTCTTCGTGAGCATGAGTGAGGAAGATTCCTCGAACCTTATCCTTGTTTTCAATCAAATAAGTAAAGTCGGGAACGACAATGTCGATCCCGTACATTTCTTCATTGGGGAATGAAAGTCCGCAGTCAATAACAATAATGTCATCTCCTTGCTCGACGATACTGCAATTCTTCCCAATCTCTCCAACTCCACCAAGCGCAATGACGCGAACAACACTCACGGGTATCAGGGTACCTGGTGAAGAGCTGTCAGCTTTCAGTCATCAGCTTTCAGCAAGAAGAGAAGATCATGGATACACCTAATCATCGTGAACAAACAGCTTCTTTGACTTCCCAGCTACTTCCGCATCTTCCGCTAACAGCTTCTATCGCTTCGTTAGCTTCATACTGAACGTACATGCTTTCAAACTTGCTCGCAATGCTCAAGGACTATCCGGTAATCGCTTCGGTCCAAGCTTCGGACCGTTCCGCAGTTGATTATCCCGAGACCCTTCTTCAGCTTGCGCAGGCATCGATTGACCAGGGGGTTGAGGTTATTCGCCTTCAGGGGGCCGAGAATATTCGGTTCATCAAAGCTAAGTTGACTGTGCCAGTCATTGGCTTGATCAAGAAAGCCCATCCAAATTCAGAGATTTACATCACTCCGACAAGGCACGAAGTCAAACGTCTTCTCGCTCTTGAGTGCGACATTATTGCCCTCGACGCCAGCCCAGAACCCCGACCAGATGGCTCCTCGTTTTACGATCTTGTTGGACTCATTCAATCGCAGGGTCGCATGGCGATGGCGGACTGTGATTCGGAAGAAGCAGTTGACAATGCGGTTACCTGTCACGCGAACATTGTCAGTACAACTTTGGCGGGATACACCAAGGCTCGACAAATGACCAGCGGTCCCGATTTCGACCTTATCCGATATGCGGTTTCCACGGGTGCATTTGTCATTGCGGAGGGAAGATTTACCCAACGATGGCAAGTGGAAGCAGCATTGGCAATCGGAGCTAAAGGAGTCGTTATCGGAGGAGCTCTGAATGACCCGGTCAAGCAAACTCGGGCACTGACCCCACCAAGTCGGGCATACGATAAAGTCGGCGCAGTCGATATTGGCGGCACGTGGATCCGCTTCGGATTTTTTGACCGCGGAGAGCTCAAAGACATTCGAAAGGTAGCCCGCCATGAGGGTCGCCAAGAGCGAATTGATTGGATAAAAGAGCAAATCAAGTCTTGCAAAGTGGACCGCCTTGGAATTGGTACGGGCGGAACGGTTGATCCTTCTAGCGGCGAAGTTTGGGAAGCAAAAGACATCATTCCCGGTCACCAGGGTTCGGTCTTCAACTCCGAGACATTTGGGGTTCCGACCGTGGCATTGAATGACGGTTTGGCTACAGCGTGGGGGCATTATTGCCACCCAACCATGGCTGGAAAGCGAGTCGCAACCCTTGCTCTGGGAACCGGTGTCGGTGCGGGATTTGTATCTGAAGGTCGGATTCTATGTGGGTCCCGGGGCGAGTATCTTCGGATCAACGATTTGTATCTAGCGAACGGCAAAACCGTTGAAGAGGTTTTGGGAGGAGCTGGTTTGACCGAGAGCCCTTCTGCTTTGCAACAAATGGAAGCAATCGAAGCCTTTTCGTGTGCCGCGGGGCATCTGAAGAAGAGTTACTTCCCGGATGAAATAGTGGTTTGTGGTTCGGTTGGGCTATCCGATTGGTTGCGACCGGCTGTTGAAGCGGCTGGTTGCAAAGTCACGCCTTACGATGACGATGCGGGACTGATGGGCGCGTATCAATTGGCATACTATTTATAGCCGCATTCGCTGCCTCGCTAATGCGAGCAGGTTCAAGCTAGTCACGAAGAGCCTGAATTGGAGAAGCCAGAAATGGATAATTGCTGCCTCGCTAATCGAAATTGGCCGCAATAGTCGAAACTTTGATCCAATCCCAACCTAGCCAATTCTCATTAGCGAGGCAACGTTTGAGTATCTTCCTCATACCTTCCCCGTTTGACAAAACTTCACCGCTTTTTCATAAGCGTCGGCCGGCGGCATATGTCCACCAACATATTCGAACAAATACACCGGATTAGCTCCAGAATAGACCTTGACAGGACTTCCCGATCCATCCCCGCAGCCGTTGTACCCCGCCAACTTTTCCGCAAAAGTCCGCACAGAAGAAGGTGGAATCACTCGATCAGTTGTTCCGGTTGTTAAGAAAGCCGGCTTTTTTGGCGAACCATTCAAAGGCAACATTGTTCCGCTATTCATGCCTACGAAGCGGGTGAATTTATCGCCGATTTCCTTGAGAACTACCCAGACAAAGCCACTTCCGTTAGAGTGTCCGAGAGTGTATCGCTTCGATGCATCGGCACCGTTTTTGTCTGCCCAAGTTACCAATTCATTGACAAAATGAATATCCCTGTCACCATTTTGACCTGGGGCAATTTGCCAACCGCTAGCACCTCTGCCTGCGCTCGCTGGACCTGGACGCCGCTTTCCTCCTTGTGCTCCACTGGTCGCTCCCTGCCCATATACCACGAGAGCATTTGGATCAAGGTCCTGAATGTGAAACTGCTTCGACGCTTGTAGAGCGTTGCCTCCTAAACCGTGAAATACGAAATAAACGGGAAGCTTGCCTTTTGTATCGGCGGTTGGTCGATAGACGACGGCAGTGCGAGTGAGGCCGTCAACTTGAAAAGTGATGGTTTCTCCACCGGCGGGTTGAAGTAGCGAGACAATCAACAAGGAAGTAAACATTTCCTGAATAAACGTCTCCAATACCATTCTGTTCAACTCCGTTTACCAGAATCCCAATATGACAGTCCTCAAGCAGATTCTGGATCATCCCTTTCGTCTCACCAGCCATGCTGCGACTTTATTACTTGGAATGGCTGGCGCGCCACTTTCCCTATCTAGGGAAAGACTTTTGCCTTAATCAACCGAGGATTGGTATCACAGCAGCAACGGTCTCACAGCTCAAAAAGGTATCCTTTAGGTTCGCCATGCCAGAGTTTTTGCTCGAAGTCGGATGTGAAGAATTACCCGCGTCTTTTGTTGAAAAGGCTTACACTGACCTGGCTGCCAGCCTCTCAAAAGAGTTAGAAGCACTTGGCATCAAGAATTCTGAGCCAGTCTCGATGGGAACACCCAGGCGCCTCATCGTATCGTTTCCTGACTTAAAAGCACGACAAGAGGATTCAACCAAAGAGCAGCGCGGACCATCACTTTCCGCGGCTTTTGGTGCGGACGGCTACCCCACAGGTGCCCTCCTTGGCTTTTGCAAATCTCAAGGAATTACGGTTGATGACCTGAGAAAAGATGACCAATACGTGTGGGTCACGAAGCAAATTCCGGGGCAAGATACGACTGATGTTCTTTCGAATATTCTTCCCGGGATTATCCTTGGTTTGCAGTTTGAGAAGTCAATGCGATGGGGTTCTTCGAAGACGCGATTTGCCCGTCCAATTCGGTGGATTTTGGCATCGTTTAACGATTCAGTCGTTCCTTTTTCAGTTGAAGATGTTCCTTCCGCATTGCTAAGCCAGGGTCATCGCTTTTATGCACCCGATCCGTTCGAAGCAAAAAACCTCGAAGAGCTCACTTTCAAGCTGAGAGAAAACTTTGTTGAACCGAGTGTCGAGATTCGCAAGGAGAAGATTCTTAAGGAGACCATTGAGGTTGCCAACGGCGCACCGGAGATTTCGGATGAGTTGCTCGACGAGAACTCATTCCTCTGCGAATGGCCAACCGCAATTTGCGGCAGTTTCCCTGAGTCGTATTTGGAACTTCCCGAGCCTGTTTTGGTCACCGCGATGGCAAAGCATGAGCGAATGTTCCCAGTTCGAGATGTCGATGGAAAACTTACCAACTCCTTTGTCTTCATTCGAAATTCCGGCGATAACGAAACGGTCACTCGTGGGTGTGAATGGGTTCTCGGTGCCCGATTCAACGACGCACGATTCTTTTACGAGCAAGATCAAAAACTGACCTTAGACGACTTTCTGGCGAAAACCAGCGACATGCTTTTTCAGGCTCAACTTGGCACCGTGCGCCAAAGAGCTGACCGATTGTCAGAACTCGCTGGGACGATTGCTGAGAAGGTGGGGGTCAATTGTGAGCTTGCTCAAGAGGCTGGCCTTTATGCCAAGGCAGATCTTGCAACTGGTTTGGTGAGTGAACTGAGTTCCTTGCAAGGAGTTATTGGCGCAGAATATGCGCGTGCTGCGGGCAAACATGAAGCACTTGCGATCGCACTTGAGGACCAATATCGAACGCCAACCGCACCATTGGCAACCGATGACCAAAAGGTTTCGGCTTGCCTCATCATTGCTGACCAGATCGATAAACTTGCGGGCTACCTTGGGCTCGGACTTGAGCCGAGCGGTTCATCGGATCCATTCGGATTACGGAAGGCGGTGACTACTCTTATTCGCGTTTCAGAAAACTGGCCGGGCGATCTTCCCGCTTATTCAAGTCTGTTGGCTTCGGCTGTCGGAATCTATAAAGTTCAAGGTTTTGAATTGGACCAGTTTAGGGCCGAGCAAAGCCTGAGCACCATTTTCCGTGGTCGATATGAAGCCTTGTTCAGCGAATATCGCTACGATGTTATCAATGCCGCGATTCCCGATAATCACGCCGGAATCACGAATCCAAAATTTGTTCTTGAGCGCATAAAAATGGTAGACGAATTAAGAGCAGACGACACATTTGTGCAAACCGCAAGTCGACCGATCAACATTGTTGCCGCGGCAAAGAAGAAGGGTGAAGAAGTTCGAGAAGGACACGACTTTGATTTGGCTGGAGCAGATACTCCCGACGCTAAGGTCCTTTACGATGCCCTTGTTCCCTTCGGCGGAGCCGGAGATGACCTTAAAGCCCATTTGCTGAATCTAATCGCCCCAATAAATGCCTTCTTTGACAACAACATGATCATGGCGGAAGACGCAAAGGTTCGTTCATGTCGACTTCATCTCGCCAACCTTGCGGCCAAGGTTATTCTTGCTACTGGTGACTTCACCAAACTCGAAGGCTAAGATGCTCGAAGAGGCCATTCAGTTTTTTCGTGATGAGGTTCAACCCAACGCCTATGCGATTGATCATGACCCAAAGGCGATGCTGGTCGCTTTTGAAGGCTTAAAGTCTCGAGGGCTTTTGGCGTTGAAGCGTCCGGAGGAGTTTGGTGGACCCGCGATGTCCGAATCAGACTTTCGTCGATTCCAAGAAGAAATTGCTCGCTATTCCGGTTCTTTGGCGTTTTTGCAGACCCAGCATCAGTCGGCAGTTAGCCTCATCAACAAGCAAGGTGGGGATTCGCTGAAGAAGGCGTATTTGCCCCATATGCACGACGCCAAAACGGTTGGACTAGGTTTCAGTCAATTGCGCCGAGCAGGAAACCCAATTTGCAGAGCCACGCTTATTGACGGAGGATTCAGAATTGATGGCTTTGTGCCGTGGATTACTGGCAAAGGTTTTTTTGACGAATACATCATTGGCGCGACCCTTCAAAACGGGCAATCCCTCTTTGGAATCGTTCCTTTGAAAAATGTAAAAGGGCAAGTCCTATCCAAACCGATGAAACTCGCTGCGATAGAAGCCGCCAGTACAGTCACGGCTCAATTGGACGGATACTTCCTTCCGAATAACAAAGTGGCGTTCATCCAAGACAAGGATTGGATCAAGGCGAACGACGCCTTTAACATCACGCTTCAAGGGCATTTTGCCATTGGTTGCGCCATGGCGGGAATTGACATTGTCCGCGATAACGGTCAGAAGCGAAGTTTAGCCTTTCTAAGTAAGGCGGCTGACGATTTGACCCGTGAAGTTGACGAATGCCGCCAAGCCCTGATCGACTCGCAACGAGACTTTGACGAAGCCACCGCCCCCGCGAGGCTGAAGAAACGGGCATGGGCCATTGACGTGATGATGCGGTGCGCACAGGCAGCGGTGACGAGCAGCAGTGGTGCCGCGAATACCGCCGACCATCCCGCAAACCGTGTACTGCGTGAAGCAATCGTCTTTTCTGTCTCCGCACAGACCATGCCGATCATGGAAGCTACGATGGAACGCCTCGTTCGCTAACGTGAAGATAGCCCGAGCCAAAAAATGGATCGGGCTATTTTTTTGACTTATTTATCTGACGGTGGAATGCTTCCGCCGCCATTGCCTGGACGACCAGCGCCACCACGATTCTGACCTTGGTCTTGTTGAGGTCTTGGCTGTGGAAGCTTGGTTTGACCCTTGATTGCCATGGTGTCAATGTCAATCTTGTAGACAGTGTCTCCAGCCGCAACAAAGAGATTGTTTCCGGCTGAAGTCATGCTGTTGACCATTGGGGACCCGCCGAACCTCTGCTGCCCTTGCCCGAATCCTTGGCCCTGACCAAATTGTCCTTGTCCTTGACCAGGAAAGCCTTGGGGTCCGCCTTGCTGAGGGGGAAAACCTTGACCCTGCCCTTGCCCTTGGTTTGGACCTGCACCCTGAGCAACGGTCTTTCCGCTGGAGAGCGTATACGGTAAGGAAGCGACGATGGCTCCAACGACGAATGATGCAATGATGGAAGAATTGACCTTCATCTTCGCATTATAACGCTTCGCGAGTTTACAGTTGGCAGTTTGCAGTTAACCGCAAAACAAGGAAGGGCAGCAGAACTCATTTGTGTTATGGTCTAAAATCACCGTGTGATCTTCACTGTCCTGCTTGTACATGCCATTGTTCGACCGAACGTTATTTACATCATGGCGGACGACCTCGGCTATGGAGAGCTCGGGTGCTACGGGCAGACGAAGATCAAGACCCCGAACATCAACCAACTGGCGGCTGAAGGGATGAAATTCACCCAATTCTATGCGCCAAGCACGGTCTGCGCCCCAACCCGATGCTCGCTATTGACGGGCAAACATCAAGGTCATGCCGCCATCCGAGGAAACACAGAGCAAGGTGGATTCGGACCCAATGACCTCGAAGGTCAAACACCTCTGCCAAAATCGGAAACAACCATCGCCGAGATGCTCAAACAGGTTGGCTATCGTACGGGGATTGTTGGAAAGTGGGGGCTTGGGGGACCGAACCCCGGCGAAACTCCTAACGATCACGGGTTCGATTTCTTTTACGGCTACCTTTGTCAGCGTCGTGCACATAACCATTTCCCACCCTATCTTTGGAAAAACCATCAGCCCGATTTACTCAATAATCCCGTTTATGATGCTCACCAGAAAGCCACGTCAGTTCCCGACGATCTGAACGAATATAACAAGCTTTACGGCGGAAAAAACTATGCCGGTACAAAGCTGATGGAGAACTGCATTGATTTCATCAAAACTTCGAAGTCCCAACCGTTCTTTCTCTACTACGCGCCGACAATTCCTCATGCCGCTCTTCAAGCCCCAGTCGATTGGATCGAAAAGTATCCTCGAGACTGGGATCCAAAGCCATATTTAGGCGAAAACGGATACCTGCCCAACCCGCGACCAAGGGCGACATACGCGGCGATGATTTCCTACTTGGATTACACCGTCGGTGAAATCAGAAAGACCTTGGTTGCTAGTGGGCAAGATCAAAATACGCTGATTGTTTTCACATCGGATAATGGAGCAACATTCAATGGTGGAGTTGACCGGGCGTTCTTTGGTTCAAATGGCATCTACCGTGGCGCAAAGATGAGCCTTTACGAAGGCGGCTTCCGCGAGCCATTCATCGCGTGGTACCCGAAAGCCATCCGAGCAGGCTCCTCATGCGCAACGCCGTTCGCGGGTTACGACACAATGGCATCTCTCGCCGAGCTTTGTGGTGCAAAGACTCCTAAATCCGATGGAACCAGTTATGCGAAGGAGTTAACTGGCGGACAAGGTGCAAAACGGGATTATCTTTACTTTGAATATCCCGAAGCTTCATCACAAAGAGCAATTGTGTTTGGGCGAATGAAGGCTATTCAACCAGACTTGAAGAAGAAACCCGGTCTGATAGAACTTTATGACTTGGTGAATGATCCGTCCGAAGCCCATGATCTGTCGGGTTCGATGCCGGAGCTAACCGCGAAAGCAAAGGCAATTTTCCTCAAGGAGCATGTACCGAACAAGACTTTTCCTTTGCCCGGCGTTGATCCAGTGAAATTGAAGGTGCCGGTCAAAGGATAATCAGTTAATCTCAGTCTCTAGCTTCCTTAACCCACGCCAAAATCTCATCCTTGAAGTCCGGATTCCATTGCGCATTTTCATAGCTGACGTATCGTTCAAATAGGTTATGAGCGGACTGGTAACAGCTAAACGGCGACATGAAGTGAGCAAATTCGAAGGTGATTATTTTCTCTGCAATCTGAGCCGCAGTTTCGAGCTTAAATCGTAAGTATCGCCAGTCGGCGGGAGGAAACTTGATTGGCATATCCCGATCGAAAGTCTCTAGGTTGGACCATATCGTGATGCCGTATTTCTTACCGAGCTTTGCAATTCCGTCGATGAACTTTGGCAGTTCTTCGTAATGAACCTGCCCATCTTGGAAGGCGCAGATGTCAAAACTTTTGTTTGTCTCAGCAAAAACCCGATCCCAATGATCAAAGCTCTCTTCCAGGGCAAGCGCGTTCTCTCCGGACTGTTTTGAGCCTTGTGGATAGGGAGAAATGAGAACTGGGATATCGGCTTTACCCTTGCAGTGCTGACCAATGTGGTTATGGATTTCGATGATATGAGCATCGTTTTTTCCGGTCTCGTGGGTGAGGTACCAGCCGGCAAAGCTCTTGTAATGCCCGTAGCGTGCATACGCCTCATCAATGAACGCCTTGTTCAGATCAACCTCTTTCCACCACGTCCGTCGCCACCAATAGAAACCTGAATCGTAGGTTCCGAAGTAGAGCTTGAGGTTGTATTCGTCAGCGAGCGAAAAGAACATCTCGCCAATATCTTCGTACACCGGCAACAAGGATGGAATGACTTGCGAAGGATAAATGCACTTGCTCTTGTAACCCGACCTGATGATGATCAGGGTGTCGAGACCAATTCGAGTGTACAGTTCGAACTCTCGACGCCATTGCCGCTCCGTCCAGTTTTGACTGGGTATATCGTGGGTGATCTCGTCGAGAAAAGTACCCGTGATTCGGGGGAGCGTCGGCATGAGTGGATTTTACCGGTCTAACGTCCTCGGCGACTCGCTAAGGCTGCAACTCCGGCAAAGCCGAACGGCCAAGCGATGGTAAAGCTGTTAATCGCAACTCGAAGAATTGGGTTCTCACAGCAGTCACCAGGAAGCGAAAATACTTCGACGAGATAAAGTCCGACCGACCCGACCAGTATCCAAAGAACAAACCAGGCGCTTTGCTTTGCCGATTGCAAATTCATGAATATCGTAAATGGCAGATTGTAAAGGATGGTGATCAGACTTGAAAAGAGGATGAGCACTCCGGCATGATAACTTGGCCAATTATTCGGACCGTCACCTTGCTCCGCCAAATACAAGCCACTCACGAAAAGTCCGCCGATTAATCCAAGGAGAAGCAGGTTACGGAGAAATTCTCGACTCAAATCAAGAGCCTCTCTTCTTGGCTCTTCTACGGTCAAAGATGTAGTAACCAATCGCAACGGAAACTAGTGTTACCACACCAGCAGGCACTAAAATTAGCGTTACTAGAGGAGTTTGATTAATCGTCCCTTTTCGACTTACCACAAAGTCGGACTTCGGGACTTCTGGAATATCCGTAAAGCCTTTCCAGAAGTCCGGATCAGTATCAGGATGACTTCCTTTATTGAGTTTTGTAAATATCCATTGCTTCCGATTCTCACGAAATTTTGTTCCATTTTCCATCAGTTGATAAAGGAACTCACTTTCCTGCGGATTAACTGACTCGTGAGCAATCAGCTTGTATTCCGATCTGCCTTGATCGTCGGTTAGCCGCACTTCGCACAAATTCAAAATCTGATTCTCTTCGGGAACCAACTCAGCGATTGCCTTAATCATCGGCGGCAATTCCCATGCTGCACCAAGCACCATCATTCCCGCGATTCCAAAACGGAGCTTCTTATGATCAATATGGTTTTTGTCGGCAAGTGAAATCAAAGTGCCCGAGAATTTTTGCATCCAATCGGGGCTCTTTCCACATTCGATCATGGCCTGGATGCAATAGAGTTGGGCGAATTCGCGCCCGAAGTGAGCGTTGGGATTGATCTCAAGCGCTTTGGCGATATGCTTTTCCGATTCGATCGCGTCGGTTAAGTCTCCTGGCTTATGTCCGCGAATCCAGCGCACAATCAGGAACGTTCCTTCATTAGCTTCAGTGCTATATAGTTGTTGCTTTGGTGCATTGACCAAATGCTTTCGCTTCTCCCGAATCCACTTTAACGCGCTGTCTCCATCACCAATTCGATCGTAAGCGACGGAGATGTTATCGTATGCTTCCAGGTTGTTTGGGTCTTTCTTGAGGATGGCCGACTGGATTTCAATCCGCTTTTTGTAATATGCATCGGGGTAAATCGTAAATCGCCCAATAATCGCCTTGGTGACGTCGAGATTGTCCCTTAACTCGGTCAAGTTCGTATCAATGTCGTTGTAACACGCCATCGCAGAACTGGTTGCCAACGAGATTCCGAGGATTATGCCAAGCCATCGCATCTTAAATATGTTGATGCAGCGAGGACTGACTACGTTCTATTTAGCGAAGAAAATTTCTTCGCATCCGTCGTCTCAGCGACGTCCCGGAAGGCTACGCCGCATCGGGATTTCGCTTCCCTCGCTTCTGTCCTCGTCCTCGCCATTGCCATCGCCCTAGCGCAGCGTGCCCTTGCCCTGAAAGAAGTGGAGTCAGCCTATAAGCCGGATTCTGTATTTGTGTGACGATTTATCTGCGCGGCCAACCCGGAGAGTCGTCGAGCCGAGTCATCCTCTCCCTATTTGGCCTTGCTTCTGGTGGGGTTTACCCGCCTGAACGATTGCTCGCCCAGACCGTGAGCTCTTACCTCACGATTTCACCCTTACCGATCAGCGAGCTGAAAGGCGGTTTGTTTCTGTTGCACTTTCCGTCGGGTCACCCCGCCCCCCGTTGCCGAGGGCACCATGCTCTGCGAAGTCCGGACTTTCCTCTCCCTTGCGGGAGCCGTCACCCGGCCAACTCCAGGTTCAGTATGACAGGCTAAGGCGAGTCAAACAAGAAAGAAGTGATTCTAACTGCTAACCGCCAACTGCTGACTGTAAACTGATTCCCTTGCAACTCCTCAACCTCGGACGAATATCCTACCAAGACGCTCTTAAGCGTCAATTAGGCGTTCTCGCCCAAGTCCAAGCCGGAGCCGAAGACACACTCCTTCTCCTCGAACACGATCCGGTCCTTACGCTCGGCGCGAGTTTTCACCCAGAAAACCTACTCCACCCGATCCAATGGTATGAAGCCCAAGACATCCAAGTCCTCCCCACCGACCGTGGCGGAGATATCACCTATCACGGTCCAGGGCAGCTCGTCGTTTATCCTATCTTCGACGTTACCAAGCACGGTAAAGACTTGCACAAATGGATGCGAGATCTTGAACAAGTCGTCATTCAAGCCCTTAACGAATTCGGTCTTGTTGGAGTTAGGCTCGACGTCAACAGCGGCGTCTGGATTAACGAAAAGAAGGTCTGCGCAATCGGAATCAAAATCAAACGCTGGGTTTCGATGCATGGCATAGCGATCAACTGCAACCCTGATTTATCACCTTTTTCCACGATTGTGCCTTGCGGAATTCGCTCCCACGGTGTAACATCCGTCTCACAGGAGCTTGGGCGAGTCATCACAGTCGATGATCTCGCCCCTGCCCTGATCCGAGGATTCCTAACGGTGTTTCCCAATGCTTGAACGGTTTCCTGGTTGTGCCGGCGTTGACGAAGCGGGACGTGGTCCCTTAGCTGGTCCCGTGGTTGCAGCCGCGGTGATCCTCCCGGCAGAAATCGAAATCAAAGGGCTGAACGATTCAAAAAAGCTAACCCGCGAACAACGCGAGCGCCTAGAGCCCGAGATTCTGGCTAAAGCGATTTATGCCATTTCTTTCGTTGACAATCGGGAAATTGATCAACTCAACATTCTGTGGGCAAGCATGGCGGCCATGAGCCGGGCAATTCATACCCTCAGCCAAACCCCAACAAAAATCTTTGTTGATGGAAATCGACTTCCCAAGGATATCGAAGGCGAAGCCGTCATTAAAGGTGATGCAAAAATCGCGGAAATTGCCGCCGCGTCTATTCTTGCCAAGGTTGCACGCGATCGATACATGGCCGAAGTCATTCATCCGCTCTACCCTCAATATGGATTTGACAAGCACTTTGGCTACCCAACTCCAGACCACTTTGAAACCCTCAATCGATACGGACCTTGCGAGGTTCATCGCTTTAGCTACGCCCCAGTTCAGGCGCTTTCCCAGGCAACTCTCTTCTGAACCTAGATTTTTGCCGAGACTCGAATCAGTTCCGATTTCCTGAGAATCATGAAGTGGACTTCGTTGTTGCTCTTCCAAACAAATGTCCCCTTACCAAGATTCTGAAGGTCATAACCTGGCTTCAGCAATTCTTTCGCCGAGCCAGGGTTCACCAAATTGACGATAAATGCCCTCGACTCTCTCATATCAGATCCACCGATGACAAGGTTTTGCCCATCTGGGCTAATTGACAATGTGTCAGGCAAACCAACAAATTCTCCAAGGGGGAAGAGCCCCTTACCTTCGACAAAGAGGATTGGTTTGTCGCTTCTGCCCTGGAACAGCAATACAATCTTTCCGTTTGCAAATTGAGCAACCTTGTAGGGTTCTGGCGGCGCGCCGTTGAGACCAGGAAACTCGTCATATGGAACTAATCCTGAGTCTGAAACATAAATGAACGGGGATTTCCCGTTTAACCCACACATCACCCACTTCTTTCCGTCTGGCGCAAATGTTAGACCAGTTTGAATTTGCAGATATGGAACGGTAAGCCCGCCAACCGAATATTGATAGAACTGAATGTTTTGCCCACTGGGAGCGACTCCCGTGTAGGAATTTCGAAATGCAAACACCTTTCCGTCGGGGGAAAACACTGGCTTTGCGTAGAATTCACCCTTGAATCGATACGATCGGTTTCGATAACTGACTTCATTGTCACTTGACAACGTGGCGTAACCAAGACCATTGGGAGCAGGGAAAATTTGGACAACTCGGTCTCGATTAATTTTCGTTCCATCTTGCCGGATAATGATGTCTCTGGTAGGTGGGGCATTCGTGTCCGTTTGGGCATCAGGTACCACCGGAATCTTTTCACTCGCTCTCAATGCAAATGAGGTTCCGTCATCACTGAAGTAGAGTTTTTCTATCTTTTCAATCCAGTCAGTAGTGCCGCTCGGATGAATGAGCCTCGTAAATTCTTTGTTCAGCTCACTCCAACAAAGCCCGCCGGTCTCACCGGCACGAAAGAGGTTGGATACTTGATAATTGGTAAGTTTCTCAACTCCGTTCCAAATGATCTTTGAAGGTTCTCCAGTTCTCAAATTGGCAAGAAATGCGAAATTCTTGCTGTCTCCTGAATACAAGACCGGACCAATTAAGTTGTATGGACCAAAGGATTTTCCGTCAATGATAACTTTGTGATCCGTCGTCCCGTAGGCAAAATGGGCTAGGTCCGGCGAAATCGTAATTGAGCCTGGTGACACCTTTCCTTTTTGAACCTTGAACAGCTTGGTTTCCGTAATTTGTCCACTTTGAAAATTCAAGATTGGAATTGCAAGAAGGGCGGTGAAGATCATAATCAAAGCTAGAGGTCCGATGAATTCAAAAGTCAACGCCGGTCGCGCTGCCGAGCAGCAAGCTGCCAATTACCTATTGAATTTGGGCTATACCATTATCACTCGAAATTACCAAATTCGTGGTGGAGAAATTGACCTCATTGCGTTGGACGGGGACCAGCTAGTCTTCATTGAAGTTCGTTGGCGAAGAGACGATCTGGGGGAAGAAAGCATTGGAACGCATAAGGTGGCTGCCTTACATCGAGCGATCCAAACTTACCTGAAAGAAATGAACGAAACTCGCTCGTGGAGAGGCGATCTCATCGCTGTCAGCCCAAAAGAACTTCGACATCATCAGGATTATTTGAGTTCTTAGACTCATTTGGTCTCTACTTGCGTCAAATTATTCATTGTGCGCAGGCTCATTACTTTTCTATTGCTAGCGATTGCCGCTTTTGGAACTGCGCAGTTTAAAGTCGATCCCCAAAAAATACCGATCGTTCAAAAAAAGCGACGCGCCCTCCTTATCGGTGCGAGTGACTATCAGAGCTTAGGAAAACTCAAATTCGCTCATTCAGACGCTGAACGATTTCGGGATGCGCTCAGTCAGGGCTTCGGCTTCACCACTGACTCTATTCGCTTAATTACAGACTCGCCCGATAACCCAATCAAACCGGTTGCTGCGACAATCCTTGGCGAACTCGACAAAATGCTCATGGATCCCATATTGGACAAGGGGGACATGTTCATTCTGTACTTCAGCGGCCATGGAATGGCAACAGCTAAAGGCGATTATCTTTGCTCTACCGACACCAACCTGAGCAATGTTGAATCAACCGGAGTTCCCGTTCTTGAGGTGGTTCAAAAGTTGGTAAAAGCAAAATTGCGTAACGTGGTGATTATTGCTGATGCGTGCAGAGCTGGTGAGAAAAATGAATTTGGTTCTGAACTATTCAATGAAGCTCGGAAAGCAAATATCGCCGTCATGTTGGGATGTAGTCCGGGACAGAAATCCTATGAAGTTCCTGCCCTAAAGTCCGGCGCATTTACATATTTCCTACTCAAAGCCCTTAGTAACCCCAAGAATCGTACGGAGTCAGGTGGACTGTGGACCAGTAAAGTCGCGCAAAGTGTCGAATCTTCCGTGTTTGAATACACCCTTCACGACTACGGAGACAATGCGCAACGCCCAAAGAGTTTTGCCGACCCTACGAGCGACGTGATGCTCGCCAAATTCATTTCCCATCCAGATCAGTCGCTCAGCACAGAAAGTAATGAAGACCTGAGAATGGTTACGGATCCGGAAAAGATTTCCGACGGGATGACCGAAATTGGCGAAAAGCTATTGCTGGCGAACGACTATGACAAAAGCTTAGAGGCATGCAAACAAGCGATTTCCTTGAACTCTGGAAACATGTATGCGGCGTACTACGCTTCGATTACTACTTCGTATCTTGGTAGAAGTGGTGAGCATGAGAAATTCTGTAATTTGCTGGTGCAATCACAGGAGCCATATTTTCATAACCTTGGTCTTGTTCAATCCGAAAGCCGAATGACCCCGGTCTCAGAGCGTGAGAAGGCAATTGTCTCTTTTTGGGAATCTTCTCCGAAAGATGATACTTTTGCGACCATCGCTTGGGCGAAGGCGAGAATTTACTGTTCACCCCAGTTTCTGAAAACACTCTTAGAAAAGATTATTCCGACAATGCGGACCAATTCGAGAGTAAAGACCTTCTTCGAAGCTGAAGTATTGGTTGCGTCGGGCAAACTTGAAGCGGGCCTTGCAAAATATCGAGAAGGTCTCAAGAATCCTGAAGGAAAGGCCCTGATCTCAGACGAACACCTTACCATCTTGCAGTTCCCCATTCTGCGACAACTTCGCCGAGATGAAGAATTGAAAACCCTGATGCGAGCGCAATTTAGTAGCGAGCAAGTCTCCCAAAGTATGTGGATCCCCATTGCAAGCAACCTCAAGGAAATGGGTAATCGAGATGCAGCTGTCGCAATCATCAAGAAGGGCATGAAAGAGCCGAACTTGACCGAACAAACGGTTGAACTCGCTGCAGAAATTATGGGTGCTTCACTCGGTGATATTGTTGATGAACTTGAAATCGCTCAAAAGTCAAGTCCGTTCAGTTGGAAAATTCGAGTTGTGACGGCAATCGCTCGCGGGATAAAGAGTCAAGATCCTAGCTCAATCAATTTGGCTTTCGAGGAGGCTTCAAAATATTGCGATGATGATCTGGAAGTAATTTCCCTGACCTATCGAATCGAGGACTCTATATTTGAGGACGCTACGAGAAATTTTGGGATACCTGCGGAACAGTTTCTTGATGCGAAGGAACTCTTTCGATTGATGTTCCTGAACAAGGTTGACAAAATTGGGACTGACTCTTCGAAGTGGTACCAACTTGGCGATCTTGGACTAAGCATGCTTCAAGGGCCTTCAACTTACCAATTGTTCAAACGCTATATAAAAGACTTCAATGCGAGCTCGGAACTTGGATCGGAATTTTACACCATGCTGTTTCGACTTGCAGTTTCCATGGAGGACGACAAGATGGTGGAATTTGCGGCAAAACACCCTGCCCTCGCCGAGCCGGACCGAACGGACATTCGACTCCATTATTCGGCTTACTTGATTTCAAGAGGCGACTATCGCTCGGCAAAGACCATATTTGAGTCAGTAGGTGAAGTTTCGAAATCTAACATGATCGTAAAAGAGAGTCTCGGCGTTGTCTTCAAAGCTAGAGCCGGGGATGTCGCAGGTCTGAACCAATTCCTGAAGCAAAAATTTGAAGATAGCGAAGGCAATTTGATCGCAGAAGGAATAGCCGCGTTAGCTCTTTCGGATCTGGGAAAGGATGATGATGCTCTGGAGCATTTAGCCAAAGTAACTAATAACCAAGCAACCATGATTTCGTCGATCCCTCTCCGATGCGCAGAGCGATTATTGAAGATTCTAAAATCAAAAGGCAAGGTCGAACAGGCCAACGATCAGCTTTACGAAATCCTCAAAGTGAACCAATCCTCTCCGGCGGTTATGACTTGTTTCTTCGGGTTGCGGCCAGGAATCAATAGCTTTGTCGGACACTTCTCTGCAGAAACAAAGTGGGTTTCGGAGCAAAACTACGACCCAAAAATTCCGTCACATAAGTACGAATATAAGTCAGTAGCGGCGGGTGACGGGATATTTGAAATGACGGTTAAGGCAGATGGAACGGTCTCAGGCACCATAAAAGTGATTGATGGAGAATCGTTTGAGTTATCGGGCAAAGTTGATGAATTTGGAAATTTGAGGGGATCGGCAACCAGCAAGATTCATAAGTTTGAGGTTGAAGCAAAGCTAATAAGCAATGACTTCAAACTGACCGAGACGTTCAAAAAATCAAGCATTGGGCAATTGATCAAGGTAATCGATGAAAAGGGCTTAGTCATTAACTGGATGCTGCCTGCATCGGTGATCAAGCCCTAATCAAATGAGGTTAGAAATTCATTACGAGTGACTCAATTTTTGGACTTCTAATAGCGGAAGCAAAACTGCCAAGCACAGCACGAAGTAGCCAAACCCAGCTTTGAGTCTTGAGCCATCAATCTTTTGTCGCAGTAATGATCCGATTACCATTCCCGTCCCTGCCGCAGCCATAATTCCACCAACAAATTTCCAGGGGATATCTGGATGTTTGATGTATTCACCAGCAAAGCCAAAGACGGTAATGATGACAACTGCACAAAGCGACGTCCCGACCGCGAGTTTCATTTCGAGTCCAAAAAACAAGGCAAGAACAGGGACAATCATGAACCCTCCTCCGATGCCAAATATTCCGCTAATGAGACCAATGAGAAGCCCAAACCCAATTCCCATGAATGGATGCGGATTCTCTGGTGCTATGTACTTTTTGCTGCGAATCATGGCAATACCGGCCGTTACAAGAATAAGGGCGAACGCGAAGATCATCGTTGACTGCCTTGGTAATCCGAAAATGAAATCCGGCAGCAATTTAACAATGTAGCTCCGGGAAATGAACGCCATGATTGCGGTCGGAATTCCAAATTCGAAGGCCTTCTTAAAGTCAACCACTCGCTGTCTTGCAGCCATAAATGTTCCCACACCGCTCACTAGCACACTCACGCAAAGCGAATATCCGGCCGCATGATCAAACGTTTGCCCCAGCATATATACCAGTATTGGGATACTCACAATGGCACCACCGGCACCAATTAGCCCAAAGGAAACTCCGGTCAATAGGATGAAAAAGTAAGCGAGAGTCTCCATTTCAGGTTTCCATTAAGGATACGACATTGGAATGAGCGGAACTATTCGGACGGCATGTAAGTCGGTAAAATGACTAGGCTTATGCATTCTTCTTTTTCTTTAAGGGCGCTTTCGCTCGCCTGTGGTTTTGGCTTGACCGCACTTTCTTTTTCTCAACTTCGTGTGGCTACTTGGAATATCACCAATTACACGAGTGGTCGGGAAACCGCTTTTCAAACTGCTATTTTCTCCGCTTTTTCTGGCCGAAGTTTCAATCCAGACGTTCTCGTTGCCCAAGAATTGAAAGGCACCGTCGGCATTAACAACTTCCTTAACCTTCTAAACAGTGCGCCAGGTCAGGCCGGCCAATGGGCATTTGGAACACCCTATCTCACGACCGGAGATACGGATAGTGCGATGTTTTATCGAAAATCAAAAGTTGACTTCATCGGACTTTCCAATATCTCCGGAAATCCACGATCGACCCAGCGATATGATTTTCGGCTCAAAGGATACGGCGCTGGAAGTACCACAAACCCGGATATTAGTTATTACTCATCACACCTCAAGGCAGGTTCAACATCCGATGATGAACTGAAAAGAACCATCGAAACAACTAATATTAGGAATGATGCTGCGGTCCTGCCTTCAGGACGGCATTTCATGATCGGTGGCGATTTTAATATTCAAGGATCGGGTGATACGAGTTACCGAAAACTGGTTGATGCTACAACTCCAGGTTCAGGAACTGCCGGTCGCTTTTATGACCCCATCAACTCATCCTTTACAGGCACGGGAGGAAACATTAACTGGAACAACTCCAGCGCCTGGCGGTTTTTGCACACTCAAGATCCTTACGGCGCAGGAGGAATGGATGATCGATTCGACTTTATCCTCAATGGCGAATCATTCCGCGATGGAAAGGGGCTTGAATATATTGGTTCGCAAACGGCCGCCTATAGTACAACGACTTGGAACGACCCTAATCACAGCTACCGGGTCTGGGGTAACGATGGAACCAGCTTTAACACGACGTTGACCACCACGGGCAATACCATGGTCGGAGCGACCATCGCCCAAGCACTGAGGGATTCAGTTGGCAGCACCAATCCGAATAATGTAGGCGGGCACCTGCCAGTTTTCATGGACGTAAAACTTCCTGCAGACCTGACTGGTGATAAGTCATTGATTGACTACGGCACCGTCATGGTCAACACAAGCACATTCCAGGGCATTACAATCAAGAATGACGTCGATGCACTTATTTGGGGAACTGCCGGAGTTCAGAACCTCAACTATTCCTTCTCACTGACGGGATCCGGGTTTTCTACCCCTGGAGGTTCGTTCAACCTGCTGGCAGGTCAATCTCTAGAAAGTTTCATCCAAATTGATACTTCGACTTTTGGATTTAAATCGGCAACTTTGAACATTACGGATAATGTCACGGGTCAGTTCAAACAAGTTGCCCTTTCTGGAACCGTTGTGGTCCCAGAGCCCGCAACTATCGCTGGATTAGCTCTCGGTTTAGGAGTATTGCTCCGACGCCGGAAGAAATAGTTAGTTTCTCGGTATCCTAAAGCTTGAATGAAGAAGCTTTGGGGCGGTGCTTTCAGTGAGTCAACCGCCGATCTCGTGGATCGGTTTGGACAAACGATCCACACGGATCTAAATTTTTGGCAAGAAGACATCATTGGCAGCGTTGCCCACGCCCGAATGCTGGGTGAAACCGGCATAATCACAAAAGAAGAAGCCAAGATCATTTATGATGGCTTAGAGAAAATCCATGACGATGGACCAGAGGCCCTTAGACTCGATGTTGAGGATGTTCATACTGCGATTGAACTTCGACTATATGAACTGGTCGGCGATGTGGCTGGAAAGCTTCACACCGCAAGAAGCCGAAACGACCAAGTAGCAACCGCGGCTAGGCTCATGCTGCACAACGAGCTTTTGATCGTCCTTGATTTGATCAAGTCCCTTCAATCCGAGCTTTTGATTCAAGGGGAAAAATATAAAGCCGCCATTATGCCGGGCTTTACTCATCAACAACATGCCCAACCGATAACCCTCGGTTTCCATTTGCTTGCCCACTTCTGGGCTTTGCAAAGACACGGACATCGAGCCGAGCAACTCTTCAAACTGGCTAACTATTGCCCATTGGGAGCCGCAGCTCTCGCTGGAACAAGCTTCCCAATTGACCGCCAAATGACGAGTGACGAATTAGGATTTACCGCACCGATTCCTAATGCTCTCGACGCCACAAGCGATCGGTCCTTTATCATGGATGCCCTCCACGTTTGTGCGCTGATCATGATCGATCTCAGTCGAATCTCTCAAGAGCTTGTGCTGTACAGTGGTCGGGAATTTGGATTCATCAAGTTAGCTGACTCTGTCACAACCGGATCCTCAATCATGCCTCAAAAGCGAAACCCCGATATGGCCGAGCTCATTCGAGGTCGAACAGGACGAGTTATTGCGAATTGGGTCACCTTAGCAACCGTAATGAAAGGTCTTCCATTAGGCTATAACCGAGATACCCAAGAAGACAAACCACCATTGTTTGATTCACTGGGCAAGGTTAAGGATTCCCTTCAGTTGATTCAACTCCAACTTGAATCCTGTGAGTGGCAACTCGACACGATGAAAGCCGCTACCATCGGCGACTTTTCGACCGCCACCGACTTAGCTGACTACCTAGCTGCCAACGGAACACCGTTCCGCGAGGCCCATGATATGGTCGGGAAAATTGTGATTGGCTGTAACGAGCGCAACATTACCCTCGAAGACCTGGACGAAACGATTTTGGGAGAAATCTGCCCAGAAATCCCAGTTGAAGCTCTCGGCGTCCTGAAACCTGAAGATTCGGTAAAAAGGCGAGAATCGTTCGGTGCTCCAGGTCCAAAAGCCATGGCAGTGCAGATTGCCCAGGCGACAAAAGTTTTCGAAGCCCGTGGCTTCGAAGAGATTGTTTAAAGCCCCAGTCGGACTCGATTAAGAAACATTCGTGCTTCTTCATCGGGTCCACCGTAAGTTAGCCGAAGAACATCTTCGATCGGAAAGACTCGACGCCCATCCTCATAACCAAGGAAGCTAATTTCTTCCAGTTCAACATGTTCATCAGAATAGGCTCTCACATATCCGTAATGAACGGACCCGTCTTCGGTGTGAATTCCCACAACCAAGTTTTTTGAAGCCGCAAAAGCCAGGAGCTTCTCCATCTCAAGACTATCCGGCGCGCCACGAGATTGACCGTTGGCGAGTTTTTGACGTTCTAGAAGCAATTGCACGGCTTGCATGTACTGAGTGCCAAACTGAACCCTGAGTACTTTATCAAGAGTGCCTACGAATGAACCCCAGTTCTGACCATAACGGTCAATTCGCTCTAAGCGAAACGAATCCCCATCGATCTCGCGGATAAAGCCCACTTCGAACGAATCTGGCTCATAATGAACCCCACATAATTCTCCTCTTTCGTTGCATTCGAAGAGAACCTGGCGAATTCGCTCAAACAGTTCAGACACCAGATCGTTGTACCCTGGTTTAGAGCGATACTTCGAGCAGAGTAGTAACCACTTGGTTGGCTAATGAAAAATCCAGGTGGCGAGTTACGTCGTTGGGACATGCAATCACGTGGATCCCAGCATCAAAGGCAGATTGAACTCCATTTTGCGAATCTTCAAAAGCGATAACTTCCTCAGCATAAACTTCCATTAGTTCTAGTGCCTTTAAGTAGAGATCAGGAGCTGGTTTACTCCGAGCGGCATCGTCTCGGCAGACCGTCATTTCAAAGAAGTGCCCCAATTTCAAACGATC
This sequence comes from Armatimonadota bacterium, assembly GCA_037141835.1. Classification (GTDB taxonomy): domain Bacteria; phylum Armatimonadota; class Fimbriimonadia; order Fimbriimonadales; family Fimbriimonadaceae; genus Fimbriimonas. Next base: position 2,333 of record JBAXBU010000019.1, on the reverse strand, counting down.
AATGAAGTCGTCAACCCAGCTGTGGAGCGAACTTGATACGACGCACATTCTAAGCCCCTTTTCTTGTGCCAATGTAAGAAGCTCAACCGCGCCAGGACGAGGAGTCAAGTCGAAGTGTTCCCAGTATCGTTCTCGAAATCGAAGTCGTATTGATTCTGGGCTATCATCAAGATTCGCTAACCGCTTAAGAAGAATTTCGGGCTGCTCAGCAACTTGGTCTGGTCCCCGCCCGACAATATTCATCCAAACTTCGTCGGGATATTGGTGCCCATGAGATTCAAATAGACCTTGCCAAGCCAAGACTTCGGGGGTTTCAGTATCTAGAATTAAGCCATCAAAGTCGAAAAAGAGGGTGGAAACCAAGTCGTTAGCGTACCTTGGACTCCTTTGTAGCTAGGTATCTTTACGGGTAGTGCAGTCTCCCAAGCCTTACGTTGAATTTAAGGATGTCTCTGTTTCATATCGTAAGCAGAGCGAAGCGGTTGCAAAGATCAACTTGACAATTGACGAGGGAGAATTTGTCTTTCTGGTTGGAAAGACGGGGGCCGGCAAAAGCACGTTGCTCAAACTGATTTCACGAGAAATTTCTCCCCAGTCTGGAACTGTTGTGATTGATGGTAAGGTCATCAGCGAGCAGTTCTCGATAGCAATTCCTCGACTTCGAAGGAAAATGGGAATTGTCCCTCAAGACTTTGCCCTTCTGCCCAAAAAGACAGTTGCAGAAAACATTGCCTATGCTAGCCGAGCCGCAGGCAAAACAAAACGCCAAACCCGGCGGCGAATGGCTTTTATCCTGTTTGGTATCCACCTTGAACACAAGATGCACAGCTTTCCCGATGAGCTATCAGGAGGGGAAAAGCAACGGGTTGCCATTGGGCGGGCTTTGATCAACGATCCACCCATCCTTTTGGCGGACGAACCGACCGGGAATCTTGATCCTGAACACTCCATGGAAGTCATGCAACTTCTCATGAACCTTAATGAGCGAGGGACCACCGTCATTGTTGCAAGCCACGACATGATGGTGGTCGAACAACTTGGCAAACGTGTGATCCGTCTTGATGAGGGCCGGATTATTTCTGATTCGAAATTTGATGCTCCCCATCCGGCTCAACCTGAAATAGAAGACGCGGAAGAAATGGGTTCTCAACTTGCCGAAGACCTTCCCGAAACCATAACTCCCGAAGAAGAGCCAGAGGAAGAAGAAAGTCTACAACTCGTAGAAGATTTAGGTACGCCCGAGATCAGCGAGGCTAACCCAAATGTTTGATCGCTTAACGTTCATTCTTGGTGAATGGCTTGTCTCGATTAGGCGAAATCTTGGCATGGTTCTACTAGGGATCATCACGGTCACAGTATGCATTTTTGTTTCCGGAGGACTCACGCTTACCTACCTTGGCGTGCTCAAGTACGGACAGAGCCTCACCGACAAATTTGAAATGAGGGTCTTCCTCAGAGATAAGACCTCAATCGCGCAAATCTCGACAGTTGCAAAGCAAATTCGATCAATGGATGGGGTTGCCTCCGTCAACTGGATCCCTCGCGACAAGGCATGGGAAAAGATGAAAATCGAATATCCCGAACGCACCCGAGATCTCGACAATGTCCTTCCCGACGCCTACAAAGTTGTCTTGAAAGACCTCAGTAGGAGCGATGCGCTCGCAAAATCCATTCAAGCAATGCCGGACGTCCAGCCAGATGGTGTTCGGTACCTCCAAAACACGCAAAAGAAAGTCGAAGAGAGCCTGAAATTCCTGAAATGGATTGGATTAGTCGCAGGCGGCCTGCTCGCTCTAGTCTCAGGTGTTTTGATCTTCACCGTCGTCAGGTTGACCGCAATGTCGCGTCGTCTTGAGCTTCGAATCATGAGCTTGGTTGGCGCAACTTATACGACGATTTATACTCCTCTCCTTCTTGAAGGCACGTTCCAGGGACTGCTAGGAGGGCTGGTCGCTGGATTACTCTTGCGGCTTTCGTACGCTCAATTACAAGCGGTAGTGAAAGGATCCCAATTCATCAGCGAGTTGCCGCCGTTCCCCAACAACCAAGTCTTTATAGCCTGCGCTGGCCTTGGTGCAGCCTACGGACTTTTGTGCTCGATCCTTGCACTGTTAAACCTCCGAGGCAAGATTCGATGAAGCATCGATTCCCATTGCTTCTGATCCTCCTACTCGTTCTGCCTACTTTAGTTGTCGGACAGAAGTCAATAAAGAAGCTAAGAAAGGGGCTCGAAGATGTCAAGCACTCGAAACGTGTTGTCGAAAAGAAGCTAGATGCCACTAAAAAAGGCATCGTGAACGTTAAAGAGCAAATGGGGCAGTTGGAGAACCGCC
>JBAXBU010000018.1:0-40509 GCA_037141835.1 Armatimonadota bacterium | reverse complement strand
TTGAAAAATCGAACAATTCAAGCATATCCATGGGTTTGGTTTCGATGGCGACTAAACCAGGTGGTGCTCTCACGTACGTGACGACTTTCTCATCCCTAGACTCAGAGGATAGCCTCCTGAACAAGCTTGGAAAACCTTTTGAAGCGGCTTGGAGTCAGCTCTTGTTGTTGGTCTTGGTTATCTTCATCACCCTTTCGGTGAGATTTGGATTAGCCCCGGAATCAAGGGCAAAGCAACGAGGAGCAAGGGAATTAGTCGACGGTTTAGCCTGGATGACCAGACGTAAAAAGAATGCGCGATGGGCGCTTAGAGCGGTGTTTGATCGTGTGCTGGCAGAATTGGAACGGCGGCACCGAATCGGTCGAGATCAGATCATTCAGCGTCCAGATTTATACTTAAGTCCAGAGTCCGCAATTATTCTTAAGGACGTAGAAGCGGCAACGATGAACGATATTAGTGAACAAGAAGCAATTCACTATGCAAAGCAACTCAACCGACTGGTATAAGTGAAGGTATGAAAGTTGGTTTCTTAATTATCGTTGCCATTATTGCCGGTGGGGCATTTGCTCAAACACCTCCTACGGGTCAAAAAGGACCAATGCAAACAAAAGGCGCTCCGGGACAAGTAAGCGATGCAGCATTGAAGAAACTTGAAGCCGCTTATACAACTGCGAAGGCTTCTTACGCTAAGAAACCAAAGGATTCCAAAGTTACGAAATCCTTTGTTGACGCAGCATATGCCGTCGGTATGGGTCGAATGTACTCAAACTTGCCACCTCGACAGAAATACTCTGGTGCTCTTGATGCCTTCCGAGAAGTTTTGAAAATAAACCCAAAACATAAAGGTGCCAAGGATAGCTACGAAATGATTGCGAACATCTATAAGCAAATGGGTCGGCCGGTTCCTGGCGAAAAGTAGAGTGCCTGAACTCAACGACGAGCAGCAACTAAAGATTTTTCGAGGGTTTACCAAGTGGTTCGCATTGGCGATCACCATTTTGGTCGCCCTGCCCACACTTTATTGCTACCTTATTCGTCCGGATGGCTCGCTTTACCTAGGAATTCAATACAATCTGGACGACCACATGGTCTACGCCGGTTGGATGAAGCAGGCGATGGAGGGGCATATTACCTTCGAAAATCGCTTCACCACCGATCCTCAGCCGGGTCTTACGCTCCACTTGTACTATTTAGTCCTCGGTTGGATTGCTAAGATAGCGGGGATCCCTTTAACGATGACCCTCGCTCGATTAGGGTTCACGTTCTTGGCCATTACTTCGCTGGGGCGGCTCGTCGAATTTGTAACCGAGAGGATATACCCTCGAAAACTTGCCTTAGCGATGGCGGTGCTTGGTGGTGGAATCGGTTTTCTGGTCTGGCACAATTTCGGCAAGGCAATCGTTAAGCCGGGCAACGATTTGCTAACCGGAATGATGCTGTCTCGTTTACCCAACGATGTATGGCAACCGGAAGGATTCTTCCTTTATAGTGCGCTCACCAATAGCTTGTTCATGGTCAGCGCTTGTTTGATCTTTGGAGTCCTAATTTCCGTTCTCAAAGCAAAGGAGAGTCCCAAAGCCATCCTACCTGGGGCAGCTTGTTTTGGTTTTTTGATGAACATCCACAGCTATGATGTTCTCTTGATTGCCCTTTGCCTTGTCGGTTTTGTCGCCACGCTTCTTGGGTCTAAGATGCTTAACAGCAAGTGGGTCGGTCGCGCAGTCATGATTGGCTTGGGTGTGGTTCCCTTTGCGCTTTGGTTTGTGTATGTCCTCAAGAATGATCCCGTGTTTCAGGCTCGGGCGGCGACGCTGACTTATTCCCCCAATTTTCGGCAAATTTTTGCTGGCTACGTTTTGCTCATCGTTCCGGCATTGGTTGCTCTTTATGACAAACGCAAGTTACCGACCATTGCCATCGGCATCATGGCCGTGATGCTAATTGGCCTTAATGTCGCAGCGGCCAGCCACCTTGGTGACGAGTACTTTATGTCGGGTGCCATTTGGGTGTCTCTGTTTGGTGTGGTACTTGCCGCATTGTTCCTCCTTCGACCGGAGAAGCCTGGGCTCGCCTTGATTGCGGCGTGGGCCTTCGTTGGAATCATTGCCCCTTACTTCCCGGCTCTCTTTCAGCGGAAGCTCACGATGATGCTCAGTATTCCTTGGGGAATATTGGCCGGCATTGGGATTGCGATGGTACTGGAGAAACGAGAACGCGGACAGCGTAACTTGCTCACAACGCTCGGCATTATTGTCTTATCGGCTACCGGAATCCAATGGTTTTCCCGCGAGATTATCCTGGCGAAGAAGAACGTTTCGAATACAACCGTCCACGCAATCTACTATTCAAAAGACGTACAGGCGATACTCGACATCCTGAGACCGTTAGGTGCTTCGGCAACGGTTGCCGCCCTTCCGGGCATTCCTTCTCCCACGGTTGATGAAGCTGGTAATCCAGTTGTCGATTCCTACGAAACTCCGTTTATTACGGATTTGAACCCGATCTTTGTTGGGCTTGCAGGAAGCAAGGCTTTTGCCGGACACTGGAGTGAAACACCGGACTATGAAGCAAAGCGAAAGGCGCTGGGTTCTCTGTTGAGTGCAGATGCGGTTAGTCCGAACTCGTTGGGGATTACGCATTTGGTATTCCCTACTGACCACATTCCCAAGAATCGTACGCCGGAAGAGTTTGGCGAAGTTCTCTATCAGGGACGAGAATTTACGCTTATTAAAGCAAAGTAAACGTTAGATTGGTCAACATATCATCGAACCACTTGAATGGTTAAGGAACTCTTTCGTACACCATCTGAACCTAATCTGTCTAGAACGCAAGCTCGATGGCTTATCATTTTTGGACAATTATTGGACAATTATCAATAAAATTTGGATATCACTTGCTATTTTAGAATAGGGGGGGGGGGTAAGGTAACATTATGCAAATCGTTAGCATAATCGCCGGAATGATCGCAACGTCATTCAATCTCACTTCAACTACTTACGAAACAATCTATTTGGATGTTCACTCCGTAGGAGTTCGACACGATCACAAGGATGTGGCGGGACCATACGCGGTCGCCACCGCAATCAATCAATCATTCTCGGCGATCTACAACAAAAAATATGTTGGTGACGACCAAGGTAGTGCCGACAACGACGCACCGTGGACGTCAATGTTAACGCCTCTTACCCATCCAACGGTTATCACGGACACAGTAGAAAGTACATACAATGGAACTCTTCCGGCTGGGAAGTATCTGGTCTTGGATTTTGATGTGAACGGTAATGATGGAAAACAAATCATCAGAAAAACAGTCTATGGTGTTGATAACAGTGGCGATGTACCCGTAATCTTTAACACAGTCGCCATAATTTCGCGCGAAGGATATATTCGTACTGGAACGTTTATAAGTTTCAGCATCTCGAATTGACATGAAACTTTTCACAGTCACAAGTTTTCTGTTGGTTGCTTCCGTCGGATTTGCAAAATCCGGCGGGCAATCCATCAGGATATTCATATTGCCCAATCAAAGTGCCGAAGCTAATGAGAAGCTTCGCTTGCCGTATGGCAAGCTAATTTCTTCGACAAAAGACAAGGCAGAAGTCGAGCTTCAGAAAGCATTAGGCAAATTGGAAGGAGACACATACAAAACTGGCTTTAGGAAAATTGAGCTACCGAAATGCACGCTGTACCTTCATAAGGACACTCGTAACATGGAAGAACTCGGAAAAATGCTTAATGTTTTGAAGAGTGCATCAACGCCGAATGGATCAGCAGTCCCACAACTTGAATTTAAAAACTTACCAAAAGAAGTGAGAAACTCAATGGCAAGTATCCTCGAAGTGAGTCCAGATTCAATTAATGGTTCAGCCAAATGTGCTTTGGAGCCAGCAGCAAATTTTTCTTATGATTATAAGGGCAGTGTGCGTGCCTTGAGCCTTCCGTGGACTTTCTTCGACAACAAGTCAAGACAAAAAATGCGTAACTTGACGGATGAAGCATTTGTCAAGCCAGAACTTGCTCAAAAGGCGGTAGCGGCGCCAAAAACCACTAGCTGGATTAACCAATCTGGATTTGAGGTCCTAGTTGAGCCAGGCGTTGGCGGCCAAGCGGAAAGCGAGGCAATAGAAAAATCGGTAAAGTACGTCAACGAAAAATACGCAAGCATCGAAACAGAATACAATTCGACCGAATCTCGTTTGTTGGACCAAATGGCGGAAGCCACATTTGGCAGGGGCCTGAATTCGGACAATTTTCGCCTTAAGGATCTTGAGAATTTGTCAAAACACGAAAGAAATTTTGGACAAAATATTGATAGCCTTTTTCATGACCCATACATGAGTGCAGCTGAATCTGAAGCCATGCGAAGTGCTCAATTCGGCGGAATTAGCCTCTGCTTTTCACTTTACGCCATGAGGTCAGAGCATAACGGTTCTAACGTTAATGTACAACTCAATAACCCGTTTAGGAGACCATAGGGCTATAGGTTCGAGACGTCTGTCGGAATCAACAATATCACCCTTGCTTAACTGAGTGAGGGTGAATGTACTTTGTGGTTGACAAGAATTCACGCTGATCAAGGCGAAATAACGGGCAAAGAAGCTGCTTTCTTGCCAATTTTCTTCGGAGCACCTCGTCAATTAATGCACGGCTAATGACTGGTTTGTATCCTGATGAAATAGTAAGACTGCCCTTCTCGCATTGGGAAAGTTGAGCTTTCTATTTGTTGCAGAACCTTTTTCATCGAACAAGGTAGCGACCAAGAAACAGGATATATCATGAAAAAGTTCTCCTCACTTTTCTATTTATTGCTCATATTTATGTCGCTCCTGATGAGCGGCTGCGGAGGTGGTGGTGTTTCATTACCGCCTCTTCCGACGTTCGTTCCTGGTAGTGTTTCCAATTCTGAGCGCGAAGCCGCTTACGCCGAGGTTGAAGCACTTTTCCTATCCGTTCGTAGCCAAAGCAATGCCGCTGCTCAACTCGTAGCAAAGATGAAAAAAATGAGCCAATTCGCAACAGCCGAAATAGGCGAAAGCGGTGATGCTATTGGGTGGTTTAAGGATGGTCGCATGTACGCTGTGTTTACAACAGACTCTTACACTCCGAAAGCAAACTTTAATAGGTCAGATCCAAAGTCAACAATTAAGAAGAAAGGTAGAGACCTACCGGGAGAACCGACTGCTTACCTGATCAATGCCTTTGAACCGGCCCGAGAAGATGCCTCCGCATTGATCGCAAATCAACTGAATGACAAGCTGTATGATACGATCGTAAGAAACGGCACAGTTAACGATTACATGTCAATTCGCGACGCAGGATTGCTTTTTGTCCATGCTCACGGATTGATTGCAACAGACGACAAGAGAGTGACTCACTTTTGGTACGCAACTTCGGATACTCCAAACACTACGCAAGATTTGCTGCTTAAGCAATACATTGATTCGGGACAACTTTCCACGGGTTCAGGAGAATCTTATGATTCGCAAGGCAATGTTACAATTGTCAGGAAGTACATCATTAGCGATCAGTTCCTTCACGATGTTGGGACTACATTTGCAAAAAATGCGACATGGATATCTCAGTCATGTTCCTCATTTAACCCATACATACTCAAGTCAACGTTGGACCCATCCTCTGGATTCCAAGGAGTCGCAAACTATGGTGGATGGACCCTTCCGGAAGACTCAACAGAGTCTACTTCGACGTCGACCTTTATTTTTGATCGACTTCTAGGTACAAATTTAGTTCAGCCAATCGAACCAAATAAGCCAGCTCCGCTGACAATCACAGAGCTAAATTCGAAACTACTCACAACGACTCGTCCAGGGGGTGGGCTTGCGTATGGTACATCGACCACATCATCAGGTGTGTCGAAATTTCGGTGGGCAACCGCGCCAGGTAGTAACGTTCCTACGATTATCCCGTCAATTGAATCAGCAAGTGTCAATGAGACTGACAACCTATTGGAGATTTCGGGCCACTTTGGAAGTGCGTCTGGGGCTGTAACATTAGATGGCGGTAATTTGAACGTCCAGTCTTGGTCTGAGACGCTTGTGAAGGTAACGAAACCAGAGGCAAGTGAAGGCACGTTGGTACTGCGATCACTTGGAGGTGCATCCGCGTCTGGCCAGTTAAGAAGTAATTCATACGACTATGCTGGACTCGGAATTTTGATCAATCCTGGCTCGGTTCTCCTAGCGAAGCAAGCGACGCAAGCGTTCACTGTTTCGACTACGTCGGGCACAGTTCCAAATGGAGCCAAGTATCGCTGGACCGTTACGGGTCTTGGAAAGGTGAACGGATCAGTACAAGTGGTTACCACGATTCCTTCAGCGACCTATAAAGCACCGAACCAAGACACGTCGGACCTCGTAAAGGTTGAAGTTGTTTCTTCATCTAACAAGGTATTGGCTACTGCCACGGTAGCTGCTGTCGTTGGTCAGAATCAAGTCACCTTCACGTTGTCACCAGGAGCAGGTTGGCCCGAAAATGTGGGTACCCATTCTTATAATGATGGAGATGGTCAATCGTACACGAGTAACTCGAATCATGACATTTATAGTCTTGATTACAATGTCGATACCACTGATCCCGACTTGCATCCAAGGGCGTCTATTGGCTTTGAATTGCCTCATGGAACACCGCTTGTCGCCGGTCAAGTTATTGACCAAGCGCTTAATAATACAAACCCCACTTTGATTGGGTTTACGTTTGCCACGGCTCGGTATCTGAACCAGCCTTATGATGGCACCGGATACTACGATATAACTGGAATTACTTCGACCGGAAAAATGACGATCCTTTCGGCAACGACTAACTCTGACGGCTCGAAAACCATTTCATATAGTCTGTTCGTCAACAAGTCCGATGGTTCCCCAGCAATAACTGCAACTGGTTCTTGTCGAATTGTCTACTTCGGTCCTTAGGGATCGAGGACAAATAGGACCAACAAAAAAAGACTGCCAACTGGCAGTCTTTTTTTTCGATACCTTTACGTTGAACGAGGTTGTTATTAAACGCCGTCCGCAGGTTCCGCTTCAGTTGGGGGAGCGCTTGGCGTAGGTGCAGGCGGAGCGGCTGGCTTTGGAGGAGCTTTCGGTCCATAGGAAATGATCGTCCCGCCACCATTATAGAAACTGTCTTTTAGCGTTTCAGTGCCGACTTTTACACCATTCTTGTAGACAGTGCGAAAGGTTTGGACATACCTGTTGTCGCCATTGTGTTGAACTTTGGTCGTTCCGGGCGCAAGCCTCGGATCAAATTCCCGACGTGTACTGGCACCGGAGGACCGAACCCGTCCCTGAAAAATCTTGACTTCAAGACCTTCTTCTTTTTTGCCAAGGATTCTGAAGGTCAACTTTCCTGGCTGGTACTGGCTAGCCACAACGATTGGAGTCGTTGTAGAGTTTTCGATCACTAGATTCTGGGCACCATAATTGACTGTGGCATCTCGTCCGAGAGGGACATAAGGCACCGGCATGGAGTGGTTACTTCGCTCCAGAACCTTGAGGTTTGCAAATAGTGAAGCGTTATAGAGAGTGGTGCTTACCTGACAGATTCCGCCACCAATTCCAGTGTCATGCTTTCCGTTCACGTATACACCCGCAACTTTATAGCCGCCCTTGAGGGTTCGCTCGCCTACCGTTTCGTTGAAACCCATTTTTTCGCCCGGCATGATGACGATGCCATTCAACTTTCCACTTGCGAGTCTGATGTTGTTTGATCGGGGTCGGTTATCGGCAGAGAAATTCGTTGAAAATTCGGAGACAACGTCGGTGATCTGGTTCAGAACTTCGTCGGTGATTCGCTTCGGCTCTTCTTTTATGGGGATTGTTACAACTTGATCATCGAGAATCCCTTTTACAACTGCTTCCGGTAGCGCAGAATCGTCTAAGGTGAATCGAGGCTTTTCTGGCTCACGAACAATTTTTCCAGACACAAACTTTACGCGAGCGGGTCCAGGGTCTCCGTAAGATTCCTTGACAGAAGCATTAAGAGTCTTGATGTCAAACAACACAGGTTTGGTTTTTAAAGGAAATTTTGAGATTTCGGGTTTGGTCAAAACTTGACCAACTAAGCCTTCTATCGGAATTTGGGCAATTGAAGCGACATCATCGATGGAGATTCCCAGTTCTCCGGGCGTAAAGGTCTTCTTCAGGGACTTGTCCTTGATTGTTAGAGTCAGCTTCTCAAGCTTTGCGGTTTCCCACCAAAGTCTTAGCTTCTTTTGAGCTTCAACCTGGGTTAGTCCGCCAACCTCGACGACGCCGACTTGGCTTCCTTTTACTAGCTTTGCCTCAGTACCTTGGACGACAGCTGCCACGACGATCGATACGACCGCCAAACTTCCAACCAGCACGATTCCGCCGCGCTTCATAAACACTTTCATTTCAACCGATTACTCAGTTTCTAATTATGACGCTATTTGAACCTAAAATGACTCATTTTTCTTTTGTTAGAAGTGACCATAATATAGAAGTGAAGAAGCTCGTTTGGTTAAATGGTGTTATTTCTCCTCTCGAAACAGCAACTGCATCTGTTTCAGACCATTGCTATCTGTACGGAGACGGCCTTTTTGAGGGTATTCGAATCTACGGCAGCAAGGTCTTCAAGCTCGATGAGCACTTAGACCGTTTGTATCACGGAATCAAGTATCTCAATTACTTTATGACCATTTCTCAGCCGGAGCTGAAGCAGATTATTCTTGACGTTTGCCGGCAGTCCGGTGCAGAGAATGGATATATTCGCCTCAACGTTACTCGTGGAACTGGGCTCGGACTTGATCCAAGCAAAATCGATACGAATCCGAACGTGATGGTAATGGTCAATACTCTTGCGCTATATTCGCCAGAGAGCTATGAAACGGGCCTTGATGTCGTTACGACAAGTTTTAAAACCATTCCAGCGGATGCCCTTGATCCACGATTGAAGTGCATCGGAAAATATGCAGCCAATATACTTGCTAAGCAGGAAGCTAACAGCCGAGGTGCTGGCGAAGGACTTATGCTGAACCATCAGGGCTATATTGCTGAATGTACAGGTGACAATATCTTCTTGGTGAAAGGCAAGCATGTTCGCACACCAGATCCATCCTGTGGGCTGCTTCGGGGCGTGACCAGGGACACAGTTTTGATGCTCGCTCAAAAGGCGGGTTATACGGTGGAAGAGTGTTTGCTTACGCCATTCGATCTGTATTCTGCCGACGAAGCATTTCTGACGGGAACCGCAGCGGAAGTCATTCCGATGGTAACGATAGATTCGCGACCGATTGGCGATGGAAAGCCTGGTCCGGTTACCAATGACCTGATTGCCCGATTTAGACAACACACCAGTGAAGGAACCCCTTTTAACTAGTTTAGAGTGTCCGGATTGCCTTCGGGAGAAGTCGCGCAAGATTTCTTTTGAAGGCAAAACTTACCAGGTTTGCGGGAGTTGTCCGAACGCAATCAACCTCAAAAGGAAGCTTTTCACGCCAGAACCCGTGAACAAAGTGGGCATATGTCCAGTCTGTAAAACAACAATTGAGCATATTGAGGCAACTTCTTTGGTCGGTTGCCCTACTTGTTACGAAGTTTTTGACGAAAATATAAAAGGGCTATTGAGTCACAATTAGGTAATCGCATGAAAGTTTATTCAGGGATCGTTGCATTTGGACTGTTAGGTGGATGTCTATTGGGATGCGGAGGCAGCTCAACCGGACAGCTTCCCGATCCAAATTATCGGTTCGTCAATTTATGTACGGACGCAAATTTGGACATGCTTGTTGACGACGATATTGAGTTCACTAACATCGCTTTCCTCGATACCACGACGATCTTTAAGTCAAAAGAATCAAAGCTGAGAGAGTACGCAATCCAAGAAAATGGAAGCACAGTCATCATTGACTCTCAATCCCAAACGATGTCGGACAACACCGATAACCTCATCATTGCTTTTGGTCTTAACAACTTTAGCACCGAGAACGAAAAACGACTGCGATTCCTTTTTCAGCCGGTTAACCGTACCGTCCCTAATGGATCTAAGGCTCGGGTATATGGCATAAACACATTTTGCCGAGACTTTGGCAGCCAAAACTTTGCCGTAATCTTCAAGAATCCAGGGACCATTTCGACTATCAACTTCAACCCGGTTAATTTCGGCGAGGTCACGGTCCAAGAAATTGATGCTGGTCCAACAACTTTGGTTGCTCAGCGACAAAACACGGACACCGAAGTAGCTACGGTCACCAAGACGTTTGAGGCCGGAAAGATTTATGTGATGGCATTGACGGGGACCGAAAGCGGGACTGGCGCAAATGCACCGGCTATCAACTTCATCGAAGTAACAACCCGATAACGGCTAGGAACTTTGAGCTATCTCAGCAAACCTCGCTGAGTCAACGATAGTCACAATCGAACTGTGAGACTGAATAATCCCACTTTTTTGCCATGCGCTTAGAGTTCGGATTGCGCTCTCGAGCGTGATGCCGGTGAAATCACTTAGATCTTGTCGCGTGAGGGGAATGTTTATCCGTATGCCCTCTTTACACGTGACTCCGTAGGATTCGCTCAGCATCAGCAATACGTTCGCAATTCGGCTATCGACTCGCCCCGTTGTAAGCTTTGCCATCATCGAAAGCTTGGCAAACAAACGTCGGGTTGATACCTTGAGCATTTCCTTTTGAAGAGGCATCGAATCTTCGTACTTGGTGAGGAATTCGTGCTTTGGGATGCTGAGCAGATCGAGGTCAGTGATTGCGAGGGCCGCCAGTGGGCAACCTGAACCTTCAACCGTTCCTAAGCAACCAAACGTGTGTCCGGGACCCATGATTTCCAGGGTCGTTTCTCTGCCCTGCTCGTTAAATTTGACCATCTTCACAAAGCCTTTTTCAATCAGGCCAAACCAGGTCACTTCCGCACCGTTGTTCCAGATCACCGAATTCTTGGAATAGTGATTCCACTGGGTCTCTTCCGCCAACAGATTTATGGAATTCTGGTCCAATTTTGATAGGACCAGGTTGCGATGAAACAGGCTCAATTTTTGCTCATGGCTGCCAACATCGTTCGTCGTTTGCATAGGTACGGTCAAATCATAGGTGATTCAAATCCGTTCAAACTCGCTTGTAGTAAGAATCCCTTACAGGTATTCGCAGATATGATACATGTCATAGAGCCGATCAGGTTCACATCATCATGCTGAATGTGTGTGGGACAGACTACACAGGAACTAATTCAATGAGCGAATCAGCAACTCTATCTCTTTACGAACAACTGGGTGGCGAACCCGCGGTTAATGCAGCCGTCGACAACTTTTATCGACGAGTGCTTGCCGACGACCGAGTCAACCACTGGTTTGAAGGAACCGATATGGAGCGACAGGCAGCCAAGCAGAAAGCATTTCTGACAATGGCGTTTGGTGGTCCAAATAACTACACCGGCATGGATATGAAAATTGGTCACGCTCACCTTGTTGCGCGTGGACTCAATGATGCCGATTTCGATGCAATCGTTGAAAATCTTGGGACCACTCTGAAGGAAATGGGAGTTGCCGATAACCTCATTGCGCAGGTTGCGGCTACTGCTGAAACCACACGTGAAGCCGTCCTGGGCCGAATTTGAGCCAAGAGAGTTTTATCTTCCAGGAAGAAGCTATTGGATTTCTTCCTGGAGAAACTGTCCTCGACTCTCTGTTGAGGAACAACAAGACCATTCCTCACGGGTGCAAGGTCGGGTCATGCCAAAGCTGCTTGCTGCAGTCGAACGGCATCGCTCCGCCCACGAAGTCTCAGGTCGGTCTTTCAACTATCCTCAAAGAAAACAATTGCTTTCTGGCATGCCGGTGTGATGCCTCCATGGTGAAACACGTGCGAACCGTCGGGGACGATGTTATCCCGAGGTTTGAAACTGCTTTCATTGAGAAGTCAATGCTCTCGGAGGACGTGATGAGATTGCGTCTCAAGGTTCTCGAAGACTTCGGTTTTGAGCCTGGAATGTTTGTTCGACTCTCGACTCCTGATGGGCTCGCGCGAAGCTATTCGATTGCCAACTCTTCCCTTTCCGATTGCGACTCTCTTGAGTTTCACATTCGACTGATTGAAGGCGGAAAAATGTCCACATACTTGGCAACTACCGATGTGCCAGAACTTCATCTTCAGGGTCCGTTTGGAACTTGTTTTTATCAAAGCGATATGCCTGAGCGGCCAGTTGTCTTTATCGGTTCTGGTACCGGTTTGGCTCCGTTGTACGCCATTCTCACGAATGCGCTCCATAAAAGGCATACCGGCCAGTTATCCCTTTACTTCGGTGGCGCAACTGCAGATTCCCTCTATTTCATCGAGGAACTCGAAGACCTCTCCAGTCGGTACGAAAATGTCGAAGTCGTATTCTGCACTGACTCCGAGGACCCAAGCCATCGAACAGAAACAGGCTCGCCTTTGACGATCGCAACTAACCGGCATCCGTCATTTTCTGGCTATCAGGTTTATACGTGCGGTCATCCCGAGCTGGTTAAGGCAGTTAAACGCAAAGTATTCATGGCAGGAGCCAACATGAGCGATATATTCGCGGACTCGTTCGACAATCAGTCGAGTTGATAGATCTCAGTCAAGATTTCGTTCGCTCGCCCGATTGCCTCTCGAAGACTAGTAACCAAGTTCTTTTCTCCAATGTGCCGCTTGAGGTCACCTTGTCGGGCAAGGCTAGCCGCTTGATTTTGGAGTCCGCACATCACCAAATGCCGTCCAGTGAGGGATAGTTTGAGGGCTAACTCTTCGAGGGCTTTCAAACCGGTTGTGTCCAGTGCATTCATATTTCGCAATCGCAAGATAATGACGCGAGGCAAATCGTCGATCTGATTGGTAATGACGTCAAGTTTGTCAGTGGCGCCAAACATGAACGGTCCGTGAATTCGAAAAACCGCGACGCCGCGTGGTAACGGATTGAGTTGCAAAGAGTGCGGGATTCCCTGCTCTACGTACTCTTCAGTGACTTTTACGACGGTTGTTGTGGAACTGATGCGGTGGACGAACAGTAGCATAGCGAGTATCATTCCGGCTTCAACAGCTACAGTTAGATCGGCAAAGACGGTTAACGCAAATGTAATGAACCAAACGGCAATCGGTGCCTTTCCGAGTTTGAGTATTTCGGGGACTTCCTTCCATTCGCCCATGTTGTATGAGACCACAAACAAGATTGCCGCCAGCACGCAGAGCGGGATATGTTTCGCGAGGTTTGAGCCTAGCAACAGAACGATCAGCAATGTCAAGGCATGGATGATGCCCGCAATTGGGGTCTTCGCGCCGGTACGAATATTAGTGGCGGTCCGGGCAATGGCGCCGGTAGCGGGAAGTCCGCCAAACAAAGGCGAAACGAAATTGGCAACGCCTTGAGCCAAGAGTTCGACGTTGGGATTGTGTTTGTCACCGGTCATTCGGTCACCCACAACCGCTGAAAGTAAGGACTCAATCGCACCGAGCATGGTTACGGTGAGTGCTGGCGCCAGCAAAGGCAGAATCAGATCAGCGCGGAAGGTCGGAATCTTGAAGGCTGGGAGCCCGCTCGGAATCCCGCCGAACTTAGTGAGAATCGTCTCTACCGGCATCTTCATTGCCCATGCGATTCCTGTGCCGACCACCATCGCCACAATATATCCAGGCACCTTCTTGACAAACTTGGTGATGAGAATGATGAGAGCAAGGCAGCTTCCCGCAAGCACTGTAGTCGTTACCGAAATTGAACCAAAATGACTGGCAATAGCTTCCATACGAGGCAAAAATTCGCTGGGAGGCTTTTCGATCTTGAGTCCAAAGAAGTCTTTGATTTGAGTGCTTGCAATAAGGACTGCGATTCCGTTGGTAAAGCCGATCACAACTGGACGAGGGATGAACTTGACTGCGGTGCCGAGGCCGGTAATGCCAAGGATCATCAGCAGGACTCCCGCCATCATCGTACACATGAAGAGGCCATCGATTCCGTGCTTTTGGACGATTCCAGCAACCACTACGACGAAGGCACCAGTTGGTCCCCCGATCTGCACAGTGGAACCACCAAGGGCTGATATCAGGAATCCAGCCACTACCGCGCAATAGATGCCGGACTGGGGCAGCACACCAGAGGAAATAGCAAACGCCATGGCAAGGGGGAGCGCAACGAGACCAACGGTAATGCCAGCGATGAGATCGGCGACAAACTTCTTGGTGTTATAGTCTCGAAGGGCAAGAACCGACTTTGGTATGAACGGTTCGCCCGCAACATTAAAACTCACGGTACTTACTTACCTTAGACCTTTTGTCGGTGGACATCGGGGGTTTTGAACGTGAAATTCATGACAGGACCAAGAGTTTTGTGTATCCTCAATGCTGCGAGCGGGAATTTTCAGCGATCAATTTGTAAGGTTCTGACCTCTCTAAGGGTTGAGGCATCGCGTTTATCCCGGTCCGCTTAGATCCAAACATCATTGTTAGCGGTCAGTTCCCCACCGGCTTCGCCGGTGTTAACGACGCCTCGTGGCTCAATGATCATTGCGTGGCATTCTTCTTTTGCCCGGGTGATGTGCTCGATCCCCTTCTTGACCACAAACATCTCCCCTTCTTTCACGGTTACTTCTTGATAGCGAAATCCGATCTGCATTTCACCCTTGATCACGATAAACGCTTCATCGGTATCGTCATGTTGGTGCCAGACAAAATCACCCTGAAACTTGACGAGTTTGAATTGGTAATCATTCAACTCAGCAACTACCTTAGGCGACCAATGCTCAGCAAATAGGGACAGCTTCTGAGCAAGATTGATGGGGTTCATGAAAACATTTTGCCAGATATACCGGCGTTGAACTCAAACCGTTATCCCCAACGCTGGTACTTAGACCAGCTTCCATGTTAAACTGATTATCGCGCACCAGTTTCGACTGCTGATGCGTCTATAACCATGCCCAGTGAAGGTTCAAATGATTCGCTCCAAGAAAAGCGTTGGCTCACTGCTCTCAATGAGGGTGACCCGCGCGCGTTGGGCGGAATCTATGAACTGTACGGAGAGCGTATCTTTCGATACACCTTCCGAATGTTGGGCAACCGTTCAGACGCCGAAGATATCACTGCGGAAACCTTCCTCAGAGTGCTTCGACGATCGGGCGAGTTACGGGCAGATGGAGCATTTCGCACGTGGCTTTTCCGAATTGCACGGAATCTCTGTATCGACAAGATGCGGCAGCACAAGCTCATGGAGCTACCGGCTGACGCGGCTTACCCCGGCACAGAGGAAAAATCGACCTTGCGGATTACCGTGCAACAGGCACTTTCGGAGCTTCCGGTGGAATATCGGGAACCGTTAGTCCTTTGTGACTTAGAGGAAATGGCAGCAAGGGAGGCAGCGGAGGTACTGAAAATTAGTGTTCCGGCACTAAAATCTCGCCTATACAGAGGACGTAGGGCGCTTCGCGACAAGCTAGGAGGCACACAAGAATGAACGAAACCTATAAAAAACTGGTGGATCTTTACGCAGGCAATGAACTGCCAGAAGATCTTGTACAAGAAATGGAACAGGCGGCAGAGACCGACCCAGAACTTAAACACGACATGACTTCGCTTCGTAAGACTGTAGAAACCCTACAGAACGACGATTTTAATTTTACTGAGGAGAGCTACCAGCGCGTATTGATGAAGCTTTACGCAAAAGGTGGACACTTGCAGACTCAGTCTCCCGACCCAAGACATCTACAATATCAGCTGCCAATGAGCGGCTAAAAGCATCCATAGACATGAAAATCACTTGTCCGAAAAAAGAGTTCTTTGAAGCAGTTAGCGCCGCTGGCCAAGCCGCGAGCGCACGCACTTCCGTCAATATCCTCCAAACGCTCAAAATTGAAGCGTCTGGATCGACTATCCGAGTTGTCGGATGCGATGGAGAAATGTGGGTCGAAAGACGACTTGCTTCCGTTGTCGAAGAGGAAGGAGCCATTTGTGTTCCCGCAAAACTCCTCGTCGATATCGCGAACTCTTTGCCGGACGGTGATGTTCATCTCGTCACCACCGATGGCACCAACGTGCTGTTAACTCAGGGTGCATCCGAATATCGGTTGCATAGCCTGGACCCAATCGATTTTCCTGACGCTCCCGATTTTGGTGGCGAAAACAGCCTTTCCCTAACACTTGGAGAGTTCAGAGACGCAGTTGACTCGGTCATCTTTGCCGTTTCGACCGACCCTCACCGACAAAACATCAACGGCGTGCAGATGAGCTATGACGGTTCCCTGCTCCGGCTGGTTGCCACCGATACTCACCGACTTGCCGTCCGCGAAGTGACCAAAGAAGGAATGGGATCGACGGTTACCGCCATCGTTCCGGCAAAGGCCTTGCGAGCGATCCAAGCTTTGCCATTCGGCGACGATATGTCGATCGAACTCAACTTCGGCAACGGTCGTGTAGGCGTGGCTACCGATGCTGCCAAGATCGTTACTCAGCTTCTTACCGACAAGTATCCAAACTGGGAGCGCGTCGTTCCTGCCGAGTCCACTCGGTCATGGAGCCTCGAGCGAGATCAGCTTGGCAGCAAGGTCCGCCGAGCGATGATTGTTGCAAAGGACTCTGCGAACCGACTGCGATTTAAGGGCAACGAAGAAACCCTATTGATCGCGGCTCGAAGCGAGGAAAAGGGAGACGCGAAGGAAGAGTTGGCAATGATCTCGACAAACGGCGAACTTGAGATTGCATTTAACGGCAAGTACGTTTTGGACGCCCTCGAGCCGATTAGCGGTCCCGGGATTAAGGTCGAAATGACCGAGTCGATGCGACCTGCGATTTTCCGATCAGTTGAGGAAGATAAGCACTACTTCTGCGTCATCATGCCGATGTCGTTGATGTAGATTTAGTTAATTCCAAATTTGAAAAGCCATGAAAGGCGAAAAAGTGTACTATTTTGTAATAGATATAATTCGTGTTTGCCTGGCTCTCTTGCTGCTCTGGGCGGTTTGGTATTTCTACGGAACTCGAGTCTTGGGACTTGTCGTGGTATTGGCCCTTATTGACCTTTTTCAAGTAGTACTTCTGATAGTGAGACGTTGTTCAAAGGATTGGGAAATCCGCGGCTGATCGGCATATCTTATCGAGACCATATTCTCCGCCTCGATGCTTCAAAATACGAAAGTTAAGTGCTCAAAACTTCGGTGGTGATGTTTGGTAGACAAACTGAACTTTAACATGCCTAAGTAGACAAGCTACATTTCCGAATTTGATGTATGATTGGTTGCGCACCTATGAATCAATCGTTGGGCTATATTTCAGGCGAGGAGATTAGGCGGATAGGTTATCCGACCGAGGTTTTTGACGCCATGCGATGGGCGTTTTTGGCGGTATCGAGTGGCGCAGCGACCATTCCACCTCGACAGTATGTTCCCTTGCACCAAAGCCAAGGGAATGGATTGGTGATGCCCGCCTACGTTCGGTCGTCGCCCGACGGCCAGTATCCCGACGTGTACGCGGTGAAGATGTTCAACGATATTCCCGGGAATCGGGAAGCAGGTCGGGCGACTTTCCAGGGCGTGACTGTGTTGTTTGACATCGCAACCGGGTTACCGTTGGCAACTTTTGATGCTGCAGCGTTGACGGCATTGCGGACCGGGGTTAGCACGGCGATTGCAACGGACTTTCTTGCTCAAACTAGCGCTTCTTCGGTGGTTGGTTTAGTTGGTGTGGGACCTCAGGGCCTGAGTACCCTGCGAGCGTTAGGACTGTTGAGGACGATCTCGTCGGTTCGGGTTCTTACTCGGCACGTTGCCGCGGTTTCAGAATTGGGCTTTCCGATAGTTGAGTGCTCGGATGTAGCCGAAGTCGCCAAAGGGGCAGACATGGTAGTGATGGCGACGAACAGTGGCTCACCGTTGTTGACTTTGGACATGATTTCGGATGGTTGCCACGTCTCGGCGCTGGGGTCGTATCGTCCAGCGATGCGTGAATTGGGAGCAGATTTGGTGGCCGCTTCGCGGGTTTGGGTGGATAACTTGGCGTGCTTGGAGACAAGTGGAGACATGATCAACTCAGGAGTTGAGGCTCAGTTGTTTGGAGAATGCCTATCTTTGAGCGAGAAACCTAGGGGGCGGACTTTATACAAGTCGATTGGATCCGCTGCGCAGGACGCTCTCGCTGCATGGGTTTGTTACAAGCTGCTTCTTGGCTAAGTTGTTTTCTCGCTTAGGATCGTTGTTCTCTTGGCGTCCTCATCGATCAGAGTCTTCCAGTCATTAAAGGCGTTTCGGACTACAATTCTCTGTCAAGAATTTGTTGGATCATGGTCGATGACGGGTCGTTTTCAAATAAAATCGATTCATGAGCGTAGAGATGAACAACTCCCGATTTGTGTTAGCGGTTCAAGACTTGAGGATCAGCACCGATTACTACATAAATGTGCTCGGATTCACGAGGGATTTTGGCGATGAATCGGACGGGTGGAGCTTCCTTTCGCGGGGAAGTTTCAGAGTCATGATTGGTGACTGCCCAGGAATCAAATCAGCCGGAGAAGTTGGTGATCACTCATATTTCGCATACATCAACGTTGATCATGTTGACGAACTGTATTCGGAGATTGTCGGCAAAGGTGCCGAACCTGTTTCGACCGTTTCCACCAAGCCATGGGGATTGCGGGAGTTCGGAATCAAGACGCCTGACGGTCACCGAATCATGTTTGGTCAGATTCTTTAGTTTCCGGTCGGCTCTTCGCCATTTCACGTCGTTCGACCGCGATAACCAATCGTTGAACTGGCAAAGCGAAGTATGCGCCTAATGCAATGCCGAAAAACGAAAGCCCAACGATGAGCATCGACGGTGGACCTGATCGAACGGGTACAACCAGCATCGCTATGATCGAGGCGACAATTGCTCGCCCAATCACGCCTTTCTCCCTGCCTTCCAATTTGCGCCAAACCGAGAAACCGCCAAAAGCATTGAGTAACGAGACCACGACAACGACAAACGAACAACTGATCGCATTTGAAAGATGAAACCAATGAAAGACAATCCAGTCCACCGCAAGGCAAAAAAACAACGCGATGACGCTAAGCATCAAAGACAGTTTTTTGTCCGTTCTCTTTCTGATTGCGTAAATCGTGAGTTCATCGCCCATTAGATTCATTATGAATCGGCATTCTGTTCCAAGTAGCAGAATCAATGCCGTAACTCAAAAGCTAACGTAGCCATTTGCCTTGCCAGATCCGAAATCTTCAATTCCCGCCAGTTCAAAAGTTGCGAACGCATAGTGTCGTTAAACAATCCTGACCAATTCTCGGGAATTGCGTCTACTCCATTAACAATCCCCCAAACCGAGCCCGCCGTTGCTCCATTGCAGTCGGTATCAAACCCGGGCATCACCGCTCGTGAGATCGTCAAACCAAAGTCACCTTCACCCCAGAGCAACGCGATCGCTACGACTTGGGCGTTAGGGATTGTGTGACACCATCCGTGGGCAGTTTTCTCGTCCCAACGGTTGTGAACCATCTCCACCACTTCATCGTATGACTTCCCTTCTCGCTTGGCTTCGACAATGTGAACAATGGCTTCGTGAAGCCTCGATTGAGTTGGAATCTGAGCCAATCCAGCTAAGATGATTTCTTCAAAGCCATTGAGAACATAGGCTGAGGCGAGCATCGCGGCGACCCACATTTCACCGTAGATTCCGTTTTTGATATGGCTAATCGAGGCGTCGCGCCATGCCCACTCCGATGCCCTCGTTGGATTACCTGGGTTTAAGTAGCCGAACGCGTCGGCCCGGATCTGCGCACCGATCCACTCTCGATACGGGTTTCGGTGAGTTGCACTATCGGGCGGCATGATGCTCATCACGAAGTTGCGATACGCAACCCTTTCTGCCGTATATAGATTGAAGATCGGAAGGTTCTTGCACCAATACTCTGCGACATCAACGGATCGGAAGTCAACGCCATAGGACTTAACTAGGTCAAATCCGGCAATGGTGTAGTTGATGTCGTCGTCTTCGACAGCACAAGCCAACTTTTCTCG
The DNA here is from genome assembly GCA_037141835.1 of Armatimonadota bacterium. Lineage (GTDB taxonomy): Bacteria > Armatimonadota > Fimbriimonadia > Fimbriimonadales > Fimbriimonadaceae > Fimbriimonas. Next base: position 20,528 of record JBAXBU010000018.1, on the reverse strand, counting down.
GGTCCAGTTTTCTGCCCATCCCAGGGAACTTCGCTTAGACTTGTTCGCAATCTCTGATCGCTCATGATCGTTTGGTTCTCGAACATAATCAATGATCGGCCAGTTGCCAGTTTCCTCGCACCAAACTTGGATTTCTGCCCGATGCCAAAGCTCAAATGGCTTGCCCAACATGCAACCGCAGATTCGTCCAAGTAGTCCGCCATGCAGCTTCTTCAGGAGTTCAGATTGGCTCCCATTAAATTCGTTAACCGAACTATTTTTCGAACCATTTCGAATTGCTGTAAGATCGCTCGGCTCGATGTACGCATAGCCGTCGGCCATGGGTAAGTCTTGAACTTCATCGCAGAGTTCGGCGGCTCTCCAGTGCCACGCAACATCTGGCTTTCCTTGCTTCTTTAGCTGAATGTGGTCGAGGAAGTCAGCCTCAATATTCGTAACATCTCTTCCCTCTTCTCGGGCTTGAGTTAGCTCTACTTCAGGATCACTTCCCTCGAGGTACTCCTGTTTGTTCATCCATTGGGCGATCAATTCATCATGCGTCATTACTAAGTTGGAGCTTACTCCCGAACGGAACCCTGTTGCCTTTAAGTATCTACTCCCCCGGTTCGTACCTCACCGGCCCCTCTGTCAAGAGTGGCTTCTCGCCCCGGGTATCGAAAAGCAACTACTCCTGTTTGCGGAATTCTTGACCAAGCTAAACTTCAGATTGACCAGTGGGATTTTCTTCCAAAAATTGCCTCACCGCTTGAGCAGAAGTGAACGGGTTTTTCAGAACTGCTTTCGCGGATAATCTGAATACTAATATCCCTTGAGAGTTCAGCCACATGTCTCGAACTATATCCTGTTGTCTGTATAGATCGTGTATTGATCCATCAACCTCAATAGCAACCTTTGGATTTGCGCAATAGAAATCAAGAATAAATTCCCCCATCGGCACTTGACGGCGAATTCGGAATCCAATCTGGTCGCTCTTGAGCTGGTTCCAAAGCAACATTTCCGGCAAGGTCAAGTTCTTACGAAAGTGCCTTGCCAGGATCTTTTTCTTCCACCTCATTTAGGTAAATATATCATCCATGACACTGCGATGCATCCTTACTGCACAGGAAACCACTCTTGACAGAGGGGTCGGTGAGCACAATCCAAATAAATTTTTGCCTATGGTTGAGCGAACCGGGGGAGTAGACATACGAATGGTCTATCCTTGCTCTTCATCTTTCGCCAACTGTAAAGCTCGACCAAGAATCATGAAACCATACAGTCCGAGTGATGCGCCAATGGTTGAGACAACAAATCCAGAAATCGTGAACATAAGAACGGCTCCAACGATTCCAAGAAAGTAGGAGGCGATGTTGTATTTAATCATCGTTGGAACCACCATCCTAACTGAACTCGGGAACTTCCTTCGGCTCAACCATGAAATAAAGGCAAAGGCGGGAAAAAGTAGTGCCGGTGTTGTGAACATTGGACCATTTAGCTCTCGGAAATACTTTGACATCAGCCACCACATACCATAGGAAAATCCGGTGGTAATCATCCCAATTAGAACAGCCTGAACTCTTTCATCGAGTCGCAATATCCAAAGTTTCATTGCTCAGTCTCCTGCTTAGGCACTTGTGCCACTCTCTGGAGCGGCATAAATCCGAAAAGAGTAATCATGATTCCCAAAGAACATATTAAGATGCCAAGGAAGGGATTTCGAAAAAGGGGTCCGAGCATAGATATGAAGAGACCGGCTATCGTCATTGCAAAAGATGACAATATAAGTAGTTTCGAACCTTGAGGAATCAGGTCCCTCTGAATAGTGGCGAAAAAGATCGTTTTTAAAAGGGGACCCATGCAAAAGAAGACCGGAATAGGCAACAGCTTTGATAGTGCTCCACCCCACGCATGACCAAGAATGTAAGCAATTGCTCCTAAAATTAATCCTACAAGTATTATTGCGTTCTTTTCGTTTCGAGCCTGCTTCGGATCCATCTATTGAACCTAATATACCAATGTTTGAGAGTTTGCTCCAATTAAGGTCTCATATGTCGTCTTAACCTATGGGATTTACGAATATGAAACGACCCTTTATTTTTTGTGGGGCAATTGCCTTGTTCGCCATCGCCGGTGCTCAGCTTGGTTCTCGACCATCAAACCTGATGATTCAGGATCAGGAATTCCGCCCGAAATCCGGAGTTCGATACAAGATGCCAACTCTATCAGAGCTCACCACTGAGTTTGATGAGTTGAAGAAGCAAGCTGACGCGGATCACAAGCGAATAGCCAAACTCGAAGCGATCAACGCTAGTCAGGCCGACCTGTTGAGAAAGTCAGAAGAGGCGTTGCAGCGTCTATCACCAACCCTCAAAGGTCTATCCGCACTTGAAGATAAGTTCAAGCGACATACGCATTCGCTCAACCTTAGTCGTATAGAACCAGGCCAAGTTAGCCCGGGAACCAAGTTCCGGCAGGACATTGTGACAATCGATTCCTCGTCGAACTATACTTGGAAGGAAACGAACCCACCAAAGCAGTAAATGAAGAGAAATAGCACCGAGTCATATGAAGGAAATGCGTTCATCAACTCGGTGCGCTTCATTTATGACGAAAACATTGATTGGACTCAATTTCCTTTCAATATTCCCGCAGTCGCGAGCCTAACGGAGGTAAGCCTTAACCAGCCGATCACGATCTTTATTGGTGAAAACGGAACCGGAAAGTCAACGATCATCGAGGGGCTAGCGGCGATGCTTGGCATCAACGCTGAAGGTGGGTCGAAAAACTACGATTTCAAAACCGTACAGACACACTCTCTACTTTGGGACCACCTCGCACCAAATCGAAACGCCCTCAGAGAGGGATCTTCGTTTTTCCTGCGGGCCGAGACCATGTACAACGTCTTTACAGAGCGGGCATATCACGACGATATCGCAGCTTCGTATCGCAAAGAAAATTACGACCCTATTACTGGTGACTTTCTGGGAGTGGATCCCCTTCGCTTCAAAGAGGCTTACGGAAGCAGCCGTATGCACAAGATGTCGCACGGCGAGAGTTTCTTCGAACAGCTGACTCAGTTCCGCAAGAACGGCCTTTATATCCTCGACGAGCCCGAGGCCGCCCTCAGCCCCAACCGCCAACTTGCCACTGTAAAACTCCTGCACGACCTCGCCTTTCGTCAAAGCTGTCAAATATTCATGGCAACTCACTCTCCCATTCTTTTGTCGATTCCGGGTGCAAGGATTTACCAATTGAGCGGAGATGGAATCGAGCAAGTCGAGTACGAGGAAACTGAACTCTTCCGGACCTATTGGGCTTTTATGAAGAATCCGAAGGCGTTTCTTGATCGATTGTTTCATGAAGATTAGCTCGTCTCCCAACCGATGAATGTCCAAGTAAACTAACTTCTGGATGTGCGTTCTGCTTCGACCCGCAACGATTGACGATGCCGTGGGATTAGCGATTGTTCAAGTAACCACTTGGCATGAAACATACAACGGCATCATAGATCAAGGCTTCCTTGATAATTTTCAGGTTGACGGCGCAGCCGCGAAACAACGTGAGCGAATAGAAACAGACAATGCTTACCGGATCGTAGCAACAATTGATGGTCAAGTTGTCGGCTATGCCGTCTCAAACGAAATCTTGTCCGAAGGCGAGCCATTTCCCGGTGACTGGTTCCTCCATTCCCTTCATGTCCTTCCCGAGTTTCAAGGGATGGGAATTGGAAAGGCACTGATTAACAACGCGAAAGAACGAGGCAAGCAGCGCGGGTTTACTCGCATCGTTTTTGGGGTTTTCTCTAAAAACGAATCAGCCAAGGAGTTCTATCGGCGAGTCGGAGCTCAGTTCATCCAAGAACTTCCATTTGAGCTGGACGGGAAGTTTTATGCAACCGATTACTGTTTCATTCCGATCGACTAATCCTCGACAAACTTCTTCAAAGCATCCAACTTCCGATCCCACGCTTTCGATCGCTCTTTGAGCCACCCAGCCGCATCATCGAGAACTTCGAGGCGAAGCTCACGAATGATCTCGCGCCCGCGCACAGTTCTAGACACCAATCCAACGTTCTCCAATACCACCAAATGCTTGGTCGCGGCTTGGCGCGTCATGCCAAGCCCCTCAACCAAATGCAGCGTCGTCATTGGCCCATGTTCGCCAAGCCGTTCTATCATGGTTAGCCGAGCGGGGTCGCCCAATGCCTGGTAGATCTCATGCTTTTGCGCGCTCATAGACCTGCCAAAACCGTTGCCTTAATCGTATCCATGCACCAGGTCCAACCGCCTTTGTTGAGTCCAAGTGCGGTCAAGCGGCGCCCTTCAGGAATGTTCGCAAAGCCACTTTCCTTAACTACTAACTGAACGCCAGCGTCCGTCTCTTTCAGCGTAAACTTAACCGTTGTTAGCTCATCTTCTGGGTACTTGTCCCAAGTACAGCCTTCGGTTTCACCTGGATGCCATTTCCATGACAAGGTATTGGGCTCATCACGTTCGATAACTTTTATTGGACCGCTACATTCTTTCTTAAAGTGAAACATGGTCATCGAACCTTCGCTCAAATCCCCTTCGATGCCTTGAAGAAACCAACTCTTTAATCCCTCCACCGTTGCAATTGCATTCCAAACCTTTTGGATCGGTGCCTGAATATAACGCTCTCGATAAATGTCAAAGACTGGTGCTGGCTGTCGTTCGTCATTCTCAACGAGCCCGACAATCTTCGGAAGTTCTGAGTTCCATCCACCTGTATTCGCTTCAAAGGCACTGGCTCGTCGAGCTTCCGGAAGGTTTGCAAATCCGCTCTCAACCATGGTCAGCTTGGTACCATCTCCCAAAGATTCAAGGGTAAACCGAACCGTCGTCAACTCAGATTCTGGATACTTTTCGATCGGGCAATCTTCACCCGGATGCCACTTATAGGCAAACTCGGTCTTTGGGTTAACGGTGGAAACCATTGCAAAGCACTCACCATAAGGACCAAAGTCCAGAGTCAGGGTCTCCCCTTCCTCAAACTTCCCTACTACACCGTAGCTAAACCAGCCCGTCCAACCCTCATGGGTCGTCAGTGCGTCCCAAACTTTGTCGATCGATGCTCTGAGCATCATTTCACTTCGAATTTCGTTGTCTGTTACTGTAGCCATAATATGCAACCAATTAGATGCATTATACGCAATCAAAACAATTTATGCAACTTTTCTGTTGCATAAATTCATATTATCTCGTGCCTAAGAGGGTCATCAGCAATTGAAACAAGGGAATTCCCAATAACACGATGACGAGCGCGCAAATCACGAATTTGGTGACTGGCGTCAAAGACTTGGCAAACCGAGTTTCCGATCGTTCCCTTCGGCCAGGGTGATCGACCAACTGTATTGCCCTAACTCCCTGAATGGTGTCAGGATTTCGACGAGTCTTGAGCGGCCGAGGGCGAAAACATTTGTCACAATGACTATGGTTGCAAGGGGTTCCGCAGTCAGGACAAAGCCACGGACTTTCAGTGTGGTCTAGTTCGCCGCTGCTCACAAAACATCCTACGATTCGCTGAACTTTAAGGTTGCGCACCCGCTGCATGCCGAGTGCCAGTGTTCGATAATCAATCGCTCATTCAATATTTCATTGAGTATTTTTGAACGAATCGATTGTATTCCGACCTTGAAATTTCTAAGCTAATGTTTCCTAATATTACGTAGGCAAGTAAGAAGGCAGCCATATATTTAGGTAATCCCCAATATCCAATAGGACCGTGAACAATGCTAAAAACATTGCCCGCCGTATTATGGAGTGGCATCTCGAATGGTTTCGGAGCAAGGCAACCGCCACATGCAATGAGGTTGCCTAATGTGCCGCAGTAAGGGCAAAACCATGGGCCTCTCGTGTTGACCATGGATGACTTTGCCATAGTTCATATTACGCTATGAACCAATAAATTAATGCCCGTGATCGCTTATCCATCGCTCAGCATCAATCGCTGCCATACAGCCAGTTCCCGCCGCCGTAACCGCCTGCCGATAAATACTATCCGCAACATCGCCCGATGCAAAGACTCCTGGGACATTCGTTGCGGTTGATCCTGGTTGAACTTTGAGATAGCCAACATCATCCATATCCAAAATTCCCTTAAACATCTCAGAGTTCGGCTTATGACCGATCGCGATAAAAACGCCATCCAAGGGAAGCAAGGAAGCCTCACCAGAGACAACATTCTTCAAACGGACGCCCGTTACCTTCTTGAACGGATCCAAGTCCCCCACAATTTCTTCGAGAACTGTGTTGTAAAGAACTTCAATCTTCTCGTTCGCCAAGACTCGGTCTTGCATGATCTTTGAAGCACGGAACTCGTCACGGCGGTGTACCAAATAAACCTTCGCTGCATGCTTTGTCAAGTAGTGTGCTTCCTCCATGGCGGTATCCCCGCCACCAAATACCGCAACCACTTTGCCTCGGAAGAAAAAGCCATCGCAGGTAGCGCAAGCAGAGACTCCATGTCCACCAAAGGTAACTTCTGACTCAAACCCAAGCCACTTTGCGCTTGCTCCGGTCGAAATCACAATCGCTTTTGCCTGATACTCTTTGTCATCAGCCCAAACCTTGAAGGGATGCGACGTGAAGTCAACTTTCGAAATATTTTCGTAGACAACCTCGGTTCCAAATCGCTCGGCTTGCTTTCGGAAGAGCTCCATCATGTCCGGCCCCATTATTCCGTCGGGAAATCCCGGGTAGTTCTCTACATCGGTGGTTATGGTCAACTGTCCACCAGGTTGATAACCGGCAAAGACCATGGGCTTCAGGTCTGCCCGAGCAGCATAGAGCGCCGCTGTATATCCGGCAGGACCGGAACCGATGATGATAACGTCTTGAATCATATAGCCTCAGATGGTACCTTCGAAATCACCAAAATCTTGGTTCATTCGACATCCCTTCTACGTCTATAAATGCATAAGATGTCCGAAGATATCCAAGAAAAAACTGCACCTACAATTTATGACCACTTAGCAATCCTTTTGGATCAGCTCAGTGGCGTTGCTTGGCAAAAACTTGGGCTTCAGACAGACATGATAACTGGCAAAATTGAACCCGATCTTGCCCAAGCAAGGGTCGCAATTGACGTTGTCGGCTATATAGCCTCGCAACTCGAGTCGCAGCTTGATGAGGAAGACAAAAAGCACCTTCATTCTTTGGTTCGAGACCTAAAAATTAATTACGTCCAGAAGCAAGGGGGCAATTAGGTTTGACCTTTCGCATGGATCATGCGCTTCGCGAACTCCTTGCTCAATGGTTCAATTCAGATAGTGCCGATTTTCAAGGGGCAGATGAATTCCACCAAGCTCGCAAAACTCAAACTAAGCTCATTTCTTTCAGCTTGAGATTCAGTGAGTTTTCAGAATTGTTGCTGAATTCTCAGCGCTACGGTACAACCAATGGTACCGAGGCACAATATGTTTCTCTTAAGCAGCAACTTATTTCCAGCTATCAGGACCTCAGACCGTTCCTGCTTGCTTATCTTCGATTCGATCTGGAAGATGAGCGGATAGGTCTTCGGACCCTTGGGATCGGGACAGATGCATTTGAAGCGTCATGGGTTACCGATAGCCTCAAATCTTTCGTCGAGTCGGATGATGTATTCCTTCGAGATCGTGTGGCACGCGCCAATGATGCAATCAACGACTATACTGAACACTTGCATTGTTTACTTGAGACAAGAGTATGATTACCGACTGGCGCGACGTTGACCTTCATAAGGTTCTTGATCTTTGGAATACTCATTATCCTCCAAAGTATCAAATCGACATGGACATTCTTAGAATGAATACTGTCGATAGTCCAACATTCGACTGGGGAGCTTCCCTGCTAGACCTCGATTTCGAAGACATGCTCCGGGCATTTGTGATTATTAAGCGTGCACCTGTAAAACATTATAAAGTTGCCGATCCGGACGCGATGCATTTAAGCGGGATGGCATTCACCGATCCGCTTCATATGGTTGATGTTTTTAGCGATTCGAAGCGAGTCATGCGTGAAAGAGGAGCCTCATGCGTCCTTTTCGGAATGGATTCGCGACACTTTTGGCCAGGTGTACCGACCGATGAGCCAAGACTGAACGACTTTCTGATGATCGAAGGATTTACTCTCGGTGGAGAATATTTCGACCTCGAACGAGACCTGACTGACTACGTTCCACCTCGGGAATTACCGACTGATGGAGTCGAATTTCGGGTCCTGAGGGACGAAGATCATGGGCTACTGGTCAAATTCTTTGAACGAGAATTCCCGGGCAGATGGCGATATGACATTTTGACCAAAATAGAAAATGAAGGTTCACATGGGGGAGTAGTAGGACTCTTTCATGACAATGCTATCCATGGTTTCGCTTCCGTTCAGGACCCTTCAAACAAGTATCCAATTTCTGGCGCAGTTTGGAGAAACGCACTTGGCGAAAATTGGGGAACTCTCGGTCCGATTGGAGTCTCTCAAAAGGTTCGGGGACACGGTTGGGGTGGCGCAATGCTATCCGCGGGTTTGATGGAACTGAAATCTCGAGGTGTCAAGCAATGCCTCATTGATTGGACAACCCTCGAAGATTTCTACGGAAAGCATGGGTTCGCAAAAACTCGCATTTATAAAGCTGGGAAGCTGATTCTTTAAGTCTAATGAAGCGAATTCGGCGCAGTGATCGTATTAAATAATTGAATTATGTCAGTTATCGCAATCGCAAGCCTGCTCGCAACTCAGTCAGTCGTTACTTTGTCATTCCAACCTAAAGTGGGATCGTCCTATAAGCAATCGACTACGCTTGCGCAAACGAGTACTATGGGAAATTCTACTACGTCGATGGTCATGACGACAAAAATTTTGAGTTTTGAAGGAGGATACTTTAAGCTTGAAAATACTCCATCAAATGTAACGGTTTCTGGCGGGATGGGCAAAAATGACACGGCGAAGAAGGCGATGTCAAAACCAACCACTATCTACTTAAACAAGCAATACAAGCCAAAATCATCAGGCAAAGATATGTCCGGGATTGAGCAAATGATGGGCGGAATGAGTGGTGCGATGAGCGGTTTTGCCTTCCCGAATAAGCCAGTCAAGGTGGGAGAAACCTGGACAACGAGTTTTGATATGGGTCAAGCAATGGGAGCAGCCGCAAAGGGTCAGCCTGCAGCCCAAGGGTTAAAGTCAGCTGGCAAGCTCAACACTACTTACAAATTGCTCAAAGCCGATGCAAACACCGTCACGGTCGGTGTTACGGTGGGTGGAACCATGAACATGGATATGGCCGGCGGTAAAGGTGGCGGTCAAGGAATGAAGATGTCGATGGTGCTAAGCGGTAGTGGCACATCCACATTTGAACGAAATACCGGAATCCCGATTAGTTCAAGCATGAAGACCTCTATGCAAATGGCAGGAATGCAAGCTTTCAATATGACCATGTCAATGACCTCGAAACGCATTTAACTGGATTCGTTGTTGTTGTCGATCATTCGTGATTCTCAAGCAAATTCTTAAAACCGAGCATTGGTACTCTTCGCTCGGTAAAGCTCCGTTCGTCAAAGGGAAAATGATCTCGCTCATTCTCTTTGGTGACATATGCGATGAGACCATCCTTTTCTCGATTGGTCGCAACGAATACAAGATCACCTTTTGATTCCCGGCGCCATTGCAACAAAGGATCAATCAACTTGACACCCAATGATGTGATCCGGTCTTGAAAGGCCTCCCGCTCCTCTTCCCCTTCAGGAACGGGAGGAACATCAATGATTACCAGTGACCTTGGATCTGCTTGAATCTCTCCAGCAAGTTTCGAATAATCAAGAAACTCAAATAGCGGCATTCTATAAGGTCGAAAGCCAGACAACTTGGCCAAGCCTCTGAGTGCAATCGACCGCGCTAGCACCTTCCACGGATATCCCAATTCCAGTGCCCTGTTCGGTACTTGCGGACGTTGACCCTGCCCCCATGGCCAACAAAGGTTTATTGGAGAAATACCATGGTCGATCCGGCGTTGATTAAATTCTTGCTCGGTCAACAGGTTTTCCGAGTCATCAATGAATCGCCTAAATTCGTTCTCGGAGTCCCCTTCAGGTAGCGACTTTTGCTTTCCATTTTGGCAAGCGATTGAAGGTGAAGTTGTTCGGATATCTAAACGTTTTTCGCAAACCAGGGCATGGTCGAGCCCTTCGCCGATCAAAACAGTCAATGACTTTGTGTTGAGCCGAATTAACTGGGCCTGGATATCCTTGAATTCTTCTATTGACGGCGGAGGAACCTGGCTTCGAATCTGGTCACCGTTAACACTTAAGAGTGAAAGGTGAAACTGGACGGATCGCTCGGGAGGGTTAAATCCCATCGACGCAACCGTCAACGGACCTTGATCGAGAACTAAATCGCTATGCCCAAGAACAGCGGCTTCAAATACTTCATCGGGATCCAATTGAAACTTGAATATCTTTGACTCTACTCCCAATTGTCGAAAAACTGGATCGCTGCCGACGACCGAGTGATCTTCATTTTCGCCCAGAAGTCCGCGAAAAATGATAATTGGCATTACTGGTCGAAAAGTTGCGCTTGGCCGGAAGTTACGGTTGCCATTTCGCCGACGGCAGGAGGATCATCAAATGCGTGCTTCTTTAGCCCATCTGGTATCTCTAATGGATATTTTCCGGTGAAGCAAGCGGTACAGAATCCTTCGGTTGCGCCATCAACTGCCATTTGTGCCCCTTCAACGCTCAAATAGCCAAGGGAAGTACATCCGATGTAGACCGCAAGTTCCGGAATCGTCATCCGAGCTGCCGCAAGTTCGCCTTTCGACGCCATGTCGATTCCGTAGAAGCATGGATAAACGATCGGCGGAGCGGTGATGCGAACGTGAACTTCTAATGCACCGGATTCAAACATCATCTTGACAAGTTGCTTGGTGGTGGTGCCGCGAACAATAGAATCATCCACAAGAATGATCCTTTTACCACGAATGTGGTCGTCGAGCGGCGTTAGCTTCATTCGAACGCCAATTTCTCTCATGCGTTGATCTGGCTGAATAAATGTTCGATGAATGTATCGGCTCTTGGTCATTCCCTCTCGAAAGGGAATTCCACTTTGCTTGGCATAGCCTAGAGCGGCTGGAATCCCACTATCTGGAACCGGCACAACAATATCTGCCTCGACAGGATGCTCTTGAGCCAACCGCTCACCCATTCGTAGCCGAGCGCCGTACAAGCCTGTACCGAACATGCGAGAATCTGGTCTTGCAAAATAGATGAACTCAAATAAGCACATCGCTTCGCGTGGCGACTCGATTCCCTGCTCAATGGTCATTCCGTCTCGAGTGATCAGGGCAATTTCCCCCGGTTTCAAATCAGTGTCGCAAGTTGCCCCGACCGGTCCAAACGCGCATGACTCCGAAGCCAACATGTAGCCACTTTCGCCCAACTTTCCGACCGAGAGAGGGCGGATGCCATAGGGATCTCGAAATCCAATCAACATGTTTGGTGTAAGAACAACAACCGAAAAAGCACCTTTGCACCTGCGCATGACTTCTCTCACGGCTTCTGCAGGACCACTTTTCAAGTTATTGACAATGATTCGAGCAAGGACTTCGGAATCTGAAGTTGAATCAAAGTGTTCCCCTTCAGCTTGCATTTGCTCACGAAGTTCAACTGCATTAATGAGATTTCCGTTATGGGCGACCGCAATTTCCCCGACAAGACTTTGACAATAGATTGGTTGTGCATTTCTCAAAACGCTGGAACCAGTGGTGCTATATCGGTTGTGACCGACTGCCATATCGCCTTTAAGGCTGGCAAGAATTTCGGGTGTAAAAATCTGGTTTACCAGCCCCATGTCCTTGTGCATCCGAACCTTTTCGCCGTCGCTTACCGCAATTCCTGCGGACTCCTGGCCACGATGTTGAAGGGCAAAAAGACCAAAGAAGGCAGTGCTTGCGACTTCTTCGCCTGGGGTGAAGACTCCGACAACTCCACACTCTTCTTTAATGGCATCTCCTAAGAGTTCGCGGTGATCCATGGACGGAATAAGGATACCGACAAAGTGCCCGCCATACTGACAGGTTGCGCATGTTCTGTCGATTACTTGCATCCATACTGGGAAAAATTTTCCACCTGTGAGGAAAAGAACACACATGGACATTAATGCAATTAGTGCCACAATAACGCAATCAACGTCTCCACCAGTGTCGGGAACGCCACCGGTTTCAGGGACACCGCCAGCACCAACGCCACCGCCTCCGTCAACGATGGCAAGTGACTCAGGTCTCGATATCACAGCTTAATCAGCCGCTTGGCGGGTAATAGCAATTCGACTTTGGGCCAAGCTCAAAACAAGAAAGGCGGTAGCAACTATGCTACCGCCTATTTTTGTATCTAAAATTTGTTTATTAAACGTTGTAGGAAGCTTTCTTCAGCCAAGCCTTTGGAATTGGCTTGAGACCACAAATAACTCGAGCAAACTCAGGACTCTTGAGAACGTTGGTCGCAATTACCAACTTAACCGAGTTGCCACCTGGAACTTTTACACGAACAGTTTGAAGGTTTGCGTGCTGGATTCGGTTCTTGTGTGGAGCCTTGAACTTCCAACCTTGCGAGTGGCGGTTCCTAATGAACTTCGCCGTTGTATTACCTTTCTTTCCACTCACTTGACAGATCTTAGCCATGACTTCCTCCGCCGAACTGGATCGGCGCGAATGAATAAGATACCACAGTATGTTTCAGCTTTGCAACGCTTCGTCGTCGATTGGTGGCGGATTGTACCAAGGCGAGACTTTCAAATTCGACCTTGAAAGGATTGCCCAGATGATAATGGCAGGTATTTCGGTTGCCGCCCGAAATGTCCATCCGGCACCATTCGAAAAAAAGTGATGGGCAATCACTGGCGCATAGAAAAGGATTGCAATGGCGGATAGTTTGGGGCGAAACGCTTCCGTTAGCATCGACGCAATCCAAATAGCAGCAATACATTCGATGACGTTCCAAAAAATGAGAGCAGTACTAAATTGAAAACTACTGTACTTCCAAGTTCCGTTCTCAATTGACTGCCGGACTATTAGCCAGTTTGAAAACACGTTGATAATAAGGGTTGTCAGTTCAAATCCACCGAATAAATAGATCGCCTTTCCACGATCAGATACGCCGATTAGCAACACCTTAAGCCAAACAAGTGACATTCCTTCAAGAATGAGTTGCCCCCAAGTTGTGATCCAGTGCCAAGTTCCGTGTACCGAGTGAAAACTTAGCCAAGCCGATCGAACGAAATACTCTCCCGTATACGCGCCTGACAAACCTTTATGAAAGTAGATTGACTGTACGATCAAAACCACCTCTGGCAAAAACGCCAAAAGGATGAGGGGAGTCCTTTCACGGGAAAAGATGTTTCGAATTGTAATCTTGGCCTGGGTGCCTCTATGAACAATGAATGGTACCAACAGAACAACCAGCGAACTGATTAAATAAAGGTTGGAACCGAACAAAGCCCAGGGGCGCGTGAAGTTGAACTTATATTGGTCAACAACATAATTGGCGATGACGGTCGTTGCACGAGGCAAAGTCCACACGACGCTAAGAACAATCAACAACCATGTGTTAAAGAATCTTGGTCCTTCAGCCTGACCAATCAGTCCGGATTCGTCCTTGGTCATAAGGCCATTCTATCACCCACAGCGAAAAAATGGTCCGATCTTCTAACATCCCAAGAACAAACTAAGCTGAACTATGATTAAATTGCGACATTCTTGGTTTCCATGCACTAAAAGCTTAAAGATGGCTTTACTGCCCAACGAGGTACCCTTCTCCTAATGTCTGACTCCCTGCTCCGAACGCCGCTGTTCGATGCTCACCTCGCTCTCAACGCACGTATGGTTCCCTTTGCTGGCTACGAAATGCCAGTTCAGTACTCCAGCATCTTGGTCGAATCCAAAGCCGTTCGAGAAGGCGCCGGTATGTTCGATGTTTCTCACATGGCGAGACTTCGATTCAAGGGAGACAGGGTTATTGAGTTCCTTGAATGGATTACGAGCAACGATGTCGCCAAGCTAGAAGATGGACAGGGGCAATATTCGCTCCTTCCAAATGCGACCGGCGGTTGCGTTGATGACATCATCGTTTACCGAATAACCCCAACCGAATTTGCCATGGTTGTAAACGCCAGCAATCACGCAAAGGACGTTGCTTGGATCAAGAGCCAGAACACATTCGACGTCGAAATCACCGACGAAACCGACGACACCGCCATGATCGCAGTTCAGGGCCCGACGGCTCGTTCAATTGTCGAGAAGCTCTCCGACAATCCAAATGAAATTTCGACCGTCGGTTTGTTTGGAGTCGTGAATTGCAAAGTCGCCGGAATCGATTGCTTTGCTCCCTGTTCCGGTTATACCGGCGAAGATGGATTCGAACTCATCTGCGCTGCGGATAAAGCTGAAGCATTGTGGAACGCCCTCCTTGATGCCGGAGTTGCTGCCTGTGGACTTGGATCTCGCGATACCCTCCGAGTAGAGGCCGGACTCCCTCTTTACGGACACGAACTTGAAGATCACTTATCGCCAATTGCCGCCGGACTTGGTTGGGTCGTTAGCAAGACCAAGCAGTTTGTCGGGTCAGAGATCATCAATGCCGCTCGAGCCAATGGCACCGCGACCAAACTCCACGGAATTCAGCTTAAGACCAAGCGGCTCATCGCTCCAGGAATGAAAGTCTACGTTGGCGAAGAAGAAGTCGGCGAAGTATCAAGCGGAGTTGTTTCGCCTTTGCTAGACACTGGTTTAGCCTTCGGTTTTCTAAGATCAGACGTCAAATTGGGCACAGAGTGTGAAATTGACGTTCGTGGTAAGCGCGAACCCGGAACAGTAGTGAGCAAACGGTTCTTTAAGCGATCCTAATCGGGGGAGTCTACGACATCGATGAAGCGCTGGCGCTTTTCTTCGTCCCGCTTTTTTAACCGTGAGAAGTAGATGAAGCCCACACCCATAACTGATAGAAAAGCTATCCCTGACAGGGTAACAATCAAATACAGATTATTAAAGTCGACACTCTCGTTTAACATGGGATGACTTCTCCATTTTGGCAGAGTTCGGGTGAGGAACCGATCAAAAAAACTGAATGTCCATGCAATTCGGCACGACCTATGCAAGACATTTAGTTTATGTGCGGTTGGATGTTGGCAATATTGGTGATTCCTCGAAAGGTTTCGCCGGTTGTTTCAACGTGGCACAGTGACCTCAGCGGACTTCCACTTTCTAACCGCCGAGCGTATGGCCGAATTGTTGAAACTCCATTCAAATGTACCGATGCATTCATCAAGCGCCTCAAACCGATTCTTTCGGTTGACGCAAACGGCATTTCATTTGGTCAATCAGATAGCTACGCCTTAACTTTAACAGGCGAATTAGGCGAAAGCGTCATTGTCTATTTCACCAGAAGGCCCGGACAAGAGCTAGAAAGAATCGACTACCGTCGTCGACCCTCAGAAGTTTTGTCGAAGAACAACATCCCATCTGGCATTACTTCGGTTCAATTTCTGTCGATCAACCCTAACTCTGGAAAACGAACCTCGCGTGTTTACCACGGCAGGTATTCTGCCAGGCTCTTTCTTGGTAGCCGAACTGCAGATCGAATTTCCGGCACCGTCATTACTGTTTTTCCAGATTCCCGACGGAGCTTTGTAACGGGATCATTTAAGGCAAGATTGGAAGGATTAGCCTCACTGTGATGTATCATTAATAAGATTCCATGATGTCCTTGGCAGTGCTTTTTGCGTTAAAAACCCTTCAAGGAGAACTCATTGAGGTTCGACAGAGAGAAAAGCCACTTGAAATCATCAAACAATCGCCCCTCAGATTCCCACCCAACAAAAAGCCTTACGAATTCGAATGGTTAACCGAAGGATATGTGCGCGCACGGAAGGGCACAAACGAACCTCAACTAAGATTTCGAGTCTTTTCTCAGGATCGGAAAGTCCACTCTGAACAGGCCCAACAAACAGCCCAACTCTTGCTTCGACTCTGGACCTACAATTTTAACGATCTCAAAATAGATCATAAGCCAGATTACGCACATAGCTGCGTTGACGTATATCTCTGCTTTTCGGGAGATCCCGGTGGTGAGCAGTTGTTTGATGAAGATCCCCAAGCGAAGGGCATTTCTTCGAAGGTCAACACCATATACATTTACGACTTACCGAGTTTCAAGCAGCCACTCGAAAAGGTTCGAGAGATTTGCCATGAATATGGTCATGCTTCTCTTCCCGCAATTGGAGGATACGACAAGCCAGAATATTGGGCAAATGGCTACCTCGGAGAAAAGCTCTTCATGAACTGGCTCGCCAGCCAACCCAACCTAACTTCCGACCAGCTTTTTGGTTGCGACCCTGCGGTCCTGAAGACCTGGGTTAGCAAGACAAGCACTCCGCTCATCACCAAGGGTGCGACTAACTATCCAGCGACAAAATACTTAGTGGGTAAATCTGCCGACTTCATGAATCATTACATTGGTCTCATGCTGTGGATGCAAATAGTTCTGCCACCTAAGATCCTTTCACAATCAATGAAGCTGATGCGAACATACAATCCAAAAGATGTTCCGGTGTCCCTGGTTGAAGCAGCCGAAGGTGCCGAGCCATTTGCTTTCACTGCTCCATCCTATCTCGTTGGAAAAACAGTTTGGCTTCCCTTCGGTCACTTAAGAATATCGGGAGCGACGATAACGGCTAGGAACGGTGGTTGGATTTCAATCACCGCTCCCAAAACGCCAGTTTCAGTCTATTAAAGCAAGCTCATTGCGAGCTTTTCAAATTCGGCGGGGCTACTGCCTGGGTTGAAACCAGTTCTTACTGCTTTGATTTTTCCATCTTTACCGACAAAAAGGAAGCAAGGAATGCCAGAGATTCCGAGTGCGGTGGCGAGCTTGTCATTCTTTGCGGTGAATGTGTAGGTGTAGCCGTGCTCTTTCGGATACTTCTTCGCCTCAATGAGGGACTTAGGAGATTCGCCCATATTGGCGCCAATAACCACTAAGCCCTTTCCAGCAAGCTTCTTATGAATCGCTTGCATCGTTGGTGAAGCCGCTTTGCAAGGGCCACACCAGGTTGCCCAAAAATCAATAATATGAGGCTTTCCTTTGAGGGAAGCGTTTGAGACGGTTTTGCCAGCAAAGGAAGTAACTGAAAACGCAGGAACTGGTTTACCAGTGAATGACGACACGTCGCCGCTACCAGCGTAAGCAAATGCTCCGTAAACGAGACCGATAGGCAAAATCCATCTTAAGATTTTCATACTCTTTATTATGCTCGAACTGCTTGATTGGTTCCAGAAGCCATAATGATTTGGTGAAAAACAGGACTGTCGGATTTCTTCTGGCTCTGCTGGCATGCGTGCCACTCCTGCTTCAACGCGCCTCAGGTAACGCACTTCTGCAGGACACCGACACCAGTTTTCTCATCGGCAAGCTCAACGAATACAACAATCCTTTGCGTTGGTTCACCCACGATTGGCCGCTCGAAAATCATTTTTACCGTCCGATCTCCACCCTCTTTTTTGAGTTCGACAATCGAGTCCATCCCGGATCAAATGGCGGCTTTGGCCTTACCAACGCACTCATTTGTTGCTTGGCAACCCTTGCCTTATATTGGTTCCTTTGCGAAGTCAAACGATCTATCCCTGTAGCCGTAGCAGGGACATGGCTTTTCGTCTGCTGGACGCTCGGTGGTTGGTTCTTTGGTACTTGGTGGCAATTCATTATTGCTTGGCTACCTTTTGCACTGTTGCTCATTATTTTTGGTCGAATGATCGCGGATAAGAAGTTCAACTGGGCATCGCTTCTCGTTGGCGTGAGTGGCTTCTACGTTTGGGGTCGGCTGGTGGATACGCAAGCTAGCTTGTCCGCTCATACGATGTATTGGCTGCCCGGACGAACCGCCACTTCGATGGCAATTTTTGCTCTGGTTGCCCTAGCCAGCTACGTTCGATTCGAGCGGCTCGGCGCACCAAGTTCTCCGGCCAAGGATGCGGGACCGATGGATCCTCCGGCTACTCGCTCAAGTAACCAGCGAGGAGAACCCACCAACCATTGGGGTTGGTTTGCACTTTCGTGTCTGGCAACGGCATTTGCGCTTGGGGCATATGAGCAGGCGGTTATGATTCCGACTCTCATCTTTATCCTCGGAGTTTGGCTCCGCGTGACTGGCTACCAAACTCGATTCTCCTTTCAAATTTTCTTTTGGGCAATCCTTATCGGTTATGTCGTCTACCGTGTTCAAATCATTCCGGTGGCACCAAGTGGGTACCAGAAGCAGCAGTTCCGGCATGGTGCGGGGCTTTGGATTGATATCCTTAGCTATATCCTCCCCGGCATCTTTGGTCTCACTTCGGTTATCTCTTCACTTTCAACCAGTTTCCTCGTCATGATGAACGAGCCGTTCTGGACGTCCATCGGATCCTTCTTCTCGAACGTCACCACGTGGGTTTCGATCCGAAAAGCTTTCATCAAGCCACTCATTGCCCTTTCGTTAGCCCTCTTCGCCTACCTTCCGATGGCGTTCCTCAAGCAGTTTGGTCACTATCATTACCTGCCGGCGGCGGTGCTAACGCTTTTTGTCATCTCGCTTTTTGAAGCTTACTGGCCGAAATTGATCAGCGCAGTGTCGCCCCAAGCGATTCAAGCTCCGAAACGACTCGATCGCGCACCTGGTTCGCTTCCTCGTCTGTAAAGTTTCCGTGCTTGCGGAACTGAAGCCCAATACCTAGCGAGTGCTTTCCGGTTGGAATATTGGCTCCTTCAAAGACGTCAAAAAGCCATTGCTTCTCGAGAACATCGGCTCCGGCTCTGGCGATTGCCGATTCAATGGTTGAATAGGTAATTGCTTTGTCAATTAAGATTGCAATATCGCGTCGGACGGCTGGGTTTCGGCTGATTCCCTTGATGGACAGCTCTGGCTTCACCGAGTTCATGACCCAATCCCAGGCGATCTCACACAATACGGTGTCGGATTCTAGCCCGGCAACCAAGGCGGCAGTTGGGTGGATTTGACCGAGCGTTCCCACGACTTCGCCGACGATCTGAATTTCTGCCGATCGTGTGGGGTGGAACCGCGTTTCATTGGTGTCGGTAAGGGGCGCGTAGGTGATTTGGTTTCGAATACCGAGTGAATCCAACGCGCTTTCGAGCACCGCTTTCATTGAATAGAAATCGGCTTGCGGAACCTTATCGCCTTGACGGTTGACCGGCACCAACGCGCCTTGGCTCAGCGTCGCGACATAAAGCGTCTCGTCAAACTTGCCTTCCCAACTATAAAAAACCTTACCCATTTCGAACAAATGGATGTCTTTGTTTCCGTTTCGCTTGGCTGCTTCTGCGAGTCCGGGCAGCAGAGACGATCTCAAAACGCAATTCTCGGGTGAACCGGGGTTCCTTGGGGCGACTCGTTCGCATGGCTCGTCGAGCGGATGGAAGTCGCGCAATGAGTGCGAAATGATTTGATTGAGTCCGGCTCGCAACAGTGCCTCGCGGAGTTTGTCCTTCAGCAATTCCTTTCCGTGCGAACCGCCCAATGGCGTACTTCCTTGCGGAAATGCTTCGGGGATAAGGTCGTAACCGTGCACTCGTCCAAGTTCTTCGATGAGGTCCTCTTCGCGGACGATGTCGGGTCGCCAGCTTGGGGGAACCACGAGGAGCGAATCTCCCATTGCGGTCACGTCCATCCCCAATCGTTGGAGGTAGGTGTTTGCCTGAAGCGGTTTGATGTCTAGCCCGAGCAGCATCGACGCGCGATCCACTCTCAGCTTGACCGGGGCAAAAGTCTGCTTTCCGGGATAGTGGTCAACAATGTTCGAAACCTGGATGTGCGGCTGGCAGTCGAGTAGTAACTCGGTGAATCGTTGGATGGCGGCGACCACGCCGTCGGGGTCTACGCTTCGCTCGAAGCGATAGCTCGCCTCGGTGGCAAGCCCGAGTTGCTTGCGAGTTTTGCGAACGACCGTGTTGACGAAGTTCGCGGATTCGAGCAAAAGGTTGGTGGTGGTGTCGGTGACTTCGGTATCGAGTCCACCCATAACGCCCGGAACTCCGACCGGTCGTTCGCCGTCGCAGATCATCATTTGTCCGTTGAGTTCATGCTCGACTCCGTTGAGCGTCGTGAGCTTCTCGCCTGGCTTGGCGTTGCGAATGACGATTTTGTCACCCTTGAGCTTGTCTGGGTCGAAAGCGTGGAGCGGCTGCCCTAATTCGAGCATCACGTAGTTGGTGAGGTCGACCAGTAGGCTAATCGGTCGAACACCAGAAGCTTCGAGCCGGGCTTGCATCCATTGGGGTGAGGTGTCTTTGGCATTGACGCCGGAGAACGCTCGGGTGGCGAATCGGCGACACGATTCGGATTCAATTCGTACGGTTTCGGCTGGAATTTGGATTGTTTCGGGGTAGTTAACGTCCTCAAATCTCGATGCTGCGCGGGTGTAAAGCCGGGTTGGAGTGGAGTTTTGGTCCTTTGCCAGCACTTCGCGTGACAGCCCGAAAACCGAGAGGCCGTCACCTCGGTTTGACATGACTTTGATGT